>JAICMS010000038.1 GCA_025929075.1 Propionibacteriales bacterium
GGGTCAGGCTGCCCCTGGCCGACGAGCGAGCAGGTAGAACCGGCGCTCCGTGAAGGTGATCGGTCGCCGCGACCGGTGCAGGGGGAGCAAGTTGCGGAGTGCCTGTCGACGGTGACATCGTCGCCCAGCGGACGAGTAGCGCTTCGTCATGGCTCATGGCTGCGCACCGGTCGGTGCTTGGGGAGTGAGGGGGGCCAGGTCGGCGCGAACGCCCAGCAGCCGGACGGCCCGGGACGCGTCCAGCCGGTCGACGAGCCCGACTGCCGCCGAGACGATGGCGGCCGGCTCGGCGGTCGGGGCGGCCAGGCCAGCGCTCGACGTGTGAGTCTCGAACGGCGCATAGCGCACCTTGAGGCCGACCCGGACGGCGAGCCGCCCCTCGGCGCGCAGGTCGTCGGCGACCCGGCCGGCGAGTCGGCGTACCTCTGCCTCAATCTCAGCGGGATCGGTCAGGTCGTGCTGGAAGGTCGTCTCCCGGCTGCGGACGCGAGCGATGTACGGCGAGCCGTCGACCGCTGAGGTGTCGACGCCGCGCGCCAACCGGCGGTACCAAGGGCCCATCGTCGGGCCGAGCCGATCAGCCAGCATGTGCGGATCGGCCCGCGCGAGGTCGCGAACGGTGATGATGCTTAGGGCGGCGAGCCGCTTGGCGGTCTTGCGGCCGATGCCCCACAGCGCATCGACCGGGCGGTCGGCCATCAGTGGGTACCAGTTGTCGTCGCTCAACCGGAAGACACCGCGTGGCTTGCCGAAGCCGGTCGCGATCTTCGCCCGCAGCTTGTTGTCGCCGATGCCGACGGAGCAGTGCAGACCGGTCTCGGTCAGCACGGCCGCCTGCACGCTGCCGGCCACGGCCTCCGGATCGTCTGTCTCCACCCCGAGGAACGCCTCGTCCCAACCCAGCACCTCGACGACGCCGCCAACCGGCGCCAGCGCATCCCTGACGGCTGCCATGACGGCGGCCGACGCTTCTTCGTAGGCAGGCCCGTCGACCGGCAAGAAGACGGCGTCAGGGCACTTGCGGGCCGCCGTACGCAACGGCATGCCGGATCCCACGCCGAACTCCCGCGCCTCGTAGGAGGCGGTCGCCACGACGCCGCGCTCGGCGGGGTCGCCGCGTCCTCCGACAACAACCGGCCGGCCCGCGAGCTCGGGTCGACGCAGCACCTCGACCGCCGCAATGAACTGGTCGAGGTCGACGTGCAGCACCCAGGACGTCACCCGCCCAATCTCCTGGCGGTCGACAGGGTGGCTGGCTACTCCGCCTGACGCTGGCCGGGAACCCCTCCGAGAAGCTCCCTGACCTCAGACTCGCGGTAGCGCCGATGGCCGCCCAATGTGCGGATCGAGCTCAATTTTCCGGCCTTAGCCCACCGGGTGACGGTCTTGGGGTCGACGCGAAACATCGCGGCGACCTCAGCCGGTGTCAACAACGGCTCGGAGTCGGTAGGTCGTGCATTCACGACATTCCTCCTTTGCATGCGCCCCCGGCCGGTTTCGGATGCCTGGGTCGCGACGGCCTCAACAGTGCCGATGATGGGAGACGTTCCATGCTAGGTGACCGCTCCCTCGTCCGATTTTCGGCCGATCCTTGGGGTGGACGGCGCGCAGGCCCTAATCGGTCATCTGTCACCAAGGCTAACCGATCCACCCAAACCGAGCCACCCCAGGTCGGCGCCCGGTGGGGGCCTATCGTTGAGGACACACTCGCAACCGCCCGGGTCCGTCTGCGGATCCGGCTGATCAGAAGGACGCCACTGGTGGCAGAACCGACTGGATTCACGGTCTTCGGCCAGGAGACCGGCCACGAACAGGTGGTGTTCTGCCACGACGCCGAGACCGGCCTCAAGGCGATCATCGCGATCTACTCCACCCGGCTCGGTCCCGCCCTCGGCGGCACCCGCTTCTACCCCTACGAGACAGAGGCAGACGCGTTGCGCGACGTGCTGAATCTGTCGAAGGGCATGGCCTACAAGGCTGCGCTCGCCGGGCTCGACCTCGGCGGCGGCAAAGCGGTCATCATCGGCGACCCCCATCGGGACAAGACCGAGGAGCTTTTGCGCGCCTACGGCCGCTTCGTCCAGTCACTCGATGGGCGCTACATCACGGCCTGCGACGTCGGGACGTACAGCGAGGACATGGACATGGTGGCCCGCGAGTGCGACTTCGTCACCGGCCGGACCGTCGAGCACGGCGGCGCCGGTGACTCGAGCGTGCTGACCGCCTACGGGGTGTTCCAGGGGATGCGGGCCGCCGCCGAGGTCGCATGGGGAGCGCCCACCCTGAACGGACGGCGGGTCGGTGTCGCAGGGGTCGGCAAGGTCGGTCACCACCTCGTCGAGCATCTGCTGGCTGACGGCGCCAAGGTCGTCATCAGCGATGTCTACCAGCCTGCGCTCGCGCAGGTGACCGACGCGCACCCAGAGGTCGAGGTCGCCGCGTCGACCGACGACCTCGTCCACGAGGACATCGACGTCTACGCGCCCTGCGCCCTCGGCGACGCGATCAACGACGACACGGTGCAGGTGCTCAAGGCGCGGGTGATCTGTGGAGCTGCGAACAACCAGCTGGCACATCCCGGCATCGAAGAGGTGCTCGACAGCCGCGGCATCCTCTACGCCCCGGACTACTGCGTGAACTCCGGCGGCCTGATCCAGGTCGTCGACGAGATCGAGGGCTTCTCGTTCGATCGGGCGAAGGCACGAGCAAGCACGATCTTCGAAACCACCAAACGGGTCTTCGCCATCGCTGCCGCCGAAGGCATCTCCACCGCAGTGGCTGCCGACCGGCTGGCCGAGCGCCGGATGGCCCGCATCGGGCGCCTCTCCGACATCTGGCTCAACGAGTAGCGCGGCGCTGAGGCGTCAGCGGTGGTTGGCGGCCTCATCGTCGTAGACGTCGGCGTAGGGGTCGTCGTCCTCCTCGACCTCTTCGGTGGCCGAGGGTCCATCGGCTTCGTCGCCATGCAGCTCACGCTGCAGCTCACTGAAGTCGGTGTTGAACTCGCGGTACTTCAACTCGCGAGCGACCTTGGTCTGCTTTGCCTTGGCACGGCCGCGCCCCATACGGGTCGACCCCCTCGCACCTCATGGCCCGGGACACCTGACAGGCGCCCCGTCCTCTACTCGTCTGTCGTGTCCCCAACGATACCTGCCCGGGTGAGAACGCACACAGTGGATAGCGTCGCCCGACCGGTCGGTGTAGAGCGGGATCAGTTTCGGCGGTAGTCCCCGACGAGCTCGGCCCGACCACCCGGTCGGTCGAGCACCTCACCGCAGAGCCACGCCTCGATCTCATGCTCGGCGAGCAGGGCGATCGCCTCGTCGGTGCTGTCGGCGGCAACGACGGCGACCATGCCGATGCCCATGTTCAACGCCTCTTCGAGGTCTGGCCGGCGCAGGCCGAGGGTGCTCTCGCCGACGTCGGCGATCAGAGCGAAGACGGGGGCCGGCGCCCAAGTGGACCGCTCGATCACCGCCGTGACCGACTCCGGCAGCACCCGCGCCAGGTTGGCGGCGATCCCTCCGCCGGTGATGTGGGCCATCGCGTGAGTTCCGATACGGCGAGCGAGCTCGAGCGCCGGACGGGCGTAGAGCCTCGTCGGCTCGAGCAGCTCCTCGCCGAGGGTGCGGCCCAGGCTGTCGACGTACCGCTCCAGCGGCCAGGCCGACCGGTCGGCGAAGACCGAGCGCACCAGCGAGTAGCCGTTGGAGTGCAGACCCGAGGACGCCATCGCTACCAGTGCGTCGCCGGCCCGGACACGGTCGGCTCCGAGCATGTCGTCGGCCTCCACCACCCCCGTCGTCGATCCGGCGACGTCGTATTCGTCAGGGCCCATCACCCCGGGATGCTCGGCGGTTTCCCCACCGAGCAGGGCGCAGCCTGCCTGCACGCAGGCCTCGGCCACACCCTTGACAATCGCCGCGATCCGCTCCGGCACGACCTTGCCGCACGCGATGTAGTCAGTGAGGAAGAGCGGCTCGGCGCCACATACGACGAGGTCGTCGACCAGCATCCCGACCAGATCGAAGCCGATCGTGTCGTGCTTGTCGAGCCGCTGGGCGATGACCACCTTGGTCCCCACCCCGTCGGCGCTGGTCGCCAGCAACGGCCGTCGACAGTCTGTGAGCGCCGACGCGTCGAAGAGGCCAGCAAAGCCGCCGATGCCGCCGACTACCTCGGGGCGTCGGGCCTTCTCCACCCACTCCCTCATCAGGTCGACCGCTTGGTCGCCCGCCTCGATCGAGACTCCGGCGCGCTCGTACGCCGACCGCTGGCCGCCGTTCGACGTCATCGCGCTGGCCCTCCCGCCGTCGTACTGGCTATGGCCGGCTCAACGCCTCGACCGCGCCGCCGCCGATCAGTGCCGAGGCGAGGCCGTCGGGTCCGAGCGGCTCGTCGATGCCGCGGTTCTCGAGCAGGTGCTTGCCGAGCAACCGCGGGTCGGGCAGCTCCATCGGGTACTCGCCGTCGAAGCAGGCTCGGCAGAGCGAGTCCTTGGGCACATCGCTGGCCGCCACGAGGCCGTCGAGCGAGATGTAGCCGAGCGAGTCGGCGCCGACCGACCGGCAGATCTCCTCCACGCTCATGCCGTTGGCGATCAGCTCACCGCGGCTGGCAAAGTCGATCCCGAAGAAGCACGGCCACTTCACCGGCGGGCTCCCGATCCGCACGTGCACCTCGCGGGCGCCCGCCTCGCGCAGCATCCGCACCTGGGCGCGCTGCGTGTTGCCACGCACGATCGAGTCGTCGACGACGACAAGTCGTTTGCCCGCGACCACGTCCGGAAGGGCGTTGAGCTTCAGCCGGATGCCGAGCTGCCGGATTGTGTTGCTCGGCTGGATGAACGTGCGGCCGACGTAGGAGTTCTTGACAAACCCTTGTCCGTAAGGGATTCCGCTCGCGTCGGCGTACCCGATCGCTGCCGGTGTGCCGGACTCCGGCACGGGAATGACGAGGTCGGCGTCGACGGGGTGCTCGCGGGCGAGGGTGCGGCCGATCTCGGTACGGACCTTCTGCACGCGCTGGCCGCTGATGAGGGTGTCCGGCCGGGCGAGGTAGACGAACTCGAAGAGGCAGCCACGCGGCCGGGCAGCCGCGAACCGGCTGGAGCGCGGCCCGTCCTCGTCGATGGCGAGCAGCTCGCCGGGCTCCACCTCGCGGACGAAGGTCGCTCCCACGATGTCGAGAGCGGCGGTCTCGGAGGCGACCACCCAGCCGCGCTCGAGCCGGCCCAGGACGAGGGGCCGCAACCCAAGTGGGTCGCGCGCGGCGTACAGAGTGGAGTCGTCCATGAAGACGAAGCAGAAGGCACCGCGCAGGGTGGGCAGTACGTCGAGGGCTGCCTGCTCGAGGGTGCGGTCGGGGTAGCCGGCGAGCAGGGCGGTCACCAGGTCGGTGTCGGTCGACGCCTCTGAGGTGCGCGTGGCCACGCCGAGCTGGTTGGCGGAGAGCACGTCGACCCGGCGGGCCAGCTCGTCGGTGTTGATCAGGTTGCCGTTGTGCCCCAGCGCGATCGAGCCATAGGGCGTGGGGCGGAAGGTCGGCTGGGCGTTCTGCCAGACGCTGGAGCCGGTGGTGGAGTAGCGGGTGTGCCCGATCGCGAGGTGGCCGCGCAAGGACCCCAGCGTCGGCTCGTCGAAGACCTGCGAGACCAGGCCCATGTCCTTGTAGACAAGGATCTGCTGGCCGTTGGACACCGCGATCCCGGCCGACTCCTGGCCGCGATGCTGGAGGGCATACAGCCCGAAGTAAGTGAGCTTGGCGACGTCCTCGCCGGCTGCCCAGACACCGAAGACACCACACGCGTCCTGGGGTCCGCGTTCGGCGGGATCGAGGTCCTGGGTGAGCCGCCCGTCGCCGCCTCGCACGGCCTCAGTCTAAGCAGTCCGGCCCGGCATCCCCCAATCCCCGCCGAGGCGGCGCCGACGCACCGGTTTTGCCGGCGTGTCGGTGCAGTGATGACGACCCGGCGGCCGTCAGGGAGCCGAATGCAGGCCGTCCCCCACTCCCGTGTCGGAGGTGGGGGACAGCCTGTTGTCGTCAGATCTGCCGGATCACCGGCGGGTCATCAGCTGGTGAACGGCTTGAGACCCTTCGGCGAACCGAGCCCAGTCGGGCCGTCCCAACCGACGCCGGCGTGGCACATCTTGGTGGTCGAGATGCCGTCGCTCCCACACGAGGAGCCGTTGGAGCCGGTCGTGATGTCGGTGAACGCCGTGCTCGGGTCGGCGTACAGGACGTTGGGCCCGTGGATCGTCGACGGGACACCGGCGCGACCTGCGATACCGGCGACGAACGGCGAGGAGATGCTCGTGCCGGCGACCGGGACCCAGTTGTACGGCTGGCCGCTGTAGGGCGCGTACCCGTCGAACACCGCCACGTTCTCGGCGACAGCTGAGATGTCGGCCGTGGCGCGGTGGTCGCCCGTGCAGTTCTTGGCCACCGACTTCGGCTGGCCCACTGCGTGGCCGAGATACTGCGTGCAGGAGCTGCCGCCGTCGGCCCAGGCCATCTCGGAGTACGTGCCGCCGGACTCGCTGAGCACGGTGCCGCCCACGCCGATGACGGTGGTCAGGCCCTCAGGCCACGCCGACGTGTCGGTGAAGTAGCCGTCGTACCCACCATCGCCGGTCGAGGCGAAGATGCCCGAGCCCTTGATGTTGAGCAGCTTGGCGGACCTGCCGGTCGCCGTGGTCGAGTCCATCCGCAGGCCGTAGCTCATGCTGGCGGACGTAGCGCCGAAGGTCGTGACCGCACGCTGGACCGCCTTCGCGAAGTGCACGGTCGAGAGCTCGTCACGCTTGGGGTTGCTCGGGTGGTAGAACCCGTCGCCCCACGGCGTCTGCAGCTCGACGATCTTGCAGCCCGGGCACGCGGCCGAGACCATCTCGACGTCGAGGGTGGTCTCGAGGCCGATCTCCTCGGCGGCCTGCTGCTGCTGAACGCCCTTCGGCGGGTGCAGCTTGTTGCTCTTCCACCCCGTCACTGTCAAACAGCCACTCTTGATGGTGCAGTCGGGCAGGCCGTACTGCTCGCGATAGGTGTTGAGGCTCGTCTCCAAGGCACTCGGGTCGAAGTAGGCAGCGCCGACGATCGCAACCGTGTTGTCCTGGCTGCCGGCCTTGGTCAGCTTGTATGCGTCTTCGAGCTCTGTCGCGCCGATGCCTGTCGGGTCAAGCGTCGACAGCGGAGCGGTCGATCCCTTGCTGCGGGTGACGTAGCCGTACTGACACGTCATGTCGCGGGCCGCACAGGCGTTGTAGACGCCGTGAATATTGCCGAGCGTGCCGTGCAGCGCTTCGGCGTGGAGGGTGGCGATGGACGCGCCACCTGAGCCTTGCTGAGGGGCGGAGGCGTTCGCCACCCCCATGACGCCCATTGCGAGGACAACTGCCCCCGCGACGGGCAGAAATGCATGCTTCATCTACGGATTCCTCCCACTTGCTGTTGGGACGGGACACGCGCAGACAGATTGCCTTGAGGGGCAATCGGATTGCGCGCACGAGCGCCACGGCCCCGCTGGTGACACCGCCCCCTGCGGTTTCGCGACGCCGAACGACCTACGTTGGTCGGATTATTGCCCCGGCGCCTCCTCCCGTTTCACCGGGGGCACCGGAGCGGGTCAGAGATCGGCGAGACGCTGAAGGAGGAGCGCCTCGGCGTGGCAGACCTTGGCGAACTCGCCGAGGTGCAGGCCCTCGTTGGCGCCGTGCGCGCGGGTGTCGGGGTCCTCGACGCCGGTCACCAGGATCGCGGCGTCGGGGAAGGCCTCACGGAACTCGGCGATGAACGGGATCGAGCCGCCGACGCCGGCGTCGACCGGGTCGGTGCCGTCCCACGCCTCGCGGAAGGCGGCCCGCGCGGCGTCGTACGCCGGCCCTGTCGCGTCGACCGAGCACGGCTCGCCGACCGACTCCTTCTCGATCGTGACCTTGGCGCCCCACGGCGCGTGCGCGACCAGGTGGTCCTTGAGCCGCTCCAGTGCCCTGGTCGCGCTGTCGCCGGGCGCCACCCGGAGCCCGACGACCGCGCGGGCCGACGGTGAGAGCGTGTTGCTGGTCTTGTCGACAGGTGTCGCGTCGAGCGCGAGCACCGAGATCGCCGGCTTGGTCCAGAGCCGCTCGACGACCGATCCCTCACCGATCAGCTCGACGCCGTCGAGGATTCCGGCTTCCGTGCGCAGCCGGTCGATCGGGTAGTCGAGGTCGGCGGCGGGTCCGCTGATCAGGCCGTCGACTGCGACGTTGCCGTGTTCGTCGTGCAGCGTCGCGAGCAGCCGCACCAGCACGGTGAGCGCGTCGGGCGCGACACCGCCGAACATGCCTGAGTGCACCGCGTGGTCAAGGGTGTCGACTCGTACGACGACGTTGACCCCGCCGCGCAGCGACGTCGTGAGCGCGGGCACGCCGATGTCCCAGTTGCCGGAGTCGGCGATCACGATGACATCGCTGGCCAGCAGGTCGTGGTGCTGCCGCAGGATCTCCGGCAGCGACCGCGAGCCGGACTCCTCCTCGCCCTCGGCGAAGATCGTCACGCCGACCGGCGGCTCGCCAGCGTGCGCGCGGATCGCGGCCAGGTGCGCGGCGACGCCGGCCTTGTCGTCGGCGGCGCCGCGCGCGTAGAGCCGCCCCTTCCGCTCCGTCGGCTCGAACGGCGGCGTGTCCCAGTTCGCCGGGTCGCCCTCCGGCTGGACGTCGTGATGGGCATAGAGCAGGACGGTGGGCTTCCCAGGCGGGGCTGGATGCCGGGCGATGACCGCCGGCAGGCCGTCTTCCACCTCGACCACCTGGGTGTCCAACCCCTCGGCGCTGTACAGCGCCGCCACCGCGGCAGCGGATCGCCGTACCTCGTCGTGTCGATCGGGATCGGCACCCACCGACGGGATGCGGACGAGATCCTTGAGGTCGTCGAGCACTCCCGGCAGCGCGTCGGCCACCGCCTGACGAAGGTCCGCACTCACATCCGTGAGGCTAACCGAACACCGCTTGGCCGGGCGTTTGACGCCCCATTGAGCCCCCAAACGCCCAAACAAGCGCTGTCCGGTCAGGGGAGGAGCGGGAGGTACGGCGACAGGTCTGACCGCTCACCAGACGCGCGCACCCGAGCCGCAGCCAGCGCGCCGGCAAAGTCGAGCGCGCCGCGGGCCAGCGCCAGCCAGGTCGCGGCGTCGGTCTCGACGACCGCCGGCGGCGTGCCGCGGGTATGCCGGACGCCAGGGACGCACTGGACCGCGGCGTACGGCGGCACCCGGACCTCGACGCTCTTGCCCGGGTGCCGGGTGGCGAGCACTGCGAGGAAGTGCTTGACCGCCACCCGCTCGTCGTCGGCTGCCGGCTCCGCGCCAGTCGTGACGGCGACGTCGATCCGGGCCAGCACCGCGGCCGCGTCTTCGGCGGACAGCGGCTGGAGTCTGGTGGGCACGCTCGGCAGGCTACTGCGCAGAACATCACGGCGCGCGAGGATGCTCTGGTGGCGACAACCGCCGAGGCACCGCGCGAGACGACTGCGCAATGTCCGCGATCAGTCGGTCAAGGTTTGCGGGATCACCGAGCGCCAGGCGGTGTGGAGGTCGGCCAGCGGGATCGTGAACTGGTCGACGAGCTCGAAGGTGGCGTCGGGGCCAGCTTCTGTGGTGGTGCCGATCCGCTGGTGGACGACGCCGGTCGCCGTACACCGATCCTGAAAATCGGCCAGGTGCTCGTCGGCCACGGCGACGATGGCGCGGGCGGCGGACTCCGAGAACAGCGCCACGAAGGGGTCGACATCCTCGCCGAGCTCGATGCGCGCGCCGAAACCGTGTCGCAGGCAGGACTCGACGAGCGCCTGTGCGACTCCGCCCTCCGAGAGGTCGTGCGCTGCGGCGAGAAGGCCGCTCTCGGCGGCGGTGGCGAGTACGTCGGCCAGCCGTCGCTCTGCGGCGAGGTCAACCAGCGGTGGTCGGCCGCCGAGGTGGCCATGCACGACGTGGGCCCACTCCGAGCCGTCGAGCTCGTCACGGGTCTCGCCGAGTAGGAACAGTGTCAATGCGGGTCGGTCGAAGCCGATGCCGACCCGTCGTCGTACGTCGTCGATGACGCCGAGCACACCGATGACCGGTGTCGGCAGGATCGGGTCGTCGCCGGTCTGGTTGTAGAAGCTGACGTTGCCGCCGGTGATCGGCAGGCCGAGCTCGCGGCAGCCGACAGCCAGCCCGCGGGTCGCCTCGGCGAACTGCCACATCACGTCGGGGTCCTCGGGCGAGCCGAAGTTGAGGCAGTCGGTGACGGCCAGCGGTCGGGCACCGGTGGCGGCAACGTTGCGACAGGCCTCGGCGAGTGCGAGCTGGGCGCCGGTGAACGGGTCGAGCTTGGTGAAGCGGCTGTTGCCGTCGGTTGCCACCGCGACCCCACGTCCGGTCCGTTCGTCGATCCGCAGCAGACCCGCGTCCTCGGGCTGGGCGAGGACCGTGTTGCCCCGGACGTAGCGGTCGTACTGGTCGGTGACCCAGGACTTGTCGCCGAGGTTGGCGGACCCCGCGAGCCGCAGCAGCGTCTCGGCGAGCTCGTCGCCGGTCGTCGGCCGGGGAAGTCGGGCGGCCGAGTCAGCCTGCAGGTCGTCCTGCCACTCCGGCCGTGCGAACGGTCGTTGGTAGACCGGCCCCTCGTGCGCGACGGTTCGAGGGGGTACGTCGACGATCCGCTCGCCGCGCCACTCGATGACCAGCCGACCGCCGCGCGCGCGCTCCTCGTCGGAGACCGCGGTGACTTCACCGATGACGGTCGCCTCGACCTCCCACTTGGCGCAGACCTCGAGGAAGCGCTCGATGTCGGCCGGCTCGACGACCGCCATCATTCGCTCCTGCGACTCACTCATCAGGATCTCTTCAGGCGCCAGGCTGACGTCGCGCAGCGGCACCTTGTCGAGGTCGACCCGCATGCCGCCGTCACCGGCGCTGGCTAGTTCGGAGGTCGCGCACGACAGTCCGGCGCCACCGAGGTCCTGGATGCCGGTGACGAGCCCCTCGGCGAACAGCTCGAGCGTGCACTCGATCAGCAGCTTCTCCATGAAGGGGTCGCCGACCTGCACGCTCGGCCGCTTCGTCGGCCCGCTGTCGGAGAAGGTCTCGGAGGCCAGCACGGACACGCCGCCGATGCCGTCACCGCCGGTGCGGGCGCCGTACAGGACGACGAGGTTGCCCTCCCCCGACGCCTTGGCGAGGTGGATCTGCTCGTGTCGCATGACGCCGACGCAGAGCGCATTGACGAGCGGGTTGCCTGCGTAGCTTTCGTCGAAGACGGTCTCTCCGCCGATCGTCGGCAGGCCGAGGCAATTGCCGTAGCCGCCGATACCGGCGACGACCCCGGGCAGCACGCGGTGGGTGTCCTCGGCGTGGAGTGGCCCGAAGCGGATCGAGTCGAGTACGGCGACCGGCCGGGCACCCATCGCGAGGATGTCCCGGACGATGCCGCCGACGCCGGTGGCGGCGCCCTGGTAGGGCTCGACGTAGCTCGGGTGGTTGTGCGACTCGATCTTGAACGTGACCGCGTAGCCGTCACCGACGTCGACTACGCCGGCGTTCTCGCCGATGCCGACGAGGAGGTGCTCGCGCATCTCGTCGGTCTGCTCGCCGAACTGGCGCAAGTGCACCTTGCTCGACTTGTAAGAGCAGTGCTCGCTCCACATCACCGAGTACATGGCCAGCTCGGCGGACGTGGGGCGCCGACCCAGAATCTCGCGCAGCTGCCCGTACTCGTCGGGACGGAGGCCGAGCTCCTGCCACGGCTGCGTGATGTCGGGGCTGTCGGCCGCTCGCTCGACGGTGTCGATCGTGGGACGGTCAGTCGGCACCGCGGTCACGATGTGCCTCCTCGCTCCTGGTCGACGTACGCGCTGTGTCGGGGCGGCACGGGAACTGCGGCGCCGGTGGGGGTGCGGACGGCGATCTCGGCGGCGAGGCGCGCGTTGTTGAGCACAAGCGCGATGTTGGCGGCGAGGCTGGCGCCGTGGGTGCGCTCGTGGAAGTAGCCCAGCAGGAACGGTGTGACGTCCTTGCCGGTGACGCCGGCCGCGCCGATCTCCTCGAGGGCGGCGACGAGCGTCTCGTCGTGGAGCGCTCGGTCCATTTCGGCGACAGCGGGAATCGGGTTGGCGACGAGCAGAGCCTGATTGAGGCCGAGCCGTCGTCGCTGCTGGACGACCGCGGCGATCTCGGCGGCGGTGTCGAGGCGCCACGGCACCGGGCTGCCGCTGTCGCGGATGTAGAAGCCGGGGAACGCGTCGGTGCCGTAGCCGACGACGGTCACCGACAGCGTCTCGAGCCGCTCGAGGGTCGCGGGTACGTCGAGGATCGACTTGACGCCCGCGCAGACGATGGTGATCGGTACGCCGGCGAGGGTGGCCAGGTCGGCCGACTCGTCCCACGACTCGGCCGCACCGCGGTGGACACCCCCGATGCCGCCGGTCGCGAAGACGCCGATGCCTGCCTGGTGGGCCGCCCAGGCGGTGGACGCGACCGTCGTCGCCCCCGTCTGATGGGTGGCCAACACAGGGGCGAGGTCACGCAGGCTCGCCTTGAGGGCGGTGGGGTTGCCAGCGACTTGATCGAGCGACGCCTCGTCGAGCCCGACGTGGATTGCGCCATCGAGCACGGCGATCGTGGCCGGGACGGCGCCGTTCTCGCGGACGGCCGCCTCGATCTGGCGTGCCACGTCACCGCTGGTGTCGGCCGGCAATCCGTGACTGAGCAGGGTCGACTCGAGCGCAACGATGGGGGCTCCGGATGCGAGGGCGTCTGCGACTTCTGGGGCAAGGCGCAGGACGTCGGCAGGCGGCACACGCCGAATCTAGCCTGACGAGCGGCTCGGCCCGTGCTCGGCAGTCGGAACCTGGACGGATAAGACGAGCGCTCTGGTCAACCGGAACTTGAGGAGTTGCGGTCGCCAGGACGACACCGATCCCTCAAGATCCGTCCCGCACGAAGAGACGAGCGCGCTGGTCCTGCGGAACTTGAGGAGTTGCGGTCGCCAGGGCGACACGGATCCCTCAAGATCAGTCCGTGACAGCAGTCCCGGGACACCGACCGACCCGGCTGCACGTGGTGACGGTGGGCGACGTGCTGCTCGACGTAGTGGTCGTCGCCTCGGCGCCGCTCGTAGCCGATGACGACGTGCCGGCGCGGATCCGGCTCGAGCCCGGCGGCCAGGCGGCGAACGTCGCGACGTGGGTGGCCGCCCTCGGCGCCCGCGCGACAGCAATCGGCCCAGTCGCGCCATCAGCAGCCGGTCGGCTGGTCACCGAACACCTGGCGCGCTCCGGCGTGCGGCTGATCGGAGTCGAGGTCGACGAGATCGGCAGCGTCGTGTCAGTGGTCGCCAGGGGGAGCAGGAGCTTGGCGTCCGACGCGGGCGATCTCGGCTGGCCGGAGCGGCTCGACCCAGGGCTACTGCCCGACGACGTCGACCGGTTGCACGTGTCGGGCTACGCGTTGTTCCGCGGCCGCGATGCCGACGCGGTCGTCCGTCTGGTCGAGCGCGCCCGACGCCTTGGCGCCAGGCTCTCGGTCGACTTGTCGTCGGCGACGTTGATCGAGGAGTACAGCGATCGGGCGGCTCGCGAGGTGTTGCTCGATGCCATTCGGCCGGACCTGGTCTTCGGCACCCTGGCCGAGTGGTCCGCGCTCAGGCTCGACGCCCAGGCGGCCGGGTTCGTCGCCGTACGCAAGGACGGCGCAGCCGGAGTCGAGGTGTTTGAGCGTGGGCGGCGAAGCCATCACGCGGCACCGCTGGTCGAGGTGGTCGACGCGACCGGAGCCGGTGACGCCTTTGCTGCCGGCTACCTCGTCGGTGGCATCGACGCCGCTATCGAAGCAGCCGCGAGCTGCCTCACCAAGACCGGCGCCTTCCCCCACTGACCGCTCCACCCCCTCACCCGACCGAGGTGAAGTCTGGCCGATCAGGCGGCGACGGCCTTGAGCACGGAGGTGAAGAAGCCGAGGCCGTCGGCGGTCGGGCCGGTCAGCGGGTCGACGGCGTGCTCGGGGTGCGGCATCAGGCCGACCACGTTGCCGCGCTCGTTGCAGATGCCGGCGATGTCGTGCAGCGACCCGTTGGGGTTGCCGTCGACGTACCGGACGACGACCCTGCCCTCGCCCTCGAGCCGTTCGAGCGTCGGCTCGTCGGCGACGTAGCCACCCTCGCCGTTCTTGATCACCAGCGTCACGACCTCGGCAGGCGAGTAGCCGGAGGTCCAGAGCGTCGAGGTGTTCTCGACCCGCAGTAGCTGGTCGCAACAGACGAACTTCTGGTGGTCGTTGCGGACCAGCGCGCCGGGCAGCAGGTGTGATTCACAGAGCACCTGGAAGCCGTTGCAAATCCCCAGCACGGGCAGGCCCCCTTGCGCTGCGGCGATGATCGACTCCATCACCGGAGCGAAGCGGGCGATCGCGCCGCAGCGAAGGTAGTCGCCGTACGAGAAGCCTCCCGGCAGCACCACCGCGTCGACTGCTCGGAGATCGCCGTCGCCGTGCCACAAAGCGACGGCCTCAGCACCCGCGAGCATCGCGGCTCGCTGGGCGTCGACGTCGTCGAGTGAGCCCGGGAAGGTGACGACTCCGATCCTCACTCGGCCGCCTGCACGTCGTAGCTCTCGATCACCGGGTTGCTGAGCAGCGTCTCCGCAGCCCGCCGCAGGTCGGCGAGGCGCTCATCGGTGAGCTCGCCGACGATGGTGATCTGGAACCTCTTGCCCTGCCGCACGTCGGTGACACCGTCGAACCCGAGCCGCTGCAAGGCCTGCGAGACGGCCTTGCCTTGCGGGTCGAGGATCTCCGGCCGCAACATCACGTCGACGACAACGCGAGCCATCGGCGGCTCCTTCGCTGGGAGGGAGATCGGGTACGGCGACCGGCGGGCGCCAAGGGAACCGCGACCAGTCTAGAAGCGGCGAAGATTCCTCCTGGAATTGGCAACCATTTGGGCACGTCGGACGTCTGACCTGATGAAGGCGAGGCACCTTCGAAGACACTCCGATCCGTCCGCGAGCAACTCGGGGGAGTTGGCGCGAACAAGCAGGGAATCCGGGGTACGTGAGAGGGCCGGGTATCGGCGAAATACCCGGCCCTCTCCTCTGTCATCGTGCCCGTCCTTACGGAGGTGGTGGCGGCGGCCGGCACATGATGGAAGAGTTGCGGTCCCGCAACGGCTTGGCTTCGGACGGATCTCCAGCACCGCCGCCGGGCAGCCCGCCTGCCAGCATGACTGGATGGCCCACGGGGTTTCCGCGTCCTCAGGTGTATCCCGACGCGGTACGGCGAGCACCCGGCCCAGATGGTTGGTCGCCGCTCTCGTGGTCGGATCGGTGGCCGCTTGCGGGACCGGGCCGTCGACGACGCAGTCAGAGCCACCCGGCGGCTCGGGCAGCTCGCCCACGCAACGCCTCGTGTCGCGCCCCTCCGCCGGTTCGCTCAGCACAGCAGGCACCGGGACAGTCATGAGTGTCGGCCGCAGCCCTCGACAAACATCGCCGGGCCCCGACGGGATTATCGACCTGCGGCGGGTTGTGGTGAAGACGGGGACGCGCACGCTGGTTGCAACTGTCAGCACCTACACCCCGACGCGTGGCCTCACATCACACAGCTGTGGAGCTGTAGGCGTTTACTTCGTGAGCCAGCACCTGGTCCTCTTGTCATCGGATCGGATCCACGGGGAAGCCGAGAAGATGGTCCCACAGAGCAAGGTGACATTCCGCTTGCTCAGTGCGCACACCGCCCGCCTCAGCGTCCCGATAGCGGCGCTCGGAAGCCGCTTCACGCCCACTGAAGCTTGGAGGGGCTTCTCGCAAGGGCCATATTGCCCGCCGTTGGGCGTCGCTGGGGACCGAACGGGCCTTGTCACCCCGCATCGCTAGGTTGCGGCGAGGGGACCTCAGGGGCTGGGCTGCCTCCGAGCGCGAACGCCAGACTCGTCCGGCCACCAAAGCGGCACCGCCCGGCCACCGCAGTGGGGCAAATGGCTGGGGTGAGGGGCAGATTTCCCCCGCTGGTCAGTGCAAACGCACTGACCAGCGGGGGAAACACCTCGTGGCGGGGGGCGGCTAGGTGAGGGCGCGCTTGAGGATCTTGCCGGTGGCTGTCATCGGCAGTTGGTCGCGGAACTCGACCTGGCGCGGTCGCTTGTACGACGCCATCTGCTCCCGTGACCAGGCGATCAGCTCGTCGGCGGTCAGCGAGGCCCCCTCTCGCAGTACGACGAAGGCCTTGACCTCCTCGCCGTACTGCTCGTCAGCGACACCGACCACGGCTGCCAGCGACACCGCCGGATGCGTCATCAGGATCTCCTCGACCTCACGCGGGTAGACGTTCATGCCGCCGCGGATGATCAGGTCCTTGGCCCGGTCGACGATGTAGTAGTAGCCGTCGGCGTCGCGTCGGGCGAGGTCGCCGGAGCGGAACCAGCCGTCACGGAGCACCTCGGCCGTCTCGGCGGGCCGCTTGTAGTAACCCTTCATGATGTTGTGCCCGCGGATGGCGATCTCGCCGACGGCGTCCGGCTCGGTGACCTCCGTCCAGTCCGGCTCGACGAGCTTGAGCTCGACGCCCCAGACCGGCGTGCCGATGGAGCCGGGACGAGGCGTCGCACCGAGCGGGTTGAACGACGCCACCGGTGACGTCTCCGACAGCCCGTATCCCTCCATGATGTCGACGTGCAACCGCTCTTTGATCTCGCGGATGATCTCGACCGGCAGCGAGGAGCCGCCCGAGGCAGCCACCCGGAGGTTGGCGGCGATCGCGTCGACGTCCACAGTGTCGTCGATCGCGTGCAGGAGTCCCCAGTACATCGTCGGCACCCCGGCGAAGAAGGTCACGCTCTCCCGCTGCATCAGGTCAAGGGCGGCCTTCGCGTCGAAGCGTGGCATCAGCACGAGCGTGCAGCGCTCGCAGAATCCGGCGTTCAGCTGCACGGTCTGGCCGAACGAGTGGAACAGGGGCAGCGCCACCAGATGTGTGTCGAAGCCGTCGGCCGCCTCCGGAAGGCCGTGCCGCCGGGCACCTCCCACCGCGTTGAGCACCATGTTGGCGTGGCTGAGCTCAGCGCCCTTCGGGCGGCCGGTCGTGCCACTGGTGTACAGGATGACGGCGGTGTCGGTGGGCTCGGTGACGCACGTGCTGAAGGTCGGCGACGCATTGGCGAGCGCCTGGCCGAGGGTCTCGGCGCCGTCGATCGTCGAGGCAGCAAACGGGTCGGCAGTGATGAGGACGAACTCGCGGCAGCTCGGGGTGTCCTCGAAGGCCTGCCACGCCTCCCGCCCGAGCGGCACCTCCGGCACGCCTTCGAAGGCGAACAGCGCGACCGCATCGGAGTCCGCGAGATGGTAGGCGATCTCCTTGGCCTTGAGCAGGACGTTGAGCGGTACGACGACGGCGCCGGCCTTGAGGATCCCGTAGTAGACCGATGGGAAGTAGGGCAGGTTCGGGCACGCCAGCGCGACCTTGTCGCCCGGCGCGATGCCGCGTTCGACAAGCAGGTTGGCGACCCGGTTGGCGGCCGCGTCGACCTCGGCGTACGTCGACCGGTAGTCGCCAAGCACGACGGCCGTCCGGTCGGGCACGGCACGGGCCGCGTCCTCGAGCATCATCGCGAGGTTCAGCACGACCGGCCCTCGGTCCTCATCGCGCGGCTCGAGATGCAGGGAGGTTCGGCCGGCCCATCGTCAGAACTGCTCTCCGGTGAGGCGCTCCAGCGCCTCGACGTAGCGGTCTCGGGTCTGCTCGACCACCCGGTCCGGTAGCGGTGGCGGCGGCTCTCCCGAGGCCCGGTCCCAGCCGGACTCGGGCGACGTCAGCCAGTCGCGGACGAACTGCTTGTCGTACGACGGCTGCGGCCGGCCGGGCTGCCACTGGTCGGCGGGCCAGAACCGCGACGAGTCCGGGGTCAGCACCTCGTCGGCCAGCACCACAGTGCCGTCGGCTCGGCGGCCGAACTCGACCTTCGTGTCAGCAAGGATGATGCCGCGGTCGCGGGCGATCTGTTCACCGCGCGAGTAGACGGCGAGGGTCAAGGCGCGGAGCCTGTCGGCGGTGGGCGCTCCGACAGTGCTCACCACGTCGCCGTACGCGATGTTCTCGTCGTGCTCGCCGAACTCGGCCTTGGTGGCCGGGGTGAAGATCGGCTCGGGCAGCCGAGAGCCGTCGACGAGCCCAACCGGCAGCGGGATGCCGCAAACCTCGCCGGTGCGGTTGTAGTCGAGCAGGCCGGAGCCGGTGAGGTAGCCGCGGGCGACGCATTCGACCGGGAACATCTCCAGTCGCTCGCAGACGACCGCGCGGCCGGTCAGATCGCGCGGCAGTCCGGCGGGCAGCGCGGCCGAGACGACGTGGTTGGGCACCAGGTCGACCAGCTGCTCGAACCACCACAGCGACATCCGGGTGAGGATGGCGCCCTTGTCGGGGATCGTCGTCTCGAGAATGTAGTCGAACGCGGAGATCCGGTCCGACGCGACCATCAGCAGCCGGCCGTCGTCGAGTTCGTAGAGGTCGCGGACCTTGCCCGAGTAGAGATGCCGGGCGCCTGGCACGTCGGCGGCGACGGGAGCCTGCAATGAGCCCATGCGCCCATCCTGCCCCGTGGGCGCGGCTCGGGCTTTCCGACCCGCACGAGCCCGGTTTGGCAGGAGCCCATGGTCGAGTCAGCCGAGCACGTGTGCGAGCGGTTCGTGCGAAACGACCGGGCACATGCCCGACAGGAGGTGTTTGGTCAGAGGATGGGGGCGGGGTGATAGGCGGCGGCTTCGGGGTCGGTGGCCACCACCTGCTCGATCCGCCTTACGACGGCATCGACCTGGTCCGCCGCCGCGCCGGTGAACGACAGCGGCTCGGCCACCAGCGCAGCCACGTCTGCCGGCGTCAGCCGCAGCCGCTCGTCGGCGGCCAGCCGATCGAGCAGGTCGTTGCCGGCCGCGCCCTTCTCCCGCATCTGCAGCGCCACC
>JAICMS010000041.1 GCA_025929075.1 Propionibacteriales bacterium
CCGGCGTCGACGAACCGCACCCGACCCTCCCCGGACCCGAACGAGTACTCCTCGCGCAGGACGATCTCGCCGTTGCCATGGTCGACGAGCTCGACCAGGCTGACGCCGTCCAAGTGCGGTCGCAGCAGCTTCGGCCAAGGGACGCTCCGGCCGTCCCCCGATGCGCCATACCTGTCGGCGCTGAACGACCAGACCCGTTCGCCGTCGAGGAGTACGTCGACGGTGGAGGTCACGTCGCGTGGCACCACCAGGCCGTCGTCGCTGACCGACGCAGAGCCGTCCGCCACGGATGCCGGCGGTTCGCCGACCGCGTCGCCCACGCAGCGCCCTAGCCCTGGTCGGCGACCGCGTCGATGGCGTGCGCCAGGTCGACGTCGGCCTGGGTCAGTCCGCCGGCAGCGTGTGAGGAGAGCCGGAAGGTGATCGTCGTCCAACGGATGTCGATGTCGGGGTGGTGGTCGCGCTCATCAGCGGTGACCGCGACCTGATCGACCAGCCGGATGCCACCGGCGAAGCTGTCGGCCTCGACGGCCCGGACCAGCGCGTCACCCTCTCGCTGCCAGTGCGGAAGGTCGTCGAGTGCCGTCGACACCTCGTCGTCGTTGAGCAGTTCGGGCATGCGGCCAGCCTAGTCCGGGGGCGCTCATCTGCGGTCGCCGTACCGATCGCGAGGCAACTATCCGGGGCAAGTCACGACCCTTAGGGCCAAACTCGTCCCGTAGTCATTGCATGTGCTTTGACTACGGGGCAAGCGCCCCTAGGGGTGGCACCCGGCGCAGCGGTAGAGCGGCAGCTAGACCTCGGTGCGGCTGGCGCGGTCGCCGCGACGGAAGATCTTCTCGCCGAGCCAGACCACCGGGTCGTACTTGCGGTCGACGACGCGCTCCTTCATCGGGATGATCGCGTTGTCGGTGATCTTGATGCCCTCCGGGCACACCTCGGTACAGCACTTGGTGATGTTGCACATCCCGAGTCCGGCCACGTCCTGCGTCACCTTGCGTCGGTCCTCGGTGTCGAGAGGATGCATGTCGAGCTCGGCGTACCGGAGGAAGAACCGCGGGCCGGCGTACGCCTTCTTGTTGTCCTCGTGGTCACGGATGACGTGGCAGACGTTCTGGCAGAGGAAGCACTCGATGCACTTGCGGAACTCCTGGCCGCGGGCGACGTCGCTCTGCATCATCCGCCGCTTGCCGTCGGCATCAGGCGGCTGCAGCGAGACGGCCGGGACCTGCTTGGCCTTCTCGTAGTTGTAGGAGACGTCGGTGACGAGGTCGCGGATGACGGGGAAGGTCCGCATCGGCGTGACCGTGACCGTCTCGTCCTCGGCGAAGTCGGAGAGCCGGGTCATGCACATCAGCCTCGGTCGTCCGTTGATCTCGGCGCTGCACGAGCCGCACTTGCCAGCCTTGCAGTTCCACCGTACGGCGAGGTCGCCGGCCTGCGTCGCCTGCAGCCGGTGGATCGCGTCGAGCACCACCTCGCCGGTCTCCACCGGCACGACGTAGTCGCCGAGCGCACCGCCGGACGCGTCTCCACGCCAGACGCGCATCTTCAGGTCGTAGGCCATCAGTTCTCCTCGAAGAGTGCCTGGAGCTCCTCCGGCATGACCGGGAGCGGCTGGCGCTTGCTCTCGATCGTGTCGTCGTCGGTCAGCGAGAGCACGATGTTGAGCTGCCCCCAGTAGGGGTCGGGGCCGGGGAAGTCGTCGCGGGTGTGGCCGCCGCGTGACTCCCTCCGCTCCAGCGCGGCCTTCGCGATGCACTCCGAGACGGTGAGCATGTTGGCGAGGTCGATCGACAGGTGCCAGCCCGGGTTGTACTGCCGATTGCCCTCCACGCTCAGATTCTTCGCCCGAGCCTTCAGCCGCTCGAGATCGCCGAGTGACTCGGTCAGCTCGTCAGCGGTGCGGATGATGCCGACCAGGCGCTGCATGACGTCTTGCAGGTCCTTCTGCACGGTGTAGGGGTTTTCGCCACCGGTCGCGGAGAACGGCGCGAGCGCTCGCTCCGCGGCCGCGGAGATCGTCTCGTCGCTGACGCGGGGCGCGCGGACCTTGGTGCGTTCGGCGTAGTAGGCGGCGTTCAGCCCTGCCCGCCGGCCGAACACCAGCAGGTCGGACAGCGAGTTGCCGCCAAGCCGGTTGGACCCGTGCATCCCTCCGGCGACCTCGCCGGCCGCGTACAGGCCTTCGACGAGGCTGGCGCCGGTGTCGGCGTCGACCTCCACGCCACCCATGACGTAGTGACAGGTCGGGCCGATCTCCATCGGCTCGGCGGTGATGTCGACATCGGCCAGCTCCTTGAACTGGTGATACATCGAGGGCAGTCGCCGCTTGATGAACTCCGGGCTGCGGCGGGAGGCGATGTCGAGGAAGACGCCGCCGTGCGGTGACCCGCGGCCCGCCTTGATCTCGGAGTTGATGGCGCGCGCTACCTCGTCACGGGGGAGCAGCTCAGGGGGTCGCCGGTTGTTGACCTTGTCCTCATACCAGCCGTCGGCCTCTTGCTCGGTGTCGGCGGTCTCGGCTTTGAAGTACTCAGGCACGTAGTCGAACATGAAGCGCTTGCCGTCGCTGTTGCGGAGGATGCCGCCGTCGCCTCGGACCGACTCGGTGACCAGCAGGCCGCGCACCGACGGCGGCCACACCATGCCGGTCGGGTGGAACTGGACGAACTCCATGTTGATCAACGTCGCGCCCGCACGCAGGGCGAGCGCATGGCCGTCGCCGGTGTACTCCCAGGAGTTGCTGGTGATCTGATAGGACTTGCCGATCCCGCCGGTGGCCAGCACGACGGCAGGGGCGTTGAGGACGAGGAACCGGCCGGTCTCCCGCCAGTAGGCGAAGGCGCCGGCGATCCGGTCGCCGTCCTTGAACAGCTCGGTGACGGTGCACTCCATGAAGACGTCGATGCCAAGGTGGACGGCCCGCTGCTGCAGGGTGCGGATCATCTCCAGGCCGGTGCGGTCGCCGACGTGGGCGAGGCGGGCGTAGCGGTGGCCGCCAAAGTCGCGCTGGGAGATCAGGCCCTCGTCGGTGCGGTCGAAGAGCGCTCCCCACTCCTCGAGCTCGAGGACTCGCTCCGGAGCCTCCTGCGCATGCAGCTGTGCCATCCGCCAGTTGTTGAGCATCTTGCCGCCGCGCATGGTGTCGCGGAAGTGCACCTGCCAGTTGTCCTGCGGCCACAGGTTGCCCAGGGAGGCCGCGATACCGCCCTCGGCCATCACCGTGTGCGCCTTGCCCAGCAGGGACTTGCACACGACCGCCACCCGAGCCCCGGCGTCGTGTGCCGCGATCGCCGCGCGGAGCCCAGCCCCCCCGGCGCCCATCACGATGACGTCGTAGTCGTGGCTCTCGATGCCGTGCGGTCCGCTGCTGTCAGCGGTGTCGGCGTCGAGGGCGTTGCCGGTCATGGGATGGCGGTTGCTCGGTGCATCGGTCATGGCGTCAGAAGAACCTCACGTCCGAGATGGTGCCGCCAGCCACCAGGCGCACGTAGAGGTCGGTGAGCGACACGAAGACCAGTGACACCCAGGCGATCTGCCCGTGGCGGGCGTTGAGAGCGGTGGCCTGGCTCCACAGCCAGTAGCGGATGGGGTGCTTGGAGAAGTGCCGGAGTCGGCCGCCGATCGCATGCCTGCAGGAGTGGCAGGAGGCGTTGTAGAGCCACAGCAGGATGGCGTTGACGCAGAGGACCAGCGTGCCCAGGCCGGCGTGACCCCAGTGGCCTTGGTGGTCACGGAAGGCGATGACCGCGTCGTAGGTCAGGATCGCGTTGAAGAGCAGGGTGATGTAGAAGAACCAGCGGTGCACGTTCTGCACGATCAGCGGGAAGCGGGACTCGCCGTTGTAGCGGCCTCGGGGCTCCGCCACGGCGCAGGCCGGCGGCGAGAGGAAGAACGACCGGTAGTAGGCCTTGCGGTAGTAGTAACAGGTCGCGCGCAGACCGGCCGGGAAGATGATGATGACCAGCGCCGGCGTCACCGGCGCGATGCTGGGGAAGATATGCCACCCGGCGTTGCCGGTGCAGTTGCCGACGATGCAGGGCGAGTACATCGGGGAGATGTACGGCTCCCAGTAGTAGTTGCGGTTGATGAGTACCGCGAACAGCAGGTAGAGACCGACGATGCCGAGAGTCAGGCCGTAGGCGAGGGGCGTCAGCCACCAGCGGTCACCCCGTAGCGTCTTCTTCTCGACGCGCGCTCGCCCCGGTCCCAACACACCAGTCGACATACACCGTCTCCTTAAGCAGGACAGCCCGCTGGCGCACCGGCCGCTTCAGGCCCGGCATCGGACCACTCCGACACCAGCATCAGACCATATGATCTCGCGCGGTGCATAACCACAGCACCCCGAGGGTCACCCCCGCCCGCCCAGGGGTCACGCTTCGCCCGCCGGGCGGTCACGGTTCACCCCCCGAGGGTTCACGCGTTGCCCGCGAGGGGTCAGGGTTTGTACGTCGGGGGTCAGGCCGGAGCCCATTCTTGCGGGTCGAGGCGGCAGGAGGTGAGCGCACGTGCTGACGGTGGTCGGGGTCGCGCTGATCTCGTCAGGTCGGGTGCTGGCCGCGCGCCGTACCGCCCCGCTGCAAGCGGCCGGGCGCTGGGAGCTGCCCGGCGGCAAGGTGCTTGCCGGGGAGACGATCCAGGCTGCCGCCGGACGCGAGATCGACGAGGAGCTGGGCTGCCAGGTCGAGGTGGAAGCCGAGCTTGCCGGTGAGGCCCCGCTCGACCGCGGCGCCCGACTGCGAGTTGTCCGGGCACGACTCGTCGCCGGCGAGCCGGTACCGATCGAGCACGATGCGGTCAGGTGGCTCGGCCGCGAAGATCTGCCCGACGTTGACTGGCTCGACGCCGACCGGCGGTTCCTGCCGGCGCTCGGCGCCCTGCTCGCCGAGGGTGAACGCCTCGAGGGCGGCAACATCGCCGGTGCCGTGCGCATCGGCCCGACCGTTCGTCGTACCACCGGGGCATGGACGCCGGCAGTGCACGCGCTGCTCGACCACCTGGCGCAGACCGGCCTCGATGCCGTGCCGCGCGTGCTGGGCGTCGACGACCTCGGGCGGGAGGTGCTGACCTACCTGCCAGGGCGAGTTGCCGACATCGGCGCCGAACCGCCGGAACCGCTGCTCGTCGACGCGATGAGGTGGCTGCGGCGGTTCCACCAGGCGGTGGCTGGCTTCCAGCACCCGGGGCCGTGGCGGTTCTTCGACCCGGCGGGCTCGCCGGGTGACATCGTCTGCCACCACGACTTCGCGCCGTACAACGTCAGCGTCGGCTCGTCGCCCACAGGCGACCGGGTGGTCGGCGTCTTCGACTGGGACGTTGCGGGGCCGGGCACACCGGTGCAGGATCTCGCTTTCGCCGCCTGGAACTGGGTGCCGTTGTGGCGGGAGCTGCCCGATGCGGTCGCGGCCAGCCGGCTGCGGCTGATGGCCGAGGCGTACGGCGACACGGTGGGGGCCAGTGAGATCCTCGCGGCCGTCGCGCCGAGGATCGAGGGGCTGATCGCGGGCATCCGCGCCGGCCAGGCAGCGGGGGAGCCGGGCATGGTCAACCTGGCCCGGATCGGTGAGCCGGCCATGTCAGAGGGGGCGCTGGCGTCGCTTCGCGCCCGGCTACCCCGACTGGACACCCTCCTTCGACGGCATTGAGTCGCCATCCACCCAGCGCGGAAGGTATCCGCTGGCAGACGCCGCGATCCGCGATCTGCGCTGCGGGCCGGGGCGACGGGCCGTCGGTAGGGTGCAAGCCATGGCGAATGACGCGCTCCCGGACCGCCGCATCCTCTTCGTTCACGCGCATCCCGACGACGAGTCGATCGGCACCGGCGCCACGATGGCCAAGTACGTCGCCGAGGGGGCGCACGTCACGCTCGTCACCTGCACGCTCGGCGAGGAAGGCGAGGTCCTCGTCGAGTCGCTTGCGCATCTGGCGTCGGACCAGGAGGACGGCCTCGGTCGGCACCGGATCGGCGAGCTGGACGCGGCGATGACGTGCCTCGGCGTCACCGACCATCGGTTCCTCGGCGGCGCCGGCCGGTTCCGCGACACCGGCATGGCCTACTCCCCTGACCGCAGCGCCACCGTCCCGGAGTCGGTCCGCCACGACACGTTCTGGCGAGCCGATCTCACCGAGGCCGCTGACTTGCTGGTTGAGGTGATCCGCGAGATCCGCCCTCAGGTGCTCGTCACCTACGACGAGTTCGGCAACTACGGCCACCCCGACCACATCCAGGCCCACCGCGTGGCGATGTACGCGAGCCTGCTGGCCGGCGTGCCGTCGTACCGCACCGACCTCGGCCAGCCCTGGGAGATTGCCAAGATCTACTGGTCGGCGATGTCGGAGCGCCGGATGCGCGACGGGCTGCGGCGCCTGCGCGAAGCCGGTGACATGACGTCGTTCGAAGGGATGGACCCCGACGGGCCGTTGCCACGCTTTGCGGTGCCGGAGGCGATGCTGTCCGCGGAGATCGACGGCATGGAGTACGTCGACAGGAAGCTCGACGCCATGCGGGCGCACGCGACCCAGATCAGCGTCGAGGGGCCGTTCTTCGCGTTGTCGAACAACCTCGGCAACCAGGCCTGGGGCATCGAGTTCTACCGGATCGCCAAGGGGCAGCTCGAGGTGGAGTCCGGTCGGGAGACGGACCTCTTCGCCGGGGTGGCTTGACGTGACGGTCGCCGACCAGCCTCGGGACCGAGCCGCCACTTCTGGCGGGACACGCCGGCAAAGCTGGCGCTTTCTTGGCGTGTCGGCGGTGGGGGGGTTTGTGGTGGCGGTGTTGGCGTGCGTCGATTCCCGCATGGTGTGGCGGCCGGGTGACCCCGACCAGTCGACCACCCTCCCGTGGGGGCTGCTGTTGGGCGTGGCGGCGTCGGTGTCGGTCGTGCTGCTCGCGCGGGCGGTCAGCCGCCAAAACGGGTTCGCCGCCGCTGGTGGCTGGGTGGTCGGATTGCTCGGCGTCCTGGTCGGTGGTCGAAGTGGTAGCTACCTGATCGCCTCCGACGGTCTCGGCTACGGCTTCCTCGTCGCCGCGTCGACGGCGACGGTCGTGTCGGCAGCCTGGGCGCCCGGGCGCCGATGAGGCTCTGGCCGCGGAAGCGGGTCTACGTCGACGACCTGCCCAAGACGCACGATGTGCGGTTCGGTTTCGTCTTCCTGCTGTTGTTCGTCGCCGTACTCGGCCTCCTCTACGTCGTCGGCTACTTCGTCGCTGGCGACAAGGTGCCGGCGCGTACGTCGGTTGCCGGAGTCGACATCGGCGGGATGACTCGGGCACAGGCGGCCAGCCTGCTGGAGCACAAGCTCGCGAGCCGCACGACGACCCCGGTCATCGTCGCCGGAGGCCAGTCGGTCACCCAGATCGAGCCACGGGACGCCGGCCTCCGGATCAACGTCCAGGAAACGCTCGACCAGGCGATGGCCGGTGGCAACTGGGATCCGCGGCACATGCTGCGGGTGTTGACCGGCGGTGGTGGCGTAGACCCCGTCGTCGACTCCAACCGGCACACCCTCATCGAGGCCCTCCAGCCGATCGCCGCCAAGGTTGCACGCAAGCCGGTCGATGCTCGGATGACCTTCACGACCGCGCGGCCGGTGCTCGTCGCCGGTCAGCCGGGCCGGCAGCTGGACATCGACCGGACCGCGGCCCGCCTGCAGCGTGCGCTCGTCGACGGCCGGCACCGGATCACGCTCGCCACGCGTCCGGTCCTTCCCGACATCACCTCCACCGAGGTTGTCTCGTTCATCGACGGCGCGGTCGGTGAGGCGATGAGCGGTCCGATCACGATCACGGCCGGCGGACACCGGCTGACGGTGCAGCCGAACCGGTTCGGGCCGGCGTTTGTGGCCCGCTCGGTGCACCACACGCTCAAGCTCGGCATCAACCCCGATCTCCTCTACGCCCGCACGCACTGGCGCGTCCAGTCCCTGCCCGATCGGCCGCAAGAGGCTCAGATCGTCTTCCGTGCTGGGCATCCGGTCGTGCAGCCGAGCCATCCGGGTCGGATCATCCCGAAGGCGGAGTGGGCCCGAGCGGTGATGCAGGCAGCGACCAGCCCTAGCCGTACGGCGACAGCCACGACCCAGGCCGCGAAGCCACACTTCACCACTGCGGCCGCCCGTTCGCTGGACATCCGGGTGCGGATCAGCGTCGGCACGGCGCACGGGCAGCCGAGCTTCGCGGCAGCGATCTTCCGCAAGGCGCATGACCTCGACGGTGTGCTGTTGCGGCCGCGCGAGACCTTCAGCCTGCTCGATCGGCTCGGCCGGACGCGGGAGCCCAGAGCCGACTCGGTGCTGGGTAGCGCGCTCTACCGGGCGGTGAAAGGTGCCGGTCTGCCCGTTGGGGCGGCCAGCGTGAGCGGCTCGGGGGTCAGCGTCTCACCGCCGGGTCACGACCTGACGTTCACCGACGACCGAGGCTCCGGCGTCTACATCCGCTGCGTCGTCAGGGGCAGCCGGTTCGGGCCAAACGTCCACGTCGAACTCTGGAGCGGCGCCGCTTGAGGACCGAGCCAAGACGGAGGCGGATCTGCGGCGGGGGGCTTGCCGGGGGAGTGTCTTAGCTGGTGGCGGCGTCCTGGCGGGGGGCGGAGTGCTTGAGATGAGGCGACACGTAGTTGCCGACCTCAGCGCGCAACCCCACGGCGAACCGGTTCCATCCGTTGATGGCCACGATGGCCAAGGTCAGGTAGGCGATCTCCTCGTCGCTGAAGACCTTGGCGACCTCGCCGAAGTCCTCGTCCGGCGCACCGGTCTGGGGCAGCAGCGTCAGCGACTCACACCAGGTGAGCGCCGCCCGCTCGCGCTCGGAGAAGCACGGCGCCTCGCGCCAGGCCGCGACGAGGTGCATCCGGTCGTCGGACTCGCCGAGCGCCCGCGCATCCTTGGTGTGCATCTCCAGGCAGTGCGCGCAGCCGTTGATCTGCGACGCCCGGATCTTGACGAGCTCCAGCAGCAGCGGCTCCAGCGGCCCGCCGTGCACCGCCTTCTCGAGACCGAGCATCGCCTGGGGCACCTCTGGGCTGACATTCATGTAGTTGACACGCATGACCACTCCTTTCGACGTCTCTCTTTCACGTTAGTGCGGTCATCGCAGTGCGATCGGCGCCCCGATGTACTGCTCGAGTGCCGGGCCAACGTCGGCTCGCGCGTGCCTAGAGCTGCTTGGCCACGGTCAGGACGACGACGGAGTCCTCGAGCGCCTGCAGATTGTGACGGCTCGGTGGGATCTCGACGAGCTCACCGGCAGTCGCCTCCCACTCGTCGTCTCCCGCACCAAGCCGGACCCGACCCGACAGCACCTGCAGCGTGGCCTCGCCGGGGTTCTCGTGCTCGGCGAGCTCGGTTCCCTCGGTGAGCGCCACCATCGTCTGCCGAAGCATGTGGTCGTGGCCGCCGTACACCGTCTCGGCGCTGCGCCCGGCGTGCGCCTCCCGCGCCAGCGCCAGGTGCCGATCCGCCAACTCCTCCAACGAGATCTTGTCCATCGATCCACCCTCCACTCGCGTCGCTGTGCATGGTCCGACAAGCCTGCCGACACCCGGACCGCCTTGCGGCGTCAGCCAGGCGGCAGCGGACGGCGGCGGGGAGGCCGCGGCGGCACCGCCCTTCCGGAGACGATGAGCGCCTTCGGGATCGAGACCGACTCACCGTCGTCCGCTCGTACCCGGATCTCCTCCTCTCCCCACGATTCCAGAGTCCCGAGCAGGTCGGTCATCGCGGGTCCGCCGGTCGCTCCGCGCTCGCCGGGCAGCAGCCGCCGTACGACGACACGTTGGCCGACCAACCCCGCATGCAGCACGGCCCCGGCCCTCCCGACGCTGGCGGCGGTCCGTGGCGACCCGCCAGCCGAGTAGATACTGGTCAAGCGAGATAGTAGGCCGGGTGGCCGGACCACCAGCCCGAGCAAGCAGCCGAGGAGGAGCCAGGTGACGTACGTCATCGCCCAGCCCTGTGTGGACCTGAAGGACCGGGCCTGCGTCGACGAGTGTCCCGTCGACTGCATCTACGAGGGTCAGCGGATGCTCTACATCCACCCCGACGAGTGCGTGGACTGCGGCGCCTGCGAGCCGGTCTGTCCGGTCGAGGCGATCTTCTACGAAGACGACACCCCGGAGCAGTGGAAGGACTACTACAAGGCGAACGTCGAGTTCTTCGACGACCTGGGCTCACCCGGCGGGGCCGCTCGGCTCGGCGTCATCGACAAGGACCACCCGATGATCGCGGCCCTCCCCCCGCAGAACCAGGACGAGGTCGCGGCGCGCTGACGCCGTCGCGGTCACCGCAGCCGATGAGCTCACCGACGTACGCCACGAGCGCCAGGGGTGGCGCCGCGGGAGGCATCCTGCCCCTCGCCCGCAGTCTGCCGGAGTTCCCGTGGGATCGGCTGCTGGCGCACAAGGAGCAGGCCGCCGCCCATCCGGACGGCCTGGTCGACCTGTCGCTCGGCACGCCGGTCGACCCGACGCCGGACTCCGTCCAGCAACGGCTGCGCGCCGGCGCCGACTCGCCCGGCTACCCACGGGTGGCGGGCACTCAACAACTGCGGTCGGCGATCGTCGACTACCTCGCACGACGTTGCGGCGCCGCCGGACTCACCGACGCCAACGTGCTGGCGACCATCGGGTCCAAGGAGCTCGTCGCCTCACTGCCGCTGCAGCTCGGAGTCGGTGTCGGCTGGGCCGTCCTGGTGCCGGCGCTGGCCTACCCGACGTACGAGATCGGCGCCCGGCTCTCTGGCGCGGAGGTCGTCGTCGGCGACTCCACCCTGTCGGCCGGTCCGCGCCGGGTCGGGCTGGTCTGGCTGAACTCCCCGAGCAACCCGACCGGGCGGGTGCTGCCGGCCGAGCACCTGCGCAAGGTTGTCGACTGGGCGCGGGAGCGCGGAGCCGTCGTGGCTGCCGACGAGTGCTACTTCGAGTTCGGCTGGGACGACCGCCCGGTGTCCGTGCTCGATCCTGAGGTGAACGGCGGGTCGCTGGACTCCGTACTGGCCCTGCACTCGCTCTCGAAGCGATCCAACATGGCCGGCTACCGGGCCGGGATCGTCGCCGGGGACCCGGCTCTGGTCGCGGACCTGCATGAGGTACGGCGACATGCGGGGCTGATCGTCCCCGGTCCGATCCAGGCCGCCATGATCGCCGGCCTCGAGGACGACCAGGCCGTCGAGAAGCAGCGGGCCCGCTACGGGGAGCGGCGGCGGGTGCTGCGGGCCGCGCTCGAGGCCGCCGGGTTCCGGATCGACCACTCCGAGGGATCGCTCTACCTGTGGGCCACCCGAGGCGAGCCCTGCCTGGACACCGTCGGCTGGTTCGCCGAGCGCGGCGTGCTGGTGGCGCCCGGCGACATCTACGGGCCGACCGGACACGAGCACGTGCGGGTCGCCTTCACTGCGACCGACGAGCGGGTCGCTGCCGTCGCCGACCGCCTCGCTCGCTGACGACGTGCGCCGCTTCGACGCCGACTCCATGCGACCTGACCGGCCGCGCGCTTACAGCTGTTGGCGCACGCCCGCCTCGCGCTCGACGTCACCCAGCGGCGGGACCGCTCCTTTGAACACGGCCCGGCCCGAGCCGCTGCGCAGCATCGGCAGCACAGGCTCGTGACGCAGGTTCTCGAGTTCCATCGCCAGCACCGCATACAAGGCGAGTGCCGCCAGCGCGACGCCGATCCAGCCCGCGGCGTGCTCCCAACCCGTCCCACCCAGGTACTCGTAGATGCCGGTCACGGCGAACCGCGCGGTCGTGAGCATGAGCACCAGGGCCGGGACGAGCTTCCCGAGCGCCGCCACGGTGGCCGACAGCAGCACTGCCGCCGAGAGGTAGAAGAGGATGAAGCCGAGGGTCCGGCTGCGCCCGCCCGCCGGGCCGATCAAGGTGAGCACGCCGATGATCAGCCACGAGACGGCCAGCGTGCCCAGCCCGGTGGAGGCGACGGCGTCCCGGGTCAGGAATCCCATCACGGCAGCGATCAGTTGGAGAGGTACGGCGACGAGCACGACCACGAGGCCCACGTCGGCCGACTGCGCGACCGGCACCCAACCCAGCTGCGCTGCCGACAGCATGATGGTCGCGCCGGCCAGCCCGACGAACCCCATCGGCAGCGGGTTGACGATCGGCCGTAGGAAGATCCGCGCCATGCGCCGGTCTGGTTGGTCGCCTTGCTCGTTCACCGGCGCCTCCATGGTGGGCATCTGACCGTCCCGGCTCTTGGGTACCCGTGGGGAAGCGCTGCTCACGGTCGGGAGATTCTCGTGAGACTGTGGCCCCACATCGTGACCGCAACCTCCCAGCCGGCATGACGCCCGGCCGGCACTCCGCGTCCTGCGGCCAGCCCCTACCAGGTGGCGAACCGCACCTGGGATCCGGCGGCACCGGCCTCGCGCTGCCAGCCGTGATCGGACTCGGATGCGCGCCAGATCCGCCCCGCGAGGGCGACCTGCTTGACGTGCAGCCGGACGGCGTTGGCGACCAGATAATGCGCGACGGCCCACCGGCGGGCCTGGTCGCTGCCGGCGTACGACGACAGCGGCAGGGTCACCGTCGCCACCTCGCCATCGCGGCCGGCCGCCCTGCCGGCAACGACACTTGCTCCGAAGGCGTGGCGAAGGTCGAACAGCACCGCCCGGTCCCGCGACGTCATCCCGGCCGGACCGGGCCGCTGGCTCGGCAGGTCCTGGGCGTGCACGGTGCAGGTCAGGCCGTGGGGGCTGTAGCCGGTCAAAGCACTCGCCAGCGTCCGCCCGTCGGTCTCGTGGACTGCGTAGGCGTCGGGGAAGCCCGACCGCTGCACCGCCTGTGCAGCCGCGGCGATGTCCATCGTCTGGTAGCCCGGCACCCGCACCAGGGCGTCGTAGAACTTGTTGCTCGCGTAGTAGGGGTCCTGGATCTGCGCCCGGTGGCCCCAGCCCTGGCTCGGGCGCTGCTGGAAGAGCCCCACCGAGTCGCGGTCACCACCGGTCAGGTTCAGCAGCTTGGACTCCTGCAGGGCAGCCGAGAGCGCAATCGAGACAGCCCGCGGCGGGAGGTCGCGCCGCTCGGCCACGGCGGCGATCACGGAGGCGTTCTCCGTCTGCTCGGTCGACAGCCAGACGCTGTAACCGCGGGCGGTCGCCGTGCACCCCTCAGGTCCTGCCAGCGGGCTGACACCGGTGTGGAAGGCGTAGTAGGCGGCACCGCCGGCAGCGGCCAGGACGAGCAAGGCAGCCAGGCCCCGACCGTTAGCTGCCATCCGTGCGGTCTCCGGGTCGGGTGGCGTCAGTCATTGCTGTGCAGGGTGGCGTTGAGCTCGAAGGCGCCGCCGTGTCGTCGTACGGCCTCGACCCTTCCGGTGACGCTGTTGAGCCAGTATCGCCAGCCGGACTGGCCGGAGAGCTCGCGTGCTTTCACCACCGAGCCGTCGGGAAGGGTCACCTTGGTGCCCGCGGTCACGTAGCAGCCGGCCGCGACGACGCAGTCATCGCCAAGCGAGATGCCGATGCCGGAGTTGGCGCCGAGCAGGCAGCGCTGGCCGACCGAGACGACCTCGCTGCCGCCGCCGGACAGCGTGCCCATGATCGAGGCGCCGCCGCCGACGTCGGAACCGTCCCCGACGACGACGCCCGCGGCGATCCGACCCTCGACCATCGAGCGGCCCAGCGTGCCGGCGTTGTAGTTGACGAAGCCCTCGTGCATCACGGTGGTGCCGGGCGCGAGATGGGCGCCAAGACGGACGCGGGCGGCATCAGCGATCCGGACGCCGCTCGGCACGACGTAGTCGGTCATCGGCGGGAATTTGTCGATGCCGCGTACGGCGAGCTGGCGGCCCGCCTCGAGGAAGCGCAGCCGGATCTCGGTGAGGTCGTCGACCGGGCAGGCACCCGCGTCGGTCCAGACCACATTCGTGAGCAGGTCGAAGACGCCGTCGAGGTTGGCGTCGTGCGGGCGGATCAGCCGGTGGCTGAGCAGGTGCAGCCGCAGCCAGACGTCCTCGGTCGAGGCGGGTGGCTCGGCGAGGTCGGCGACGACAACCCGCTCGACGGTTCGCTCGACCTCGCGCACATCGTCGTACCCGGTGAACGCCGAGAGTCGGGACGGGACGTGGTAGTCGTCGTCTTCGGCCGGCCCGAGCGCCGGCTCGGGGAACCACACGTCGAGCACGGCGCCGCGGGCGTCGCGGTTGACCAGGCCGAACCCCCAAGCACCGGTTGACATACCGTCCGTCACCGCGCCAACGCTACCGGCCACCGCCCCACCGACCCCGGTGCCGCCGCCCGCCGCCGACCCGGACCCCGATGCCGCCGCCCCCCCCGCGTTTGCCCCGGAGTCATCGCAATTGCGCTGACGACGTGGCAAACCTGCCCCGTAGTGATGGTGTTTGCCCCGGCGAGCGGCCGGTGCTCCACCGCGACCGCGGCGGCTGCGGAGGGTGCGGGGCATTAAGGTCCGTGCATGGCGATCGCGCGCTTCAAGGACCTTTGCATCGACACGACCGGCGGTGAGCGGCTCAGCAGGTTCTGGGCGGCTGCGCTCGGCCTGCGGTTCGAGCCCGACGACGACGGCGAAGGCGCCGGCGCGCTGTCCGGTGACCGGCCCGAGCAGCGGGTCTGGATGAACGTCGTGCCCGAGCCCAAGACGGTCAAGCACCGCGTCCACATCGACGTCCACGCCGGCTCCGTCGACGAGCTCGTCGCTCTCGGCGCGACCGTGCTGGAGCCCGCGGAGCAGTACGACCGGCCGTGGAGCGTCTTGGCCGACCCGGAGGGCGGGGAGTTCTGCGCCTTCGTCCGTGAGCCGGCCGAGCTGCCCGGCTACCGGCTCTACGAACTGGTCATCGACGCCGCGGCTCCTAAGACGATCGCGGCGTGGTGGGCCGACGTCTTCGGTGCCAATCTCGGCGGCCGCGAGGACAAGGGCTGGTGGTGGATCGAGGACACCCCCGGCTTGCCCTTCAACGGCTGGTCGTTCGTTCCGGTGCCCGAGCCGAAGTCAGTCAAGAACCGCATCCACTGGGATGTGACCGTCGACTCCCTTGACGAGCTGGTCGCGGCCGGTGCGGTGCTGATGCGACCGCAGGACGACGAGATCCGGTGGAACGTCATGGCCGATCCAGAGGGCAACGAGTTCTGCGCCTTCGTCCGGTCGACGGGGGTCTGATGGCGTCGCTGGACCTCGAACAGGATGTGGTCGACCTGACCACGGCCCTGGTTGACGTCGAGTCGGTCAGCGGCAACGAGGCGAGGATCGCTGATGCCGTCGAGGCGTCCTTACGAGCCGTCCCGTGGCTCGAGGTGTGGCGACACTCGAACTCGGTCGTCGCCCGTACGGCGACCGGCAAGGCCGAGCGCGTCGTCATCGCCGGACACCTCGACACGGTGCCGGTCAACGCCAACCTGCCCAGCCGGCGCGACGGCGACGCGCTCTACGGCCTCGGCTCCTGCGACATGAAGGGCGGTGTCGCGGTGGCCCTCAAGCTGGCCGCGGGTCTGCCGGAGCCCAACCGCGACCTCACCTTTGTCCTCTACGAGGCAGAGGAGGTCGAGGCGGAGCGCAACGGCATCACGCTTATTTCGAAGGTCCGTCCCGAGGTGCTGCAGGGCGACCTGGCTGTGGTGATGGAGCCGTCCAACGCGGTCATCGAGGCCGGCTGCCAAGGCAGCATACGGGTCGACGTGACGACGCGTGGCGTCCGTGCACACTCCGCCCGCGCCTGGAACGGCGTCAACGCGATCCACGCCGCGGAGGCCGTCCTGGCCCGGCTGTCGACGTACCAGCCCCGGGAGCCGATCATCGACGGATTGCGCTACCACGAAGGCCTCAACGCGGTCGGCATCAGCGGAGGGGTGGCGGGCAACGTCGTCCCCGATGCGTGCACGGTGTCGGTCAACTACCGCTTCGCGCCGGATCGGAGTGAAGATGAGGCCGCTGTGCACCTGCGGGAGGTCTTCGAGGGGTTCGAGGTGGCGATCGGTGACAGCGCGCCAGGAGCGCTGCCGGGGCTCGACCGGCCCGCCGCGGCCGCGTTCGTCGAGGTCGTCGGCGGCGCGGTCAACCCGAAGTTCGGCTGGACCGACGTCGCGCGCTTCGGCGAGCTCGGCGTGCCGGCCGTCAACTTCGGGCCCGGCGACCCCGAACTCGCCCACAGCCAGGGCGAACATGTGCCGGTCGAGCATCTCTACCGCTGCCTGCAGCAGATGACCGAGTGGTTGTCGTGAGTACGTCGAGCGACCAGCCTGGAGCCGGGGAGGCCGGCCTCGAGTATCGGCCGGAGCCGCACCCCGAGGAGTCGACGCCGTTCGAGCGCTTCCGCGGGCCGGTCGTCATGCGGCGCGGGCAAGTGCCGACATCGACGACCGACCAGCGGCTGCTGGACTCGCGCGGCCCCAGCGAGTGGGTGCACACCGACCCCTGGCGAGTGCTGCGGATCGAGGCCGAGTTCGTCGAAGGGTTCGGGGCGCTTGCCGAGCTCGGCCCGGCGGTCTCTGTCTTCGGGTCGGCGCGGACGAAGCGCACCGACCCGGAGTACGAGCTCGGCGTGCGCCTCGGTGCCGAGCTGGCTCGAGCCGGGTTCGCGGTGATCACCGGCGGTGGGCCGGGGTCGATGGAGGCGGCCAACCGGGGGGCGTCGGAAGCGGGTGGGGTGTCCGTCGGGCTCGGCATCGAGCTGCCCTTCGAGCAGGGGCTCAACCGGTGGGTCGACATGGGCATCAACTTCCGCTACTTCTTCGCCCGCAAGACGATGTTCGTCAAGTACGCGCAGGGGTTCGTCGTGCTGCCGGGCGGCTTCGGAACCTTCGACGAGGTGTTCGAGGCCGTGACCCTGGTGCAGACCCGCAAGGTGACGTCGTTCCCTGTGGTGCTGCTCGGGTCGACGTACTGGGGCGGCCTGCTGTCCTGGCTGCGCCACACGGTGATGGAGTCGGGCAAGATCGGCGGGCCGGACCTCGACATCCTGCACCTGACCGACGACATCGACGAGGCGGTTGCTCTCGTCGTGCAGGCGCGCGACAGTCACTCGAGTGCGCCGGGCAGCGGCGAGACGCCTGACCAGCCACCGCACCCCAGCCAGTAGCCCCTCCACCGTTGACCGGCCAGAGTTGCAGGGGTGACCGGCCGAAGTTGGCCGACCCTCAGCCGGTCAGGCGAGGCCGCGTACTGCCCGGGCCGGCGGCCGGGTCCCGGCGATCGAGGCCACCATGTCGAGCACCTGCCGGGACTCCGCCACCTCGTGCGCTCGGAAGACCCGGGCGCCCAGCCACGCCGATACCGCCGTCGCCGCCAGCGATCCGGCGACCCGCTCGTCGGTCGGCAGGTCGAGGGTCTCCCCGATGAAGTCCTTGTTCGACAAGGCGACGAGCACCGGCCAACCGGTGCCGACGAGCTCGGGCAGCCGCCTGGTCAGCTCCAGTGAGTGCCTGGTGTTCTTGCCGAAGTCGTGCGTCGGGTCGACCAGGATCGCGTCTCGCCGTACGCCGACTGCCACCGCCCGCTCCGCCAGCCGCGTCACCGTCGTCACCACGTCGGCCATCACGTCGTCGTACTGGACCCGATGCGGATCTGTGCGCGGCCCGAGGCCGCCGGTGTGACTGCAGACCAGTCCGACGTCGAACTCGGCGGCGACCTCGGCGACCGCCGGATCGTGGCCGGACCAGGTGTCGTTGACCAGGTCGGCGCCAGCGGCGCACAGTTCGCGCGCGACGTCCGAACGCCAGGTGTCCACGCTGATCACCAGGTCGGGAAACCGCGCCCGCACCTCCGCGACGAACGGCGCGGTGCGGCGCAGCTCTTCGTCGGGGCTGACGTCGTCGCCGTACCCGGCCTTGACGCCA
>JAICMS010000157.1 GCA_025929075.1 Propionibacteriales bacterium
ACACAGGGGCACCTGGTTGACGATCGCCGCGCCGTCGACGAGCCAGCCGATAGCACCCATGTCGGCCCAGGTGAGCGTCGGATAGTTGAAGATCGAGGAGTACTTCTGCTTCCCGGAGTGGAGCAGGTCGAGCAGCTCGGCGCGGTCGACGCCGAGCGTCTCTGCTGCAGCGTAGAGGTAGAGGCCGTGGCCGGCCTCGTCCTGCACCTTGGCCATCAAGATCGCCTTGCGGCGAAGGCTCGGCGCCCGGGTGATCCAGTTGCCCTCCGGCTGCATGCCGATGATCTCGGAATGGGCGTGCTGGGCGATCTGCCGGATCAGCCCCTTGCGGTAGCCCTCCGGCATCGTATCCCTCGGCTCGATCCGGCCGTCGGCGTCGATGACGGCCTCGAAGCTGGGATCGTTCTCGGCCCCCTCCCCGTCGGCGGTCGGAGCGTCGTCAGGGGTGCGCACGTCGTTGCCGTACATGGGCTCAGTCTAGCCGCGTGTTACACGACGTCGACCGATTGTCGCTGTGGTGTAACACGCGGCCCCACGGGGCGGGCCGCCCGGTCTTGCCGGCCGGGAGTAGCGTCATCGGCGGGCGGCGCGCACCCGGCCGAGATCAGGCGGGAAGCGAGGTCTGAGATGTTCGTGCAGTTGGTCATCGGAAGGCTCGACGACGACGCCGGGCTCAAAGCGGCCATCGAGCGCTGGGAGCGCGAGCTCGCACCCGGCGCGGCCGGCTGGCTAGGAACCACCGCCGGGGTCACCGACGACGGGATCGCCGTCGCGGTGGTCCGCTTCGAATCAGAGGAAGCGGCGCAGCGCAACAGCAATCGTGCCGAGCAAGGCGAGTGGTGGAGTGAGGCGTCCCAGGCCTTCAGCGGTGATATCGAGTTCGTGAACTGCAGTGAGGTGCAGACCCAGCTCGTCGGCGACCCCGGCCAGGCCGGCTTCGTGCAGGTCATGGTGGGCCGCGAGCGCGACCGACTTCGGGCGAGAGAGTTGATGAGCGAAAGCTTCGATGAAGTCGTCGCGGTACGCCCCGAGCTGCTCGGCGTACTGACCGCACAGCATGCCGACGGCCGCTTCATGATGACCGCCTACTTCACCGACGAGGAGGCCGCTCGGGCGGGTGAGCAACGTGACATGCCCGCCGCGGTGAGGGAGCGCATGGTGGAGCTCAATTCGCTGCTCGAGGGCGAGCCGACGTACTACGACCTGCGCGAGCCCTGGCTGTCTGCGCCCTGATGCCGGCCACCACGGCGGTGGCCGAGCCTATGTCGCCGGGCAAGGCTGCTGCCCCGGTTGCGGTCACTTCGTCGTCTACGACCGGGGCCATGACAGCGACTGACGTAGCAGCCGCCAGGGTCGAAACGGCACCCGCATACTTGTCGAACAGCGCCGGGTCATAGGTGGTCAATATGACCAGCGACGGCTGCAGTTCCCGAACGGTGGCCTCGAGAGTGTCGAAGGGCGTGTCTGCCCCGAGGAAGGCCACCCGCCAACCCCGCCGTGCGATGAGCACGCCCAGCAGCAGCAGGCCGATGTCGTGGGCCTCCCCCGGCATGCTGGCAAGTAGGGCAAGAGAATCACCGCCGGCTCCCCAGTCACGCGCGAGCCCGAGCAGCCGTCCACGGACCAGGTTCGAGGCGAAGTGCTCCTGGGCCACGGTCACGGAGCCGGCGGCCCACCTCTCCCCGAGTTCGTGCAGGTACGGGATCAACACCTGTTCGAGGGCGAACTCGACGGATACGGCGGCCAACAGCCGGTCAAGCACGGCGTGTCCGGCGGCGCTGTCGAAGCGGTCGAGGGCATGCCGCAGCTGCGCGGCGAGGTTGTCGACCAGCGGCTGCTCGGCCGCCGATTCGGGGTCGGCCGAGGTCAGAGCGGTCCCGGCCGCCTCGGCGGCGGACATGCCGTCGGCGATGAGCGCGACCGCACGACGGACTCGCGCCTCGTCCTCCAGGGAGTAGAGCCGGAACCCGCCCTGCGACCGGCTGGGTCGTAGCAGGCCGTAGCGCCTTTCCCAGGCACGCAGCAGCTCAGGAGAGACGCCAGTGCGGCGGGACAGTTCGCCGATGCGCATCGTCGCGGTCACACGACTGACTGTACGCAATCTGGACAGATATCGGACAGACATTTGACAGACTCGCACACCTCAGACATACTCAACTCTCAACAAACCCTTTACAAAGGAGAATCTGGGATGAAGAAGCTTGACGTAGTGGCTGGCGCCCTTGTCATCGTGGGGGCGCTCAACTGGGGCCTGGTCGCCGTGGCCGAGTTCGACTTGGTCGCCACGGTGTTCGGACTCGACTTCGGCGAGACCAACGTCGCCACGCGGGTGGTCTACGGCCTGGTTGGCCTCTCAGCCGTCTGGTTGGTCGCGCGGGTACCGGCCCTGTTGTCCATGGGGCAGCGTCACGGCTCAGTGGGTCGGCAGCACGGCTCAGTAGATCGGCAGTTCAGCTGAGCTGGTGCCGTGCACGATCGTGCTGCGCCGAACACCGGGCACCGGGACGGGCAGCTGAAACGGCATCGACAGCCGTACTGTAACCACGTGCCCGGTGACGGTCACCTCGTAGCGGAGCCCCGGGTAGTGCACGAATGCGCCGGTCTGAATGAAGTACGTGTGAACGGCGGCGCGTGCAGCCACCGGGTTGATCGGCACGTAACCGTCGTGCCGGCCACCGTAGATGGAGCCCGCGGCAGCGGCCGAGGTCGCTGCCAGCGCGGCCCCGTCGGCCAGTGAGCCCGCGCTCTGCCGGCGCAGGTAGCCGGCGGACAGGTCGGTGACCGCGATGACAGTGAGCAGCAGACAGATACAGAAGATGAGCAGCATCGCCGTGATCTGACCCGCGTCGTCGCGGCGCCGGACGAAGCGCACACGACCGGTCGTCGTACCACCGTCCATCAGCCGGCCTCTCGGTAGACGCCGTACGGCTCGACGTGGCTGGCGTCGACGGCAACGCTCGCCGGATGCCGGCCGAACGTGTCGGGCAGCAGCGGCAGGCTGACCTGCAACCTGAGGTCGACCTCCACTGTCGATCCCGGCTGCAGGCACGATGTCGGGTGCGGGTGGCAGACGATCTGCAGCTGCGTCCGGATCAGTCGAACTCCCTGGTCCGCCATCGCCACTCGCGCAGCATCGAAGGCGCGCTGCCGCGCCGACTGCACATCGGGGGCGAGCACGAACGCACGACCCGCCGACCGGGCGGCCTCGGTCGCCCCGAAGGCTGCCCGTTGAACCGAGACGAACGTGATCAGGAGATAGACCAACGGGATCAGCAGCACCAACCCGAGCCAGACCATCTCCACGAGAGCGGTCCCGGCTTCTTCTCGCCGCCGGCCGCGACGGCGCGACCTCACGGCAGCACCTCACGGATGGCATGGCCGTGCACCTCCACGGCGACCGTCGGACCCCAGAAGGCCAGCACGGGCACTCGGGCGTGCACGACAACCTCGACGCCGGGCTGACCGTCGACTCTGCTGTCATGAGCCGTGACGGTGTCGTCGAAGTCGGTCCCGAACGTCTCGTCGATCAAGGTCCGCGTGCGCTGGGCGCCCTGGTCGTCGGTCCGCTGGTACGACGCCGCGAAGTGCGCCCCCTCCGACGCCGCGGCGGTCAACGTCGACTTCACGTGCCAGATCAGCGCCAGCTGGAGAACCCCGAAGACGATCGGCACCAGGACGATCGCGACCAGCACGAAGTCGGCAATCGCCGACCCACGCTGATCTCTCGCCTGGCGCCGGGAAACTGCCGACACCTCACATGTATTGGTTCAGCGCGTCGTTGAGGAAACTCGTCACCCGGTCCTGGAAGATGACGAGGATGCCCGACGCGATGATGATCGTCATCACGGTGATCATCACCCAGCCGGGGACATCACCCCGCTCGGTGCGCTGAGCGAAGCGCTCAAGGACTGACTTCGGTGCTTTCATCTCATCTCCTCCACTGCGATGCGGTTGTGCTCATGGCGCCAACAAGTTCAACCCCACGACTCCTGGGAAGAACGCGAACAGCAATGTGACGGGCATGATGATGAAGACCACCGGCACCATCATCACGACTTCCTTGCGCGCTCCTGTCTCGATCAGCGACCGGCGAGCGGACTCTCGTACGTCAGCGGCCTGGGCGTCGAGCACGTCGAGCAGCGGCGTTCCGCGCTCGATGGCCACCGCCATGCCGTCGGCGAACCGGGCCACGATGGCGAGCCCGGTGCGCCGCGAAAGAGACTCCAACGCCAGGCCGACCGGCACGCCGGTGCGCGACTCGGCCAGCACGACGGAGAGCTCGTCAGGAAGCGCCCCCCGGCAGCTCGAGACGACGCGGTCCAGGGCAGCCAGCGGACCCTCACCGGCAGCGACGGACAACGCGATCAGGTCGGCCACGACCGGGAACTCGGTGAGCATGCGCTGTTCGCGCTGCTTGACCTGACGGCTGAGCAGCTGGTCGGACGCCATCACACCAAGACCGGCGACGCCGATGCACAGCAGGAGCCACGGGAGCGCGCGACCGGGTTGCCGGGCTGGACCCAGCAGCCCGAGCAGCAGGCAGCCCCCGAAGGCGATCGCCGCCCACACGACCTGAGACATCCGGAACTGCTCGACGGTCTGGGCCGAGCCCGCGCGCTCCAGCCTGCGCCGTACCGACTCGCGGCCGCCCAGGGCACGCTGGAGGCGAGCAGCAATCCGTTGCAGCACGGGCTCCACCAGCACGCGCATCGCGGACGAGGCGCTGTCCGACCGCGGCCGCGGGGTCCACAAGGCCGCCGACGCGGGAACGTCGCGCACGTAGGGCAACACCCGGCTCTCCAGGCTCGGACGCCGGGACACCAGCACCCGCGTGATCGCCAGCAGCAGACCGCAAACTCCTGCCCCGCCGACCAGTGCGCCGGCCAATGCAGTGCTCA
>JAICMS010000048.1 GCA_025929075.1 Propionibacteriales bacterium
GCCGAGCTCGCCGCCGCGGACCGTGGCGACGTCGAGGCGATCATCGCTCCGACCGGCTTCTTCCGCGCCAAGACCGAGAGCATCATGCGGATTGCCGCCGATGTGCTCGAGCGGTACGGCGGCGCGGTGCCCGCCACCCTCGACGAGCTCGTCACACTGCCCGGGGTCGGACGCAAGACCGCCAACGTCGTGCTGGGCAATGCGTTCGGGGTCCCCGGAATCACTGTTGATACGCATGTGGGCCGGCTTTCCCGGCGCTTCGGCTGGACCGAGGAGCACGACGCGGTCAAGGCCGAGCACGCCATCGGAGCCCTCTTCCCCAAGGCCGACTGGACCTTGCTCAGCCATCGGCTGATCTTCCACGGGCGCCGCTGCTGCCACGCCCGGCGACCGGCGTGCGGCGCCTGCACGGTGGCGCGGTGGTGTCCGTCGTACGGCGAGGGGCCGACCGATTCCGGCGAGGCCGCCGCCTTGCTGCGCGATGAGGGCCGCGGGTGACGTCGCGCGTGGGGCCGCGCTGGCTGGCCCCGGCGGCGCTGCTGGCCGTCGCGGTGGCGGGTTGCAGCGGCGGCTCGGGAGCTAGTGGGCCGAACCCGTCGGTCAACCCGGGTGGGCCTATCGCCGTACAGGTCAACTCCCCACAACTGCGGGCCGCCAAGGCCGCTGCACACATCCCCGACTGCCCGGCCACCGCAGCGTCGGCGCCGGCGCAGTCCCACGGACCGCCGGCGCTAACGCTGCCGTGCCTCGGAGGAGGCAGGCCCGTGCATCTCGCCGGCTTGCACGGGCCGGCGCTGGTGAACTTCTGGGCGCAGTGGTGCGGGCCGTGTCGGGAGGAGACGCCGCTGTTGCAGCAGTTCCACGCGGCCGCCGGGTCGCGGGTGACCGTGCTCGGAGTCGACTGGCAGGATCCGCGGCCGGCCGACGCGATCGCGTTCGCCAGCCACTTCGGAGTCAGCTATCCGCTGGCCGCCGACCCCGGTGCCACGACCCGCGCGCCACTGCATATCCAAGGACTGCCGATAACGCTGTTCGTGTCGAGGAGCGGCACGATCGCCTACGTGCAGTACGGCGCCGTCACCTCCGCCAAGCAGCTGGCGGGGCTCGTCCGCCAACATCTCGGGGTGACGGTCTCGTCGACCGGTGGGCGATGACGGCGACAGGTGCGGAGCCGGGTGAGGCGTCGACTCCACCGCAGTGGTTGGCGGACCTGGCCGCGGTCGCGGCCGGACTCACCGCCACCCAGCTGACCAGCTTCCGGCCGCCTCGGGATGCGCGACCGCGAGCCGCCGCCGTACTGATGCTCTTTGCCGACGGCCGGTCCGGACCCGAGGTGCTGCTGCTCGAGCGGTCCCACGAGATGCGCTCGCATGCGGGTCAGGTGGCGTTTCCTGGGGGATCGCGCGAGCCCGGTGACGCCGACGCGGCGGCCACGGCGATCCGTGAGGCCGCCGAGGAGACGGGGCTCGACCCGTCGAGCGTCCAGGTGCTCGCCGTACTGCCCGAGCTGTGGCTGCCGCCGAGCAACTTCGTGGTGACACCGGTGCTGGCGTGGTGGCGGCGGCCCGGACCGGTGCGCGCCGTCGACCCCGCAGAGACCGCGTCGGTGCACCGGATGCCGTTGGGGGATCTGCTCGACCCCGCCAACCGGTCGAGCGTCCGGCACCCGTCGGGCTACGTCGGTCCTGCGTTCGTGGTGGGCGGACTGTTCGTGTGGGGCTTCACCGCCGGGCTGCTCTCGCGGCTGCTCGCGGCGGCCGGCTGGGAACGGCCGTGGGACGTCGGCCGGGTGGTCGACCTGCCTGGTGACCTCGTGCGCAGCTCGATGCGGGATCTGGCCCGAGGAGAGCCCGATTAACGTCCTCGACATCATCCTGATCCTCTGCATGGCGGTGTATGCCTTCTCCGGCTACCAGCAGGGCTTCATCGTTGGTGCGTGCTCGACCGTCGGGCTGCTCGTCGGAGGCTTCGTCGGGATCGAGATCGCGCCGTTGTTGCTCGACCGCTTCTCGTCCGGGCTCTCGGTGTCGGTGGCGGCGCTTGTCGTCGTACTAGCGCTCGCTTTCGTCGGGCAGGGGCTCGGGTCGTTTGCGGGGCACCAGATCAGGCGGCTCGTGGTCTGGCGGCCGGTGCGGGTTGTCGATGCGGTGAGCGGCGCGGCGCTGAGCGTCGTCGCGATGCTGGTGATCGCGTGGGTGCTCGGGCTGGCGGTCACCGGCGCTCGTCTTGGCGGCGTCAACCGCGAGGTGCGCAGTTCCGTCGTGTTGGGCGTCGTCGACGAGGTGATGCCCCAGGCGTCGCAGCGGGTGCTGTCGGAGTTCAACTCGATCGTCGACTCCTCGGATTTCCCGCGCTACCTCGAGCCGTTTGCGCCCGAGCACATCGTCCCGGTCGCCCCGCCGAACGACCGCATCCTGCAGGCGGCGGCGGTGGCGAGGGCTCGGCGCAGCGTCGTCAAGGTGATCGGCTCGGCGCAGTCGTGCAACCGCACCGTCGAGGGGAGCGGGTTCGTCTTCGCGCCCGGCCGAGTGATGACCAACGCGCACGTCGTGGCCGGGGTCAGCAGCCCCGTGATCCGAGTGGGCAACCGCGACCTGCATGCGACCGTCGTGGTCTACAACCCCGATGTCGACGTCGCCGTACTCGATGTGCCCGGCTTGCAGGTGCCGGCGCTCCACTTCGGGCCGGCGTTGTCGTCGGGCGCGGCGGTCGCGGTGCTCGGGTATCCGGAGAACGGCCCGTACGACGCCGAACCGGCCAGGGTCAGGATCAAGCAGCGCCTGCGCAGCCCCAACATCTACGACCAGGGCACCGTCTACCGCGACACCTACTCGCTGTACGGGCTGGTCCGGCGTGGCAACTCCGGAGGGCCGCTCGTCGGCAAGGCGGGGAAGGTGGTTGGCGTCGTGTTCGCGGCCTCGGTGGTCGACCCGAACACGGGTTATGCGTTGACCGCTCAGCAGGTGAGCCAGGCCGCCGCGGCGGGTGAGCGCCGATCGGCCGCTGTCAGCACCGGCGGCTGCATCCGCTGAGGCTGCCTGGCCCGGCATCGGTTCGTCCGGCTGGTGTCGGGGGTTGCGCGCGTTGGCGGGCGGCTAAGTCGTCTGTCGGTGACCGGCTTCTCGCGTCAGCCGCGCTTGAGTACCTGCTTGTTGCTCTTCATCGACGCAATGGTTTGCTCGGGCGCCTTCACCCGCTTGATGAGCTTGATGCCGACCAGGCCAAAGAAGCCGGCGATGACGACGTACACCCCGAAGACAATGACGAAGGCGACGGCCGGTCCGGCAAACCAGGCATCCAGCGCCAACGCGAACGCGATCGACAGCATCACGATGGCCAGCACCAAGAGGAAGCCGGCCGCGCCGAACAGTCCGATGCTCATGCCACCGGCCTTGACGCTGACTCGGAGCTCGGTCTTTGCCAGCTCGATCTCACCGCGGATGAGGGCGGATAGGTCGCTCGTCGTCTCGGCCACCAGCCGACCAATGGTCGGCTCCTCGCCAACTGGCGGCCCGGAGTTGCTGGTCGTCATGTCGGTCCTTTCTCGCACCCGTCGTCCGCGTCGCGGACCGCATCTCGAACCCTACGGCGTCGCGGGGCTGCCGGGGTCTGCGGTGCCCGCTCGCGGCGCAGCCGAAACGCCCGGCTGGCGATTGTGGCCGCAGACGACGGCTGATCCGCTCAATCCATCGTCTGGATCGGCCACTCGCGCCGATCCCTGCCGGGATCGGCCACCGATCGTGAGGCAGGTTCCCTCCAAACCGGCCCTCGGAGGCGTCTTTATGGGTGCAGAGTCATGCCTGTGGAGGGAGGCCTCGCGTGAGCGACCAGCTGGGAGAACTGCTGCGCGAGCTCGCCGACGATGCTCCGGCGATCGACTCCTCGCCTGCGGTGGCCAGCGCCGTCTGGCGGCGGGCGCGGCGGTCGAAGCGCCGGGACATGATCGCTGCGGTCTCCCTCAGTGTCGTGTTGCTGCTGGTTGGCGGTCTCGTCATCGGCCTGATCGGTCCGGGGTTGCAGTCGACGCCGCCGACTGCTCCTGCGTACGGCGACGGGCGGCTCGCCATCCCGAACCAGATCTGGACCCCCAGCCCCTGGACGCCGGGCACCGCCGACGCCGGACCGATCGGCCCGCTGGCGCTCATCGCCACCGCGCCGCGCCGCACCTCCTGGTGGCACACCGACCAGTTCGCCTTCTTTGGCGTTTCCGCCAAGACCGGTCAGTATCGCTTTCTGGACCTCCCCCGATTGGCATCAGACTCGGGCGTCGACCCGGTGCTGTCGCCGGACGGTCGGTACATCGCGTACTTCATGGCCGGACCGCCATCTGGCGCATATGTCCAGTCGGACGTGACGGGCCTCGCCATCTACAACACGGAGTCCGGGGCGGCGACCTTCCACGCCGTGCCCACCATCCACGGACTTGGCGCGGACTCGGTTACGTGGAACGGGAACTCCACCCGCGTGGTCACGGTATTCGGCCAGTACACCACGCAACCGGGCACCTATTACATCAAGCCACCACTGGTCGCAAACGCGATGACCGGTATGACCTCGCGCCTACCCTTGACCGTAGGAAATGTGCTCGATGGCGGCACTGCTGGGCCGGTGCCTGGCGGGGTTGGAGCCGTGTCGCCCGATGCAGCCGGTCTCCTGACAGTGAACCTGAGAACCGGTGCCGTGGTCAGATACCGATTCGAACTCTCCCGTAAACCGAATGTTGGACCTACCGGGCGACCTATCGTGACCCCACTCGGAGTCCAACTCGTGTTCATGGGCCAGTCCAACTCTTCCAGGGTGGGGCCGAAGGTGTATCTCGCATCCCTGCCTTCGGACGCGGGACCGAGGCGGCACCGCTCCCTTATCGCTGTGCAGACTGGTCAACCGTTCGTTGTGTCCATCGATGGATGGGACGCAAATGACCGGCTGCTGATCGAGCAGTCGCCGCCGGGCAGGCATCGGTTCTCTGCGGTCCCACAGATCTACTCTGTTGGGCTCACAGGAGGTGCACCGAGGCTCGCAATCAAGCTTCATGGGCGCTCGCCCGCCTGGATGACACCCTCGCTCGCCTCGGACTTGGTTGCACGACCATTGATTGGTGGCCGGCACCCTGACAGCCCGAACGACCCGAGGCTAATCCCGGGCATCGTCTTCGGTGTCCTCGTTGCACTCGGGCTTGTCTGGTACGTGATCGCAGGCTTCCGGCGGCTCGGGCGCGTGCCACCACAGGTCGCCTCCTCGTCAGGCCCGTCGACATGACCTCGGACGAGGAGGGGTTCACCGAATTCGTGGTGGCGCGGACGTCGGCGCTGAGCAGGACGGCGTACCTCCTCACCGGCAACCACCACGATGCGGAGGACCTCGTCCAGACGGCGCTCTTCAAGGCGGCCAAGCAGTGGCGTCGGATCCGCAAGGAGCCAGAGCCCTACGTCCGCCGCATCCTCTACACCGAGAACATCTCGCGGTGGCGCGCCCGGAGCCGCCGCCCGGCCGAGTATCCGACCGACCACCTCCCGGAGCCGTCGGCCGGCGAGCCGCCGGACCCGACCGCCAGGTTCACGCTGCAGCGTGCTCTCGCCAGGCTGACTCCCAAGCAGCGCACGGTCCTCGTCCTGCGGTACTTCGAGGACTTGACCGAGGAGCAGACCGCAGCCGCCATGGGGGTCAGGCTTGGCACCGTGAAGTCACAGACTCGCCACGCCCTCCTGCGGCTGCAGCAGCTATCGCCGGAGCTCGCCGAGTTCGCGAGCACCCCGAGTCAGATCACTGCCGGCTAGCTGCCTAGAGCCACGCCCACGCCGGGTTGTGGCCGCTCCCGACAGCCGCAATCCCGATTTTGGCGCATCGAGCGGCCACAACTGCCGTCTCCTGCCGGGAGCGGCCACACAGGAATGGTCGAGCCCCGGCCGGTGCGGGCCGGGGCTCGACGTCCTTCCTCGGGGTGGGGAGGGACCGAATCAGTCCTCGTCGGTCTTCTGTTGGGCCAGGTTCGCCTGGATCAGGTTCATCACATTGGAGTCGGCCAGCGTGGTGGAGTCGCCCGGCTCACGGTTCTCGGCGACGTCCTTGAGCAACCGGCGCATGATCTTGCCCGACCGAGTCTTGGGCAGGTCGGGCACGACCATGATCGAGCGTGGCTTGGCGATCGCGCCGATCTCCTTGGCCACGTGGTTGCGCAGCTCGGTCGCGACGTCGTCCCCGCCCCCTCCGGCGCTCTCGCGCAGGATGACGAAGGCCTCGATCGACTGCCCGGTCGTCGCGTCGGCGGCACCGACGACGGCCGCCTCGGCCACCATCGGGTGCGACACCAGCGCCGACTCGATCTCGGTCGTGGACAACCGGTGGCCCGACACGTTCATCACGTCGTCGACGCGCCCTAGCAGCCAGACGTCCCCGTCTTCGTCGAGCTTGGCGCCGTCCCCGGCGAAGTACTTGCCAGGGAAGCGCGACCAGTAGACCTCCTTGTAGCGCTCGTCGTCGCCCCACAGCGTCCGCAGCATCGCTGGCCACGGCTCGGTCAGCGTCAGGTAGCCGCCCGAGCCCTTCTCGACCGCGTTGCCGTCGTCATCCACCACCAGCGCGGAGATGCCCGGAATCGCACGCATCGCCGAGCCAGGCTTGCCTGCGGTCACCCCCGGCAGCGGGCTGACCATGATCATGCCGGTCTCGGTCTGCCACCAGGTGTCGACGACCGGACAGCGATTGCCGCCGATCGTCTCGCGGTACCAGATGTAGGCCTCGGGGTTGATCGGCTCACCGACCGACCCGATCAGCCGCAGCGACGACAGGTCGAACTTCCCGGGGATGTCCGCGCCCCACTTCATGAAGGTGCGGATCGCGGTCGGCGCGCAGTACAAGATGTTGACCTTGTACTTCTCGATGATCTCCCACCACCGACCCTTGTGCGGGGTGTCCGGCGTGCCCTCGTACATCACCGACGTGGTGCCGTTGGCGAGTGGTCCGTAGACGATGTAGGAGTGACCGGTGACCCAGCCGATGTCTGCCGCGGTCCAGAAGATGTCGGTCTCCGGTTTGAGGTCGAAGATCGCCCAGTGCGTGTAGCCGCAACCGACCAGGTAGCCGCCGGTGGTGTGCAGGATGCCCTTCGGCTTGCCGGTCGTTCCGCTGGTGTACATGACGTAGAGCGGGTGCTCGGCGTCGAATGCTTCGCACGTGTGCTCGGTGCTCTGCTTCCCGACGTACTCGTGCCACCACAGGTCGCGGTCGTCGTTCCACTCGACGTCTTGTCCAGTACGGCGGACGACGAGCACGTTACGGACGTCGGGGCACTTCTCGAGGGCGGCGTCGACGGCCGGCTTGAGGGCGGCCGACGCCCCGCGCCGATAGCCGCCGTCTGCGGTGATGACGACGCGGGCGTCGCAGTCGAGGATGCGGTCCTCCAGCGCCTGGGACGAGAAGCCGCCGAACACCACGGTGTGCGGGGCGCCGATGCGCGCGCAGGCGAGCATCGCGACGACGGTCTCCGGGATCATCGGCATGTAGATCGCGATCCGGTCGCCGGTCTTGACGCCGAGCTCGACCAGCGCGTTGGCCGCTTGACAGACCTCGCGCTGCAGGTCGCTGTAGGTGATCGTCCTCGTGTCGCCGGACTCACCCTCGAAGTAGTAGGCGACCTTGTCGCCGTTGCCGGCTTCGACATGGCGGTCGACGCAGTTGTAGCAGGCATTGAGCTTGCCGCCGACGTACCACTTGGCGAACGGCGGGTTGCTCCAGTCGAGGACGTCGGTGAACGGCTCGGCCCAGGTGATGCGCTCGGCCTGCTTGCGCCAGTACTCGAGGCGGTCTTTCGCGGCATCGTCGTAGTCGGCGGCGGTGACGTTGGCGTGCTCGGCGAGTTCTGGTGGCGGCTCAAAGCGCCGGTTCTCGTGCAGTAGATTACTCAGTGTTGGGGTGCTCATCGTGTTCTCCTCGTGGCCGCCAGGTAGAGCGGGCGAGTGCAAGACTCGGCCCGCTCTACCCAGTGTGTACCGCTGGCGTGGTTGCTAGGCGCGGGGTCCAGTAGGCAGGACGGTCCGCTTGAACGTGAAGTTCGTGACGCCGGCGAATGAGGCGTACCAGGCCGCGAGGGCCGTCAGGATGCCGATGTAGCCGCCGAGGTGATGCCAGCCACTGGAGGTGGCGTACTCACCGATGGCGAGGATGAAGTAGGTGATCGTCAGCAGTACGAAGACGGTGAGCACTGCCATGCTGACTCGCGACGCGGCCACCGTCATGTAGAGCGTGAAGATCCCCCACGCGAGCAGGTAGGTGCCGACAACCTGGTTGCCGTCGGTACCGAGGCTGCCTGCGTCGTGCTCGACCAGCCACCAGAACGAGATCCAGAAGCCGCCGTACGAGCAGAACGCCGTGGCACCGAACGTGTTGCCCTTGGCGAACTCCCACAGCCCGGCGGCGAACTGGGCGATGCCGCCGTAGGCGAGCGCCAGCCCCAGCACGCCGCCGGTCAGCGTGTCGGGAATGATGTTGGAGTTGACGACACTGAGCACGAACGTGGTCAGTGCGAAGCCGGCCAGCCCCAGTGGCGCGGGGTCGGCGATAAACGAGCTACGCGGCAGCGGCGATCCCGTGTTCTCCGGCGTAGTCGGCACTTCAGGTCTGATTGTGGACATGCTGACTCCTCCGAGCAGAGGTTCCGCCGGCTGTCGCCGGCTCACTTCACGCTAGGAAGTGGCGCCGCCCACCGGGAAGCAGCGACTCACCGGTATTCGATGAGCGGGTCAAGTTCGTCGCCGTCTGGTCGCTCGTCGTACGACGAGCGGTCGTTCTCGTACGACGAGCGGTTGGCTGCCATCGGCCGCTCGGGGTCATACGGGCCGCGGTCGACCTCGATGTGCTCCGGCGTGTGGAGCCGGACGAGCGTGCGGACCCGGTTGGGCGGAAGCCGGTCCTGGCTGGCCAACGAGCCGACCACCATGGCCGCGAAGGCCAGCGGAACGGTGCAGGCCGCGGGCTGTGACAGCACCGCCCCCATCCAGCCCTGCCCACTGACGCCGAACATCGTGGCCACCACCGCCGCCGCGGACAACGAGCCGCCGACGACCAGCCCGGCGATGGCGCCGGACGCGGTCAGCCGCGGCCACCAGATGCCGAGCAGCAGCAGCGGACAGAACGTCGAGGCGGCGACCGCGAACGCCAGCTCCACCGCGTGCGCCACCGGCAGGCCGGTCGACGCGACCGTCAGTGCCAGCGTCACGCCGGCTGCCAGCACGCTCGCCAGCCGGAACGACCGGACCCCGTCGCCATGCCCGCTCAACAGGTCCTGGCTGACGACGCCGGCCACCGAAACCACCAGCCCCGACGACGTCGAGAGAAACGCCGCGAACGCGCCGGCGCCGAGCAGCGCGGTGAGCATGGCGGCGGGTGCGCCACTGAGGATCCGGCTCGGCAGCTCGAGCACGACGGAGTCGGTCCGGCCGCTGTGCACGAGATCGAGTGCGTAGATGCGTCCGAGGACGCCGTACAGCGGAGGCAGCAGATAGAAGCAGCTGAGCAGCCCGAGCACCGCGACGGTGGTGCGCCGCGCCGCCCGGCCGTCGCGGTTGGTGTAGAAGCGGACGACCACGTGCGGCAGCCCCATCGTGCCTAAGAACGTCGCGAGGATCAGCGAATAGGTGAGGTAGAGCGCATGCTGGCCGGCGAGCGGCTCCACCCAGTCCGCGGCCTGGAACCGGCCGACCTGCGGCGAGCCGTCGTGTCGCCAGACGACGAGGAACACGCATACCGGCACCAGCAGCGCAGTCAGCTTGATCCAATACTGGAAGGCCTGCACGAACGTGATGCTGCGCATCCCGCCGGAGAGCACATTGACCAACACGATCACCGCGACGATCGCTGCGCCGACGGTCGGCGGTGCCCCCGTCAACGCGCGCAGCGTCAGTCCGGCACCTTGGAACTGCGGGATGAGATAGAGAACGCCGATCAGTACGACGAGGGCGCTGGCCACCCGGCGCGCCTGCAGCGACTCCAACCGCAGCTGGGCGAAGTCCGGCAGCGTGTAGGCGCCCGAGCGCCGCAGCGGCGCGGCGACCAGCACCAGCAGCACGAGGTAGCCGGCGGTCCAGCCGACCGGATACCACAGCATGTCGCTGCCTCTGGCCAGGACGAGCCCGGCGACCCCGAGGAACGATGCGGCCGAGAGGTACTCCCCGCTGATCGCCGAGGCGTTGACCACCGGCCCGACGCTGCGCGACGCCACGTAGAAGTCGCTGGTGGTCCGCGAGATCCGCAGCCCGAAGGCCCCGATCCCGAGCGTCGCCGCGGAGACTGCGGTGACGGCGACGACGCTCGCGGTCGCGCTCACGGCCGGTCGACCAGGTCGGTGAAGTCCCGCTCGTTGCGCTCGGCCTGCCGGACGTAGAACCAGCCGAGTGCGATCAGCGGCGGGTACACCACGAACCCGAGCAACAACCAGGGGAGCGGCAGGCCCGCGAACGTCGCATGGCGGACCGCAGGCACCGCGGCGAAGACGAGCGGCAGCGCGCCGAGGGTCAGGGCGAGAACGGCGACGACCTCGACGCCGAGCCGGAGCTGGCTCCGGATCAGCGCCCGCATGTAGATCTCGCCGACCGCCGTCTGCTTGTCGATTTCCTGGGCGAGTCGCACCTGTCGCCGTACCGGTCGGTCTCTGTGCGGTCCGGTGATCCGCTCGCGGGCCGGGGGTTCCGTCGTCGTCATGTGCGTGCGGTCGGGCGAGCGCGTCGCACCAAGAGCTCGCGTAGCTCGCGGGTATGCCGGCGGCTGACCACCAGCTCGGTGCCGTCGACGACGACCGAGCAGTGGTTGCCGTCCTGTTTGACCTGGGTGACGTGGCCGAGGGCGACCAGGCACTGGCGATGGATGCGAACGAAGCCGGCATCGCGCCAGCGCTGTTGCAGTACGGCGAGGGGGACGCGGACCAGATGGCTCTCGCCCCCGCTGGTGTGCAACCGGACGTAGTCGCCGTGCGACTCGACGTACCGCACCTCGCTGCGCGCGACGAAACGTGTCACCCCGCCGAGCTCGACCGGGATGGTCTCGTCGTCCGGGCCGGCTTCGACGGGCTGGGCGTGGGACTCGACGACGCGCCGCACCGCCTCACCGACGCGTTCGGCGGCCACTGGCTTGAGCAGGTAGTCGACGGCGTTGATCTCGAACGCCTCGACGGCATGGTCATGTGCGGTCACGAACACGATCGACGGCGGCGCCTTGAACCGGGTGAGCAGCCGGGCGACGTCGAGGCCGGAGAGCTCCGGCATCGCGATGTCGAGGAAGACCGCGTCGACGTCGTCATCCTCGAGTTGGCGCAATGCGGCAGCGCCGGAGTCGGCCTCGACGACCTCGGCGACCCGGTCGTCGTGCTCGAGCAGGTAGCTGAGCTCGGCCCGCGCCGGCGCTTCGTCGTCGACGACGAGCACCCGCAGGTTCCACTCCGCCGTCATGGCATGAGGCTAATGCGCCCACCCCCCCGCCGAGGGGTCACGCTTTGCGCGCCGAGGGGTCGCGCTTTGCGAGCCGAGACGTCACTTCTGCACCGACACGCCGCCAGAAACGGTGCTTTCTTGCCGTCTCGGCGGGGTGGAAGGCGGGGCGGGGGCGGGGTGGGGGTTAGCGGTAACCGCGGGCTTGCAGCTCGTAGAGCTCCGCGTAGTGGCCACCGCTGTTGATCAGCTCGGCATGCGTGCCGACCTCGGCGACCCGGCCGTTGTCGAGTACGACGACGAGGTCGGCCGCTGCGACCGTGGAGAACCGATGGGTGACGAGCAAGGTGACGGCGCCGCGCCGAGAGGCAGCCCGCGCCGCCTCGGTGAAGCGCTCGAACAGCGCGTGCTCGGTGGCCGCGTCGAGCGCCGCGGTCGGCTCGTCGAGCACCAGCAGCAACGGCAAGTCGCGCATCATGCCCCGAGCAATGGCGAGCCGCTGCCATTGTCCGCCCGACAGCTCGACGCCTTCCGGCCAGGTGGTGCCGAGCTGCGTGGCCAGTCCCGACGGCAAGGCCGTCAGCACTGCTGTGCTCGCCGCATCCTCGACGGCCTGGTGAACCCGCGGCTCGTCGAGGTGATGGTCGAGGTCGCCGACCCCGACTGACTCCAGGGCCGTGAACTCCAGCCGGGCGTAGTCCTGAAACGCGCCGGAGGTCCTGGCCCGCCACGCCGTCAAATCCAGCTCGGCCAGGTCGACGCCGTCGACGAGCACCCTGCCCTCGCTGGGCTGGTACATGCCGGTGAGCAGCTTGACCAGCGTCGACTTGCCCGCGCCGTTCTCGCCGACCAGCGCGATGACGGAGCCGGCCGGCAGGTCGAGGTCCACGTCTGCCAGCGCAGCGCGGTGGGTGTCGGGGTAGCGGTACGTCAGCTTCTCGGTGCGGATACCGCTGTGCAGCTCGCCGGGCGGCAGCAGGTTGCCGGGATGGGCGGCGAGGACCTCGGCGTGGTAGTCGCGCAACCAGCGGAAGCGGTTCGTCGTACGCACCACCCGGCTCAGGTTCTGGATCGAGAACTGGACGTAGTTACTCAAGTTCTGCAACCGGCTGACCAGCAGCACCGCGAGGACGAACGCACTGACCTGCACGGTGCCGCGCATCAGGTCGTGCAGCATCCAGGCGAGCACCCCTGACGCGACGGCGAAGAACAGCAGGGCGTTCCCGGCATCGGCGAGCCCCATCTTCATGTAGAGGCGCACGTATGGCTGCCGCCACTGGCCGACTGCGCCGACGAGCCGCTCGTGGAGTGGCCGATGCAGACCGAAGACCCGAAGCTCGGCCGAGCCCTTCGCCGTCGTCCCCACCTCCAGCAGGTGGGTCACCAACCGGCCGGGCTCGGCGGACTCCTTCTCCGCCTTCGCCTGCCAGCCGACGCTCATCGCGGTGGTCACGAAGGTCGTGCCGCCGGCGACCGCGACCAGCACCAGTCGCCAGTCGGCCGTCGCTGCAAGGGCAATGGTGCCGGCCCCCTGGACGGTCCAGCGGATCGCGTTGAGCACGCTGTTCAGCGCGTCGCCGAGCGCGCCCTGCTGGTCGCGCAGCACCTGCAGCTCGTCGAGGTAGCGCGAGGACTCCAGGTGGTCGAGGGTCGGGATCTCGGCAGTCATCCGGGCGATCTCGACGTCGAACGCGAACCCGACCCGCTCGCGCTGATTGATCCGCGCCGTGTTGCCGACGACGAGCAGCATGAAGCCGAAGAACATCACCGCGGCGAAGACCACCCCGGTGATGATCATCTTTCGCTCGTCGTGATGCACCGCCCCGTCGACGAACCAGGCGAGGAAGAGCGGCTGGAAGACGATGAGCACGTTGGCCAACGTCTCCAGCATCGCCACGAACGCCTGGCGGCGGTTGACGCGGAACGACATCGCGAGCACCAACCACATGCTGGAGAACGGCCGCACCAGCCGGCGGATCATCAGCCCACCACCTCCGCTCCGGCCGCAGTGAAGCGGCGTGCCTGCAGCGTGAACATCTCGGCGTAGTGACCGCCGAGCGCGAGCAGCTCCTCATGGGAGCCGTCCTCGACGATCGCGCCGCGCCCGTCCGCTCCGGTGTCGAGTACGACGATCCGCTGGGCGTGCCGGACCGAGGACAGCCGGTGGCTCACCAGGATGGTGGTGAGCCCGTGGGTGACCTGGAGGAACCGGTCGAAGAGGGCCGCCTCCGCCCGCACGTCGAGCGCAGCTGTCGGCTCGTCGAGCACCAGGACACCGGCCCCGCCGCGGACGGCGGTGAAGGCGCGGGCGAGCGCCACCCGCTGCCACTGGCCGCCGGATAGGTCGGTGCCGTCGGCGTACTCCGGCGACAGCGTGGTGTCCCAACCGCCGGGCAGCCGGTCGAGCAGCCGACCTCCGCCCGCGTCGGTGAGGGCCGAGCTCAACGCCGCCGCGTCGTCGAGGTGGCTGATCGCGCCGAAGCCGACGTTCTCGCGCAGGCTGAGGTGGTAGCGGACGAAGTCCTGGAAGATCACGGCCACCCGGGCTCGCGCGCCGGCATCGGCCGCCGGGTCACGTCCGTCCACCCGTACGGTGCCCGAGTCGGTCGGATAGAGGCCGCAGAGCAGCTTGATCAGCGTGGACTTCCCGACGCCGTTGACCCCCACGACGGCCACCGACTGGCCGGCGGGGATGTGCAGGGTCAGGTCGCGGAATGCCGGCTCGGTGCGGCTCGGGTAGGTGAACGTGACGCCGGTGAACTCGACAGTGGCGGGTCGCGGAACGTTGTCGCTGCTCAGAGCTCGCTCGGCAATCTCCGACGCAGCGTCTGGGCGGGACTCTGCCGACGCCGGCGCCGGCGCCTCGGTGGGCTGTCGGTCCTCGCGCTGCGGAAGCGCCGGCAGTCCGACCCCTCGCCGTACGGCGACGAGCTCGGCAGCTGCCGCCGTGTTGCGCGCCAACTCCGACTGCGGGTCGCCGATCGGTCCGAAGCCCTCGATGGCGTAGAGCGACTGGACGAGCATGGCCACCGAGCCGATCCCGACCGCGCCCGCCGCCGCGTCGCGCGCCAGCAGCGTGAACGCACCGGCCTCGAGGACGAAAGAGATCGAAAGGAACGCGACGACGTTGCGCACGCTCTGGTCACGGTTGCGCCAGACCAGCCGCATCGCGTCGAGCCAGATCCTGCTGAACCGCTCGATCATCCAGCCCGCGAGGCCGAACAACCGGATCTCCTTGCCCGTCTCACCGGCGGTCAGGAGCTTGCGGACATAGGTGGCCTGCCGCCTGGCCGTCCCGGTGACGTCGAGCAGGTCATCGTAGAAGGTGTTGATCCACGCGGTGACCACCTTCGACATCAGTACGAAGCCCGCGAGCACGATGAGCGCCGCCCACCAGTTCCACGTCGCTGTGACGATGAAGCCGCCGATGCCGCCGATGCGGATCTGGACGACGACCCAGGTGCTGTCGATGCCGCCCAGGAACGTCCAGTCGCGCATCGCCTGGTTGAGCGCGTCGATCCGGCCGGCCAGCTTGGGGTCGTCGAACTCCGCGATGCCGTAGGGGTGAGTCCCGACCTCGAGCAGCATGTCGAACGTGGTCTGCAGGTAGCGCGCCGACACCGCCCGAGCCAGCGCGTCGGAGACGCCGAGCAGCACCGGGCCGGCCACGAAGCCGACGGCGGTCCAGATCAGCCAGAACCAGGCATCCGACGCGGCTGCGGACCCGGGTCCGTCGTGGAACGCTCCCGGCAGCGCGCCGACGAGCCGGCCGCTCGCCACGATGGCAAGCGTCTGCGCGCCGCCGGAGCCCACGGTCACCAGCAGGGTGAGCAGGCTCAGGCCAGGAGCGGACCGCCAGAGCAGCCGGGCGTGGAGGAGGTAGCGGCCCGTCGTCTTGACGAAGAGGTCACGCATCGCCGGCCCCCCTCTCGCCGCCGGGCGGTGCCATCGCCACCGCCACGCCGGCCTGGTCGTCGATGATCTCGGGCACGGGCTGGTCGGCCGCCACGTCGGGCCACGTGTCTGGCGTGCCGAGGTGGCGGATGTCGCGGCTGAGGAACAGAGGGAGGCCGCTGAGGCAGATCACGACCGCCATCGCGATCATCGCCGGCTCCCCGCCGAAGAGCGCGAGCAGGCCGCCGCCGACGATCGGCCCGGCCGGTTGGAGCGCGCTGGCGGAGAAGCCGAGTGCCGACTGGACCCGCCCCTGCAGGCGGTCGGGGGTGATCGCCACCAGGTAGGCCAGGATCGAGGCGTTGCCGGCGGGGAGCAGGAACAGTGCGCCGGCGACCAGCAGACCGACGTACACGACGTTGTTGGTGAGGGCCATCGGTACGACGGCCACTGAGACGACCACGGCGACCGCGATCGACAACGGTCCAGTGGGCACTCGCTTGATGATCGCCGGCGCCACGATGGAGCCGCCGATGCCGGCCACCGCACCGATGGTGTCGATCAGGCCGATCGCCGCGGGCTGGACGCCGGCGCGCAGCAGCTTCAGGGTCAGCGCGATGAAGAGGGCCAGCGCCGCGAAGTTGACGATGCAGGCGAACAACACGATCGCCCGTAGGACCATCGAGTTCCACAGGAAAC
>JAICMS010000080.1 GCA_025929075.1 Propionibacteriales bacterium
ACAATCCTCGAGGGGCGCATCCGCAGCGATTCCTTGACGAGCCGGCGCAGTTTGATCTCGCCGGTGCCTTCGAGGCCGGCCTGCCTGGTCTGCATCGCCACCCAGTCGGGGTGCTTGAACCGAAGCTCGTAGACCTCTTCGACGGAGACGATCCGCTCGCCGCCAGGGACGGCGCTCCCGAGCGTATTGAGCATCGTGGTCTTTCCCGCTTGTGTCCCGCCGGCGACGACCAGATTGAGACCGGCCACGACACACGCTTCGAGGAAGGCCGCCGACGGCCGGGTCAGCGTTCCCAGCGCGACCAGGTCGGCGAGCCGGTTGGCCTTGACCACGAACTTCCTGACGTTGACAGCGCTGAAACCTCGGGACACCCCATCGAGCACGACATGGAGTCGGTGACCGGACGGCAGCAACGCGTCGACGAACGGCGTCGACACGTCGAGCCGCCGTCCCGAGGTCTTCAGCATCCGCTCGACGAGGTCGGCCACCTCGGCAGCGTTCAGGATTGTTGTGGTCAGCTCATGCCGGCCGTCACGCGCGACGAAGACCCGGTCCGGCTCGTTGATCCAGATCTCCTCGACCGTCGGATCGTCGAGATATTTCTGCAACGGGCCGAAGCCGGACACCCGGGCGACCAGCTCATCGACCGCCGAGTCGGGGTCGTCGATCGGCCGCACGCTGCCGGTCAGGCTGCGCTGGTCGTGGTCACGTACGACGGCTTGCGCGAACCGCCTGACGGCGGCCGCGTCGGTGAGCGGGTCGACGCCATTGCGCCTGACCTCGTCCCGCACGTCGGCGTCGAGCAGATCGAGCGCCGACGGCAGGGCAGCAGAGTGAGTGCGACTCATGCCTACCTCATGGGTGCGACTGACCCGGGAGTTTGCCAAACGGTTGCCGACAGGTCCAGCCCAGACCACGAACTTCTGGATAACTTGTGACCTAAGGGGCCGATGGGGCGTCAGCGCCTCGCATCCACCGAACCCCGACATGAACCCGACGCCAAACGGACACCGCCGATCGGAGCCATGAGCGGACGCACGCCCCGCGTGGTCGCCAGCTTTGTCGTGGTCGCGGCGATTGCTCTGGCGGTCGGCCTCGTCGTGCCTCGCCTCCTCGGCGAAGCGGGCGTCGCCGGCCACATCCCCACCAGCCGCACCCCGCGGTGCCAGCCGGCACCCGCCCCGACCCGAGCGCCACCTTCCTCACCGTGCAGACCAGCGCCCGAGGGCATTGCCGCCGAGCTCGGGCCAACAAAACCACATGTTGCCCATTACCGACCCGGTTCGGCGGCGGAATACCCGGAGAACGCGTGGGTATCGACAAGCCCGGCAACCCGTGTACTGGAGGAGGCAGGACATGGCTTCAGGAGTGGAGACCGGCCGGATAACCACCGACATACCCGCGAGGCTGGACCGGCTGCCGTGGGCCAAATGGCATTGGCTCATCGTGATCGGACTTGGCACCGTCTGGATCCTCGACGGCCTCGAGGTGACGATCGTCGGCTCGATGTCCAGCGCATTGAGCAGCACCAAGACGGGGCTCGGCCTGACCAGTTTCCAGGTGGGGCTTGCCGGCGCTGTCTATGTAGCAGGCGCCTGCTGCGGTGCACTCTTCTTCGGCCAGCTAACCGACAGGTTCGGCCGCAAGAAGCTGTTCATGATCACGCTGGGCGTCTACCTGCTCGGCACCATCCTGACCGCATTCTCGATGAACCCCATCTGGTACTTCGCGTGCCGGACACTGACTGGCGCAGGCATCGGTGGTGAGTACGCCGCCATCAACTCCGCCATCGACGAGCTGATCCCGGCCCGCTACCGCGGACGAGTCGACATCGCCATCAACGGATCGTTCTGGGTCGGCGCAGCCGCCGGCTCGCTCATCACCATCCCGCTGCTCGACCCGACGATGGTCAATCAGACCTACGGCTGGCGGATCGCGTTCGCGCTCGGCGCGGTCCTCGCGCTCGGCGTCCTGCTCGTCCGGCGCAACGTGCCGGAAAGCCCGCGCTGGCTGTTCATCCACGGCCGAGAAGACGAGGGCGAACAGATCGTCCGCAACATCGAGCACACCGTGCACGACGAGAGTGGCAAGGAGCTCGCCGACGTCGACGACACGATCACCATCCGCCAGCGCAAGACGATCGGGCTCGTCCTCATCGCGAAGACGGTCTTCACGATGTATCCGAAGCGGACGATCCTGTGCTTCTCACTCTTTGTCGGCCAGGCATTCCTCTACAACGCATTCTTCTTCACGTACGGCGACACGCTGACCACGTTCCTCGGCGTCGGCCAGACCGGTTGGTATCTCGCAATCTTCGCCGCGAGCAACTTCCTCGGCGCCTTGCTGCTCTCCCACCTCTTCGACTCGGTGGGCCGGGTGCCGATGATCGCCGGCACCTACCTCCTCTCCGGGATTCTCCTGGGTATCACCGGCTTCATGCTCGGCGGTCTATCGGCGACCACGTTGACGCTGATGGGCGCAATCGTCTTCTTCTTCGCTTCCGCCGGAGCGTCGGCGGCGTACTTGACCGCGAGCGAGGTCTTCCCGATGGAGACTCGGGCGTTGTGCATCGCGTTCTTCTACGCGATAGGCACCGCGGCCGGAGGTATCTCCGGACCGTTGCTCTTCGGCGCGCTCATCTCGGGCGCCAAGGACATCACCGGCATCGCGCCGGGCTACTTCCTGGGCGCGGGACTGATGATCATCGGCGGGATCGTCGAGGCCTTCCTGGGCGTGAAGGCCGAGCGCCAGTCGCTCGAGAACATCGCCAAGCCGCTCACCGCAGAGGACACCCTGTCCGGAGAAGGCCGCGAGGACCCAGCCACCTCGGCTGCCTAAACGACGCTCGAGAAGCCATCGAAAAGGAGGCGACGACGATGCCGATGCCACCACCGAAGCCGAGTACCGAGCAGCACGACCGGCGGACGACCCACGAGGTCCAGCTGGTTGTCCGGGCGCTGCGCGCCAACGGCCCGCTCGCACCAGAAAGGCTCGGCGAGCTCGTTGGTGCGCCCTACTGGGACCCGGGCCGGTTCGACCGCGCGGTCGCGCTCGCGATGTCGGAGGGTCGCGTCGTTCGGACCAGCCAGGGTCACCTGTCTACCGTTTGAGCTGTCGGGCCCTGAGCATCCGCTGCAGCTGGTCGGCGCGCTCGATGACGTTGTTGCGGACGACCGGCACGACCCCCTCGCCGCGCGCGGCTGCCATCGCCTCGTCGACGAAGCTCTCGTCGGAGCCCACCGTCGGGAACATCGCCGCTGACAACGCCATCGCGGGGAGCATGCCGCTGTTCTGCAGGTCTGGCAGCGCGCGCAGGTATCGATCCGGGTACGACGACAGGATGTCGGCCTGGGACGGCCGCCAGAAAGCGCCGACGACCTGGAACAACGAGCCGTAAGGAATCTTGCGCTCGTCCATGATCGCCGTCCACGCCTGCTCCTTGGCCGCAGGGTCCGGTCGCGCAGCGTGGACTGCGAAGGCGCGGATCCAGGCGTCCGGGTCCGGGTCGGTGTTCTCGAGCTCGGCGACCTCGTCGTCGTCGGCACGACCCAATTCGGCGAGCCGGGTGGCTAGCCGCCAGCGGATGTCGTGGTCCTTGTCGCCGGCGTCGTCAAGCACCGCGAAGTGCTCGGCCGTCACGGCGTTCTCGGCGAGCGTCCGCAGCGCGACCTGCCGTCTGGCAGGCTGTCCGGCCAGCCCCACGCAGGTGTCGGCCACCAGGCCCATCAGCTCGTCACGCTGGTCGTCGGGTGACCAGCGGGCAGCCGCTCGGGACGCGAGGCCGAGGAACGGCTCGATCACCGCGTCGACGGTCTCCGTCGCCAGCGCGCGAGTGACACAGCCGACGAACTCGCGCGTGGTCACCTCACCGGTCATCAGCATGTCCCACGCCGTGGTGACGGCCACGGCCCGCGACACAGCGTTCGGGAGGCGGCCAGCATCGGCGAGCATCGTCTGCAGCGACGCGTCGTCGGGACGGACCGAAGCGAAGGTGAGGTCCTCGTCGTTGACCAGAAGCAGGTCCGCGTCACCGGGCACGTCGGCCAGCGGGGTCACCGCGCCGGCTGCTTCGACCGGCACCAGCTCGCGCCGGACCAACTCCTCACCAGACCTGTCGTAGACACCGATCTCGAGACGGTGCGGCCTCGGGTCGCCCCCCGGCGGTGCCGTGGTGTGCAGCTCCAGCTCTCCGTTGTCGCCGCTCTCGAGCACGAGTCGATCGGTGCCGGCCGTGTCGAGCCAGAGTCGGGTCCACTCGGCTAGATCGCGCCCGCTCGCGGCGGCGAGCTCGTCCATCAGGTCGTCCAGGGAGGTGTTCCCCCAGGCGTGCTTTGAGAAGTAGGACCGCAGACCGCTGACGAACGCTTCCTCTCCGACATAGGCGAAGAGCTGCTTCAGGACGCTTGCGCCCTTGGGGTAGGTGATGCCGTCGAAGCTCGCCGCCGCCTCGGCGACATCGCCCACTGGCTGCCGGATCGGATGCGTGGTCGGCGCCATGTCCGCGGTGTAGCCGCCGAGCTTCCACCCGGACAGGAACGACGACCACACATCGGTGTACGCCGTCGCCTCCGATGCCGCCCAGTGACAGACCCATTCGGCGAACGCCTCGTTGAGCCAAAGGTCCTCCCACCACTTCATCGTCACCATGTCGCCGAACCACATGTGCGCCATCTCGTGCAGCAGCACCAGCACTCGCAGCTCGCGTTCCTGATGACTGGGGTTCGCGCGGAAGATCAGCTGGTCACCCCAGGTGATGCAGCCGAAGTTCTCCATCGCGCCGCCCATGTCGGGCACCCACACCTGGTCGTACTTGCGCTGCGGGAACGGCAGCCCGAACTTGTCCCCGAAGAAGACCAGGCCGGCCGCCGTGACGTCGAAGAGCTCCTCGGCATCGCGGTCGAGGAACTGCTTCAACGACTGGCGACAGTAGAGCCCGAGGTCGAAGCCGTCCCGCTCTGAGCGGAGCTCGTAGAAGGGGCCCGCGTTGACGACCGGCACGTACGTCGACAACCGCGGCGTGTCCGGGAACGTCCACCGCTTGGCATCGCCCTCGTCGACGACCTCGCCCGGCGCGCTGTTGCTGAGCACCGTCCACCGGGCCGGCGCTGTCACCGAGAAGCCGTGCGGAGCCTTGAGGTCTGGCTGGTCGAAGCAGGCCCAGGCCCGGCGGGCGTCGTCCGGCTCGAACGTCGTCCAGACGTAGGCCTCCTTGTCGGAGGGGTCGACCGACCGGTGCACGCCGGTGCCCTGGCCGGTCGAGCGCTGCACCGAGTCGACGAGGAGCACGTTGTCCTCAGCAAGGTCGTCGAGCACGATGCGCGAGTTCTCCACCTTGTCCGTGCCGATCGGCTTGCCGTTGAGAGTGGCTTCGTTGACCTCGGCCACACAGTCGACGAACGTGCTCGCTCCCGGCCGCCGGCACCGGAACCGGACCGTCGACACGGCACGAAACTCGTCTCCGTCGAGGAGGTCGGTCATGTCGACGGCGATGTCGTAGCGGTCGACATCGATCAGCTCGGCTCGCTCGCGTGCCTCGTCCTGAGTCAGGCTGCGCGGGTTATCCATGGTGCCTCCAAGACCGTGCGGAAGGTAGCGCCTCAGCCTATGCCGCAATGCGCCGTGGAGGGAATCGGGATGCTGCCCAGCAGCGCCTGAGTGAAGCCATGAACCTCAAGTTTTGTTGGGCATTCGCCATCGCATCACGGGGGGGCCAGTCGAGCAGCGGGTCGGCCAGCTGATTGGCTCAGAGATCGATGAGACTGTCCAAGCCGACAGTGAGGCCGGGCCTGCTGCCCACGGCCCGGAGGGCCGCGAGGAGGCCCGGCATGAAGCTGGCCCGGTCGGTGGAGTCGTGCCGGATCGTCAGCACCTCCCCCGGCGCCCCGAGCAAGACCTCTTGATGCGCCACCAGACCGCGTAGCCGCACGCTGTGCACGGGAATGCCGTCGACCAGCTGACCACGAGCCGGCGGCAGTTCCTCGGCCGGTCCGCTCTCCGCCCCGCGCCCGGACTGTTGCCTGGCGGCGGCGACCTTCGATGCCGTGCTCGTCGCCGTACCGGACGGTGCGTCGCGCTTGTCCGGGTGGTGCAGCTCGACGATCTCGACGGACTCGAAGTACGGCGCAGCCTGGGCCGCGAAACGGGTCATCAGCACTGCGCCGATCGAGAAGTTCGGGACGACGGCCACGCCGACCTCGGAAGCATGCCGCAGCATCTCGCTAATGCGCTGCAGCCGGTCGGCCGTCACGCCGGAGGTGCCGACGACCACGTTGATGCCGTGGCTGACGCACCACTCGACGTTGCTGAGGACGGCGTCGGGGCGGGTCACATCGACCGCGACGTCGACGCCGGAGAGCATGTCCAGCGGGTCGCCCGATCCAACGCGGGCTTCCAGCGAGAGGTCGTCGGCCGCCTCGACCGCCGTGCACGCCAGCATCCCCATCCGGCCGTGCGCGCCGAGCACGCCGACCTTCGTCATGGCGCCGACGATAGCGGTCAGCGCAGCTTCGCGAGCGCTTTGCCCGGGCCGACGACTGCCAGTGCGGTCGGCTGCTCGAGCACCTGCCGCGCCACCTCGTGCACATCGGCGAGCGTGACGGCGTCGATCCTGGCCAGCGACTCGTCGACGGTGAGCAGGCCGCCTGGGACCAGCTCAGCCTTGGCGACCCTGGTCATCCGAGCGCTGGCGTCCTCCAGTCCCAGCACGAGCCCGCCACGCAGCTGGCCCTTCCCGCGTTCGAACTCCTCCACGGTGAGGCCGGCCGACGCGATCTTGGCGAGTTCGTCACGACACAGGCCGAGCACCTCGTTGAGGCGTTTAGGCGTGCAGCCACCACCCACTGCGAAGTAGCCGCCGCCGACGTGCTGGCTGGTGAACGAGTAGACCGAGTAAGCCAGGCCGCGGCGCTCGCGAATCTCCTGGAAGAGCCGACTCGACGGCCCACCTCCGATCGCGAAGTTGAGAACTCCCATCGCGAACCTGCGGTCGTCGCCCCGGGCAAACGCAGGAGCGCCGAGCACGAAGCTCGCCAGTTCGACCGGCCGCTCGACCAGCCTGGTGCCTGCGACGGATGTCGCCGTCGGGACGGCGGTTCGGATCGGTGCTGGGGCACGATCGGAGTCAGCGACACCAGCGCTTGCGAAGGCTGCCCCTACCAACCGAACCAGCCGGGCGTGTTCGACCTGCCCAGCGGCGGCGAAAACCAGCCGGTCGGGCGTGTACCGGCGGCGGTAGTAGCCGGCGATCTGCTTGCGCGTCACCGCGGTGATCGACTCGACACTGCCGGTGATCGGTCTGCCCAGCGGCGTGTCGCCGTACAGCAGGTTCACGAACCCGTCGTGCACGACGTCGTCGTGGTCGTCGTCGTGCAGCGCGATCTCCTCGAGGATCACGCTCCGCTCTGCCTCCACCTCGGCCACCGGGATCAGCGACGACGTGACCATGTCGCAGAGCACGTCCACGGCCAGCGGCACGTCGGTCCCCAGCACCCGGGCGTGGTAGCAGGTGAACTCCTTGCCCGTGAAGGCATTCAGCTCTCCCCCGACAGCGTCGAGCTCGGCCGAGATGTCCCATGCCGTACGGCGACGGGTGCCCTTGAACAGCAGATGCTCGAGGAAGTGCGTCGTGCCCGCCAGCGCGGGCGACTCGTCACGGGAGCCGACGCCGATCCACAAGCCGAGCGTCGCCGAGCGAGCACCCGGCATCGACTCGCTGACGACCCGCAGCCCGCCGGGCAGAACGGTGCGACGGACCACCGAGGCGATCCGGCCGTCACCGGCCGGCTCCCTCAGCAGCGTGCGAGTCGAGCCGACCGACTGCTCCTGGGCCGACGAGTAGGGCACGTCCGACGACCTGCCCGCTAGGAGGCAGCCGCTCCGGACTCGGCGCCGGCGCCGTCGCCGTCGCCCTCGACGACCGGGGCGAGCGACAGCTTGCCGCGGTCGTCGATGTCGCTGATCTCGACCTGCAGCTTCTGGCCGACCGACACCACGTCCTCGACGTTCTCGACCCGCTTGCCACCGGCGAGGGCGCGGAGCTTCGAAATGTGAAGCAGTCCGTCCTTGCCCGGCAGCAGCGAGACGAACGCACCGAAGTTGGTCGTCTTCACGACCGTGCCGAGGTAGCGCTCGCCGATCTCCGGCATCTGCGGGTTGGCGATCGCGTTGATCGCCGCCCGAGCCGCTTCCGCGGCTTCGCCGTTGTCAGCGCCGACGTAGATCGTGCCGTCGTCCTCGATGCTGATCTGGGCGCCGGTGTCGTCCTGGATCTGGTTGATGACCTTGCCCTTGGGCCCGATCACCTCTCCGATCTTGTCGACGGGCACCCGCATGGTGAGGATGCGCGGGGCGGTCGCCGCCATCTCGTCGGGGCTGTCGATCGCCTCGGCCATCACGTCGAGGATCGTCATCCGAGCGTCGCGTGCCTGCTGCAGGGCGCCCGCGAGCACCGACGCCGGAATCCCGTCGAGCTTGGTGTCGAGTTGAAGGGCGGTGACGAACTCGCGGGTGCCGGCGACCTTGAAGTCCATGTCGCCGTACGCGTCCTCGGCACCCAGGATGTCGGTCAGCGTGACGTAGCGCGTCTCCCCACCGGACTCCCCGGAGATCAAACCCATCGCGATGCCGGCTACCGGCGCACGCAGCGGCACGCCGGCGTTGAGCAGGGCCATCGTCGAGGCGCAGACCGAGCCCATCGAGGTGGACCCGTTGGAGCCGACCGCCTCCGAGACTTGCCGGATCGCATAGGGGAACTCGTCCCGGCTCGGCAGCACGGGAACCAGTGCCCGGCCGGCCAGCGCACCGTGACCGATCTCCCGCCGCTTCGGCGAGCCGACCCGACCGGTCTCGCCGGTCGAGTAGGGCGGGAAGTTGTAGTTGTGCATGTAGCGCCGGGTGCGCTCTGGCGACAACGTGTCGAGCCGCTGCTCCATCGACAACATGTTGAGGGTCGTGACGCCGAGGATCTGGGTCTCGCCACGCTCGAACAGTGCGGAGCCGTGGACCCGCGGTACGACGCCGACCTCGGCGTTGAGCGTGCGGATGTCGGCGAGGCCGCGGCCGTCGATGCGGACCTGGTCGCTGAGCACCCGCTGCCGGACCAGCTTCTTGGTCAGCGCCCGGAACGCGCCGCCGATCTCCTTCTCCCGGCCGGCGAAGTCGGCACCGATCTTGTCCAGGACGGTGGCCTTGATCTCGTCGAGCTTCTCCTCGCGCTCCTGCTTGCCGGCGATCCGCAGCGCCGCGGCGAGGTCGTTGGAGGCAACGGTCTCCATGGCGGCGAGGACGTCGTCCTCGTAGTCGAGGAAGCGCGGAAACTCAGCAACCGGCTTGGCAGCCATCGACGCCAGCTGCGTCTGCGCCTCGCAGAGCTGCTTGATGAAGGTCTTTGAGGCCTCGAGCCCCTCAGCAACGATGTCCTCGGTCGGTGCCTGGACACCGGCCCGGACCTGTTCCCAGGTGGACTCGGTGGACTCCGCCTCGACCATCATGATCGCGACGTCGCCGCTCTCGGTCACCCGGCCGGCCACGACCATGTCGAAGACCGCGTTCTCGCGTTGGGTGTGAGTCGGGAAGGCGACCCACTGACCGTCGATGAGTGCGACGCGGGTCGCGCCGACGGGGCCGCTGAACGGCAGGCCGCTGAGCTGTGTCGACATCGACGCGGCATTGATCGCCAATACGTCGTACGGCGACTCCGGATGCAGAGCCAGCACGGTGATGACGACCTGGACCTCGTTGCGCAGGCCCTTCGCGAACGTTGGTCGGAGCGGGCGGTCGATCAGCCGGCAGGTGAGGATCGCATCCTCACCAGGCCGGCCCTCGCGACGGAAGAACGAGCCGGGGATCCGCCCGGCGGCGTACATGCGCTCTTCGACGTCGACTGTGAGGGGAAAGAAGTCGAACTGGTCCTTGGGGTGTTTGCTGGCCGTCGTCGCCGACAGCAGCATGGTTTCCTCGTCGAGGTAGGCGACGGCTGCGCCGGCCGCCTGGCGGGCGAGCTGCCCGGTTTCGAACTTGATGGTATGAGTGCCGAAGGCACCGTTGTCGATGACTGTCTCGACGTACTGCGGCTCGGATCCCGGCATGGGCATCCCTTTCGTAAGCGTGCCCTCACGCGAGACGCTCTGCTGCCGAGACCGGTCTTCGATCGAGGCCTGCGGGTCGGCGCGTCGCCGCTGGTGCGGCGGGCCTCCCGAGGGCCACTACCGAGGACCGGTGCCTCGTTTGCGGCGAGTCGCTGTGACGGTCACTGTGGTGGTACGCCCCGGTCGGGGCGCCCTGGGGTCTCTGTTCAGTTGTGAGCTGTGTCTGGGCCTGGTCGGCTTGCTCGCCGAGACTGGCTCAGCGGCGCAGACCCAGCCGCTCGATCAGGCTGCGGTAACGACCGATGTCGGTCTTCTGCACGTAGTTGAGCAACCGGCGGCGCTGGCCGACCAGCAGCAGCAGGCCGCGCCGGCTGTGGTGGTCGTGCTTGTGCTGCTTGAGGTGCTCGGTCAGATCGGCGATCCGACGGGTGAGCAAAGCCACCTGGACCTCGGGAGATCCGGTGTCGCCCTCGTTCGTGGCGTACTCGTCGATGATCTGCTTCTTGGTCGGAGCATCAAGGGGCATGCGGTCTCCCTCCAGGGAAATTCGTTGCGCGGTGCACCGGGGCCTGTTCACCCGGGCACTCTCGATCCGCGGCCGATCACACGGCACGCCAAGGCTACCAGCGAGTCGCCCCCTTCACCGAATCGCTGCCCGCCGGCCTTCCCTCCCGACCAGACGCCTAGGTGAGGAGGTCGCGGGCGGCGTCGATGTCGGCCTGCATCTGGGCCTTCAGCTCCTCCACGGAGTCGAACCGCTCCATCCCGCGCAGGCGCTGCGCGAAGGACACCTCGACTGGCACGGCGTAGAGCTCCAGGTCGTCGCGGTCCAGCACATAGGCCTCCACGGTGCGTTCGACGACGTCGTCGAAGGTGGGGTTGGTGCCGACCGAGATCGCCGCTGGCTCCGGTTCGCCGTCCGGCTCGTCGAGCCGCCTGAGCCAGCCGGCATACACCCCATCAGCCGGTACGGCGGCCACCGCGCCGCGCACCGGCACGTTGGCCGTGGGCACCCCCAACAGCTCCCGCCCGCGCTGATGACCACGGACGACCGTGCCACGCACGGCGTGCAGCCGGCCCAGGGCCTCGGCGGCGCGCGCCACGTCACCCTCGCCGAGCGCCGCCCGGATCGATGACGACGACCAGGTGTCCCCGCCCTCCGGCCCCTGAAGGGGGCAGAGGTCCACCTCGGCTCGGTGCTGCTCGGCCAGCTTGCGCAACAGCGCCACGTCGCCCTGCGCGCGGTGCCCGAAGCGGAAGTTCTCCCCCACCGCCACAACCGCCGCCCGCAAGGTCCCGAAGACGACCGACTCGGCGAAGTCTTCGGCACTCGTCGCCGCCAGCTCGGCCGTGAAGGCCAAGACCAAGACGACATCCGCGCCTGCCTGCCCCAACAACGCGATCCGGACGTCGAGGTCGGCCAGTGGTTCCGGAGCTGCCGAGGGCCGGATGACCGCCATCGGATGCGGGTCGAAGGTGACGACGACGAGCGGCAGCTGCCGCTGCTCGGCCCGCCCTCGCGCCCGGGCGAGCAGCGCCTGGTGGCCCCGGTGGACGCCGTCGAAGTTGCCGATCGTGACGACGGTCGGACCGAGGGCAGCGTCGACCTCGGCAACTGAGCGCCACACCCGCAACGAAGGCTCCTCCCACCAGTCCGGCGGTAACCCGCGCACAGCCCGGGTCCGCCGCCCCGGGTGTGAAGCGCCCATGCCCGGCCCCCGCACCAGGTGTCC
>JAICMS010000084.1 GCA_025929075.1 Propionibacteriales bacterium
CCGGGCGGCGGCCGGCCGGATGAGCTCTGGCGGCGGTTCGCGACGCTGCTCGGGCTCGACCCGGCCCGGTTCCGGCTCGACGGTGTCGCGGCCAACCCCTCGCTCGGCGCCGAGCAGGTGATGCTGTTGCGCCAGCTCAACGCCGTGCTGGAAGACCGGCTGACCGGCCCCGGCGAGTACCCCAGCACCGTGAAGGACGTGCTGGCGCATCAGATCTTGGCCGGCCAGCCCGGGACCACCTTCGCGCTTCCCACCGACCGGCTGGCGTGGGTGCAGGAGCGTTCGGCACAGCTGGTGACCGAGCTGGAGAAGCTGGGATGCGACGTCGTCGGCGATCTGGCCGACCTGATGCCGGCGGAGGCGTCGCCCGACCGGACGGCGCCGGATCCCGACGAGGCCAGCGCTGTCGCCGTACACGACGCAGCGGTGGCAGCGATTGCCGACCTGATGGAGCGGCAGGGCACGCTGGAGCGCGAGTGGCGCGCGGCCGCGCGGGAAGCCGCGGAGCTGCGGCCGATCGCCGAGTCGCAGACCGCTCGCGCCGACGAGCAGCAGGCCCGGGCCGACCGGCTCGATGCGGAGCTGGCTCGGCGGCGGTCCCGGCCCGTGCGGCAGATGCTGATCGACGTGAGCGAGTCGCAGCCGGCGGTGATGCGGGTCCGTCACACGTACTGGCGCACCGTCAACCTGCTGCGGCGAGTGCTCGGGCGGGTATGACGGCTCCCGTAGAGTCGGGCTCCGTGGAGCAGGGGTCAGGCAGCGGCGCAGGGCAGGCGCGAGACGCGGAGGTGCGCGTCGGGGCACAGCGCGCAGAGGCTGTTGCGGCCGGCGAGGCGGTGCGCTGCGACAGCGCCGGCCTGTGGTTTGCCGCTGCGCCGCCCGAGGGGGCGGTCGTGCTCGACGTACTCCTCGACGGAGCGCATGTCTGGTCGTTTCGACCCGACCGCGACCTCGTGACCAAAGACTCGGGGCGGCTGGCTCCTTGGCCGGGGCCGCTGCGGCAGTACCTCGACGGCGTGGCGACGATCACCGTCCAGGCACGGCCGGGTGGTGAGAAGGTGATGGAGCGCGAGTGCGCGTTCGGCCGCAAGTTCAATCGGATCAAGGTCGTCGACAAGCACGGGCACCCGCTGGTGATCGACAAGTGGGGCCGGCTCGAGCGACCGCTGTCTGCCGAACCGGCTGCATTGGTGACCAGCCTGATGTCCAATGTGGCGCGGCTTCTCGACGACCTGCGCGACGGCTGTGGGGTGCCGGCATTCCTCGTCTACGGGACGTTGCTGGGTGCGGTCCGCGACGGCAAGCTGATCGGCTACGACAACGACGTCGACCTCGGCTACCTGAGCGGCCATGAGCATCCGGTCGACATCGCGCGTGAGGGCTTCCGGGTGCAACGTGAGCTGGTCCGGCGCGGGTGGGTGGTGCGGCGCGGCTCCGGTGGGCGGCTCAACGTGCGGCTGCGGATGCCCGACGCGACGATGCGCTTCATCGACGTGTTCACCTGCTTCTGGGTCGAGGACACCTTCTACATCCCAGCCGATGTGTGGGGGCCGCTGCCGCGCGAGGCCGTGCTGCCATTGGGGAGCGTCGAGCTGATGGGGGTCGAGCTGCCGGCGCCGGCCGACCCCAAGGCGCTGCTCGCGGCGACGTACGGGCCCTCCTGGCGGGTGCCGGACCCGTCGTTCCGCTACGAGACCCCGCTCGGGCTGCAGCGCCGGCTGGTGGGATGGTTCGGCGGCCTGATGCCCGGCCGCAAGCATTGGGACGGGTACTACGGGCGGCGGGCCGGGCAGGCGCTGCCGCCGGCGTCGGCGTTCGCCGGCTGGGTCGCAGAGCGTGAAGGTGAGGACCGGGCGGCGAGACTGGTCGATCTCGGTTGCGGCCGCGGCCAGGATGCGCTGGCGCTTGCCGAGCCGTATCGGCCGGTCCTCGGTGTCGACTACAGTCTGGGCGCCTTGGGGCAGGCCCGCTCGCGAGCCGCGTCGGAGGAGGTGGCGGCGGAGTTCGAGCCGGTGAACTTTGCCGAGCTCCGGTCGGCTGTGGCGCTCGGCGCGCGGTTGGCCCGCGACCCGCTCGAGCGGGTGCTGTATGCGCGGTTCTTGCTCGGCTCGCTCGATGATGTGGGGCGAGAGAACCTGTGGCGAATGGTCGCGATGGCCCTGCGCGGGGGCGGACGGTTGTACGTCGAGTTCCGGGCCGTCGACCCGGGCGCGGCGGCGAAACAGGTGGACAAGCCGCTGGTGCCGGCCGTCGTGGCGGCGGCGATCACTGCCGCCGGGGGGCGGGTCACCCACCGGGAGAAGCGGCATGGCCTGGCCCCAGACCAGGACGACAACCCCCTCGTGTGCCGGATGGCAGCCGAGTGGCCCGCCCGCTGACCCCCGGCGCCCGCCCTCTGCCCCTCCCGACCGAACACCGGCCGGCCGCTTCCGTCGGGTGGCGCTCAGGTCCGCGGCGGTCTGGCCAGGTCGGGAACCACCTCGGCGCCCGGCAGGTCGGCGAGCAGCGTGCCCGGCAAGAGCAGCTTCGATCGCCGTACGCCGCTGCCGATCATCACGCACGGGATGTCGCCGCATTCCGCTGCGACCAGGACCGGCCAGTCGAGCGGCAGCCCCAGCGGCGTGATGCCGCCGAACTCCATGCCGGTCTCGGCCACCGCCCGGTCGGTCGGCAGGAACGACGCCTTACGCACATCGAGCCGCCGCCGGACCACGTTGTTGACGTCGGCCCGGGTGTCGGCCCGCACCAGGCACGCTGCGATGCGCTCGGATCCGGCGCGACTGCCGGCGACGATGACACAGTTCGCCGAGGCCTCCAGCGGTACGTCGTGGGCGGCGACCAGTGCCGCGGTGTCAGCCAGATCTGGGTCGATCTCGACGACGGCCACCTGGTCGCCGTACCGCCACTCAACGAGCGAGGCAGCCACCGGTGCGGCGAGAAGGTCGAGGTGCTCCAGCGCCGGCAGGCTCTCGAGGTCCTTCCCCAACCTGGGCAGCACGCGCCCGCCACCTCCGCCTTCGCGTCGTACGAACCGGCCCGCCCAGCGTCGCACACGCGCTGACCTCAACCAGGCACCGCTTCGGGGGGGATCCGGACCCTTCGGGCACCCAAACGCCGGATACTCGGTGTTCGGTGTGCGGGGACGAGGGGTGTTCGCTCGGCAGTGGTGAACCGGTCGGCGGGCCACTCCGTTATGTGCACAGAGCGGCTCCGCAGGGAGAGCAGATCCGCCATGACCACCGGGGCTGACCACTCCACGGAGTCGCTCTCCCTGCGGAGCCGCACACCGTGGCACCGGCCGTGGGTGTGGCTGTCTGCGACCGCCCTACCCAGCCCGCCAGAGCGTGCCGGACCCGGCAAGGCAAGCACCAACCCTCCGGAGCAACTCTGCGCTGACGTCATCGACGTTGCCGACACTCCGGGGCAGACGCGCAGCCGAGCGGGGGTCTCGTGCTGGCAGTCTGGCTAGAACGCCTGTTCGAATTGAGGCGTAGAATGGCAGCCATGACGACCACGTTCCAGGGCTCGCTTCTCGACCGGTGGGACGACACCACTCCCGCGCTGCAGCCGCTGGCCGACCGGCTCGAACGCACCCACCTCGCCCGCGGCGCCTGGGTCGACCTGCTGCCGGGCTGGGTGGCGCACTCCGACGACCTGTTCCTGCGCCTGGTCGAAGCGGTGCCGTGGCAGGCGGAGCGGCGGATGATGTACGAGCGCGTCGTCGACGTACCTCGCCTCCTCTCCTGGTACGGGGAGGACGACCCGCTTCCCGACCCGCTGCTCGCCTCCGCACGTGCCGCCTTGACGACGTACTACGCCGCCGAGCTCGGCGAGCCGTTCCGGACCGCGGGACTGTGCTACTACCGCGACGGAAACGACAGCGTCGCCTGGCATGGCGACACGATCGGCCGCGGCAAGAGCACCGACACGATGGTGGCGATCGTGTCGCTCGGCACGCCACGCCGGCTGCAGCTGCGCCCGCGCGGCGGCGGACCCGGGCTGAGCTTCCCGCTCGGGCACGGCGACCTGCTCGTCATGGGTGGCAGTTGCCAGCGCACGTGGGAGCACGCGATCCTGAAGACGGCCCGACCGGTCGGGCCGCGGATCAGCGTCCAGTTCCGTCCTCGCGGCGTGCGGTGATCCGACAGCCGCTCGCCCGACGAGAGGAACGCGATGTCTGACGATCCGTCCATGCTCGACCCGAGCGAGTCGCCGGCGACCGGCTCCGAGCCAGCGGTCGACCGCGACGCCATTGCCGGCCACCGTGCGGCGCTGCGTGACCGGCACCTGCGACCGCCCACCGAGCGGCCGACCTCGTCCGCCCGCGGCCTGCATCACACCGCGCTGATCAGCAGCGACGTCGAGCGGACGATCGCGTTCTACCAGGACCTGCTGGAGTTCCCGCTCACCGAGCTGATCGAGAACCGCGACTACCCCGGCTCCACGCACTTCTTCTTCGACATCGGCAACGACAACCTGCTGGCGTTCTTCGACTTCCCCGGCCTTGATGTCGGGCCGTACGCCGAGGTGCTGGGCGGGCTCCACCACATGGCGATCTCGGTCGAACCCAGGCGCTGGGACCGACTCGTCGACAAGCTGCGCGACGCGGGCGTCGAGCATGTCATCCACAGCGAGGTGTCGGTCTACTTCCGGGACCCCGACGGCGCCCGTATCGAGCTCATCGCCGACCCGCTCGGCGAGATGTACGGCACCAAGGTCGTCTGACGCCCGCACCAAACGCCCGGTGGCCCGCACCTTGGGCGCCACGTCGTCAGCGGGCGCGCACTAGCATGACGCCAGCCAGCTGAGGAGGAGCGGGCGTTGTCCTCGACGGTGTTCATGCACGTCGGTGTCGCGAAGACCGGCACGACGTTCCTTCAGCGCGTGCTCTGGCAGCACCGTGTCGCCCTGCGGCGGGCTGGCACGATCTATCCCGGCCCCGGCAAGGCGGCGCACTTCTTCGGCTCGCTCGACCTGCGCGGGGTGGGTTTCCTCGGCCACAGCTATCCCCAGGCCGAAGGGATGTGGGACCGCCTCGTCGCCGAGGTCAACGCGTTCGACGGCAACGCGGTGATCTCTCACGAGACGTTCGCCCACTGCCCACCCGACCTCATCGAGAAGGTCGTGGCAGCCTTCCCGGGCCGACAGGTCCGCGCCGTCATCACCTCCCGCGACCTCGGGCGGCAGATCCCCGCCGTATGGCAGGAGCGGCTGAAGAACCGCAACACTCAGGCGTACACGAGATTCGTCGACATGGTGCTCGATGCCTGGCATGCCGGCCGTGCCGACCCGGCCGGCTTCTGGGTGCCTGGCGACCTGCGTTTCTGGGTGCCGCAGGACCTCGTCGGGCTGACCCAGCGGTGGTCGGGCGTTCTGGGTCCCGACAACATGGTGGTCGTCACCGTCCCGCCGGCGGACGCGGGCAAGGATGTGCTCTGGACCCGGTTCGCCGCGGCGACCTGCCTGCCGACGCTCGACTACGCGATCGGCGACGGCTCGGCGAACCCGTCGTTGGGTGTGGTCGAGTCCGAGCTCCTGCGGCGGCTCAACGGGCACCTGCACGCCGACCTCGAGGCGATCGACTACCTGACCCGGATCAAGCGCGACTTCGCCCAGCGAGGGTTGGCGCAGAGCGGCGGCAGTGCCCGGCTGGTGCTTCCTCCGGACCGGTACGACGACGTGGCCAGCATCGCCGAGTCGATGGTCGGCTACCTGGCCGAGGCCGGGCATCCGGTGGTCGGCGACCTGGCAGACCTCCGGCCCGAGGCGAGCCAGACGGAGTGGCGGGACCCCGCCGACGTGCCCGACGAGGAGCTGTTGGGCGCGGCGCTCGACGTACTGGCCGAGATGGTGACCCGCAAGCGGGCCGCGTCGGCGGCGAGCGGCGAGGCGGCTACCTCGGGCCCCCCGCCGCAGCGTCGCGGCACGCTGCGGCGGGGGGCCAAGGCGCTTCGCTCACGGGCCGGCGCCGTCCGTCGCCGTACGGCCAAACTTCGCCGACGACGGGACCGGCGAGACAAGACCGCCTAGCCGCGACCACGCCTTCCTCAGCGAGCATGACCGCTCCCGACGCGCTCGACCGAAAGTGGCCGATCACGACAGCGATCCGGGGCTCCCACCTGTCGGGAGCGGCCACAAAGAGCCACACTCGCCGGCATCGGCCACCCGGCGCCCAGCAGGCGCCGGTCTACCAGCAGCGCACGCCGGCCGGCAGCCCAACCGGCAGCGACCCACCGATCGGACACGCGGGGGGTGACGGTCAGAACGCGGTCACGCCACGCTGCTGGATCCGCTGCTGTCCGGGCCGTACGACGACGCCTGCTGCCGACGCCGGACGGCTGCCACCGGTGACCACGAGCGGACCCGCCGTGGCCATCGGCTGGCGCTTGGTCGAGCCGTTGGGCTTGTGGCCGATCGCGTAGACCGAGACCGCCGTCCCGTTGAGCACCGAACACGAGATGTAGTCGCCGACCATCGCGCCGCCGGCCTGAGCCAGCCAAGCGAGCTGCATCGGCTTGGCGAGGCTCGTCGGGGCGCTCCACGTCTGCCCGCCGTCGGTGCTCGAGACGTACCCGACCTTGAGGCGGCAGTCGGCGTACGCGCAAGCGGCGTCGGGATAGAAGTAGTAGTAGAGGCCGAGCTTGGCACTGCTGCCTTTGGTCGTCGGGTCGACGCCGATGCCCGGGGTGAAGTGGTCGACGCCACTGCCCTTCGGATCGATCGGGATCCGCACCACCGAGCTCCAGTTCACGCCGTCCTTCGACGTCGACATCACGATGTCGTTGGCGCTGCAGCCGGACTCGAACCTGCAGTCGTCCCACACCACGTAGAGACGGCCGCTGGCGTCCATCTCGGCGCTGGGCATGGGCTCCTCGCGCATGCCGGTCACCTCGTGGTCGGTGGTGTTCGTCACCAGCACCGGCGCCCCCCAGCTGGCGCCGCCGTCGGTCGAGGTGAAGGCCTCGATGGCGGAGAAGTCCGCCGAGTACGTGACCACGACAGTGCCGTCGGGCTGGACGAGCGGCTGGCCACCGAGGCCGAATGCGTTGCCGGCTGGTGCCTGCGCGGCAGACCAGGTGGTCCCTCCGTCGGAAGACGTCGACATCACGATCTGGTCGCCGCTGTCGGGGTGATCGACCTCGATGTAGCAGTTGCCGTAGTAGGAGCTCTCCTTGGAGTTGTCGCAGGCGATCCACTCCTTGTCGTACTCCCGCCCGTCATTTCCCACGGCAAGCACCGGCTTTTGCCACTTGCGCCCGTTGGTCGACTGGTTGACCACGACACCGGCCGGGTTGCCGGACGCGTCGATGACGAGGCCGGAGGCGATCCAGAGGCCGTACTTGGCGTTGTAGGCGATCGCCGGGTCGCTCACCCGGGCCCACGAGCCGCCTGCGACGGTCGTGATGCCCGGCATGAAGCCGTGTCTCCAGGTGACACCACCGTCGCTGCTGGTGGCCCAGCCGGTGTTGTCCGAGCCACCGCCGGAGTAGCGGGCGGTCTGGAAGACCGACACCACCCGGTCACCCCAGGCGAAGGTGTCCGGTTCGGCCTCGGTCTTGTGCTGCGGACCAGTGTTCGTGTACGGGTCGTGGCTCACCTTGGTCGAGAGCGACATCGCCGCGACGGCTGCCGCGTCGTCGTGACCGGCCGCCGCCAAGGGCGTGCGCCCGTTGCCATCGGCCGCCGACGTTGGCGCCACTCCCAGTCCGAACACCAGCAGGGCCGCCGACCCCGCCGCCACACCAGCCCACAGTCCCCTGCTCGAGCCCACTCGCCTGCCCACGCGCATCCGCCACTCCTTGTCGACAACGTCCCGAGAAGGGTCACCAGTCGGGCCACTGACGGTCCGGCAGGGCGCCGGTGCTGCAGCCGACGCCGTACGGCGACGGGCAGGGCGCAACTGAGCACGCTAGCCCCGTGGCAGCAGACGGCGCAATGCCCCCACACCGCACACCTTCAATCCGGCGTTTGGCGGGGATAGCCGTCCGAATTCGCCGAACAGGTGGTGTTCGGTCGGAGGAGGCGCCCAGTCGCCGGCTAGCGGAGTCGGACCGGGAGCTCCTCGACGCCGTACACGAGCGACAACCGGCGGAAGGACAGGTCGCCCGGTCGCACGGCGAGCGCCATGTCGGGGAACCGACGGGCGATCGCCGGGTAGGCGGTGCGCAGCTCCATCCGGGCGAGCTCGGAGCCCACGCAGCGGTGGAAGCCGTGCCCGAAGGCCATGTGGGCCGTCGGCGGCCGACTCGGGTCGAAGGTGTCCATGTCCGAGCCCAGCCGGTCGTCTCGGCTGGCGCCGGTCAGCGACAAGAGCACGACGTCGCCCGCCGACACCTTGTTGCCGAACAGCTCGAGGTCATGGCGGGCGAACCGCGGAAACGCGAGCTGGACGACGCCGAGGTAGCGCAGCAGCTCCTCGACGACGGCGTCCACGTCTCGAGGCGAGGCGTCGCGGAGGCTCTCGTAGTAGTGCGGGTTCTGCAGCAGCACCAGGCAGCCGAGCGCCAGCATGCTGGCACTCGTCTCGAACCCGCCGGTCAACACTCCGTCGGCGAGGCCGCTGAGCTCGAGGTCGTCGATCTCGTCGCCCTGGTCCTTGATGATGCGCCCGATCAGCCCGTCGTTGGGGTGCTCGCGCAGCTTGCGCGTTGCCGACAGCAGGAACGAGCGCGACTCGGTGGCCGCGTCGAACGCGCCGGCGCTCCCCTTGGTCAGGTCGAAGCGGGCATGCCCGATCCGCTGGAAGCTCTCGCGGTCCTCGTCGGGGAGCCCGAGCAGCTCGGAGATGACCTGGAACGGGATCGCGAAGGCGAAGTTCTCCACCAGGTCGACGACCGGGCCGGCCGCTTCCACAACGTCGAGCTGCCGGTCGACGATCTCGACGATCCGCGGCCGCAACCGCTCCAACCTGCGCATCGTGAACTCCGGCGTGAGGATCCGGCGCAAGCGGGTGTGCATCGGCGGGTCGGTGAAGCCCAGCCCGCCGACGTCGTTCTCGGGGATCGTCGGGTCCAAGCCGACGAAAGGCCGCACGTCGTTGCTGTAGTTGCTCGTGTCGGCGAGCACCGCCTTGGCCTCGGCGTACCCGGTGACGAGCCAGATGTTGATGCCGAACATCCGTCCGAACAGGTTCACCGGCTCAGCGGCCCGCAGCCTGCCGAGCTGGGGCACCGGGTCCACCCCGGTGCGCTCCAGCGGGAGTCGCAAGTGGCGCGGAATGTAGGGAAGCGTGGCCAGGCCGCCACCCAGGTGCTGGCGGCTCCGTCGCAGCAACAGCCGCCCCAGCAATGGCCGCATCCCACCGGCGAGCGAGCGGGCAGCGCCGGTTCTCGGCTCGGCATCCCGCGCTGTCGCCGGCACAGCCGCCTCCTGTTGTGCTGCGTCCTGCTGCCTCTGCCGGCCCGGGCTTCCGCCGGCCGCTGCCTGTGCTGCCAACGGGCCCGCCTCTCGACGTACGCCGACCAACCTGTCAACGTACGCCGGACGGCGTGGCATTAGGGCGATTCTGCCCTACCGGCGGCTGCGCCCGTGGGGGCACGCGCGGATCGGGGGCCGTTGGCCGCATGACAGCCGGTCAATGGGGTACCGCTTGCACGGAAATGTGCCGGGCGAGGACGGCATGCCACCAGGCGTGCGGAGGCATGAAGGCCCGACAAAAACGACAAGAGGTGCTCGCTGAGATGACAACAACGTATCGAGGAACCCGTCGCACCACGATGGCCGACCGGATGCACGTACGTCGCAGCCGCGGAATGCTCAGCGGCGTGCTCCTGGTTCTGCTGGGCATCTGGGGCGGCCTCATTCCCTTCGTCGGCCCGGTCTTCGGCTATGCGTTCACGCCGAACATTTCATGGGACTTCACCTGGGGCCGGTTCTGGCTGGAGATCCTGCCGAGCGCTGCCACCGTACTGAGCGGCCTGCTCCTGATCGGGAGCGCGAACCGCCCGGTCTCGATGTTCGCCGGCTGGCTCGGGGCGCTGTCCGGCGCCTGGTTCGTGGTCGGTGAGACGCTGAGCATGCTGTGGAACGGCGGCGCTCCGGCTGCCGGTGTCCCCGCAGGCACCAGCAGCACCCTGATCGCGATGGAGCAGATCGGCTTCTTCCTCGGCCTTGGCGCGGTGATCCTGTTCTTGTCGTCGGTCGCCCTCGGGCGGGTCAGCGTCGTCGGAGTCACCGACCTCCGAGAGCCCGTTGAGAATTCCGACAGGGGTACGACGACGGGTCGGACCACCGACGACGAAGGCGTGACCCGGACCACGACCACAGACGACCGCTATCACGAGACCCGCGCCGCGTCGTAACCGCGGAGCCGGGATGCCCGGCAATGGCCTCCGGGGGCTAGTGGACATTTGCCCTTCCCACCCTCGGCAGGGACTCTGACCGCTCGATCTCGAGCGGTCAGAGTCGTCTTCGCCCCCCGAAGCCCAGCCGCCCGGCCCCCATCCGAACGATGCGCTCGCGGGTGGCTGAGTGGAGGGCCCCGTTTGCGCCATGATTCACGACATGGCCGGGGTAGGGCAGCAGGATCCGCTGGTTGCCGTCTACAAGGAACGGATGCGGCGCACGGATCTCCGCCGGGCCGCTCTGACCACGCTCTTCGCCGGCTGCACCGCGCTGGTGATCGTCCTCTACATCTTCCGACCAGGCACCGGCCCCGACGGTCCACCGCTCCGGATCACCGTGGTGGCGCTGGTCATCGCCCTCATCTTCGCCAGCGGCGCCTGCTCAACCTGTCGACGTACATCACCGTCGTCCGGCGGGACGAGGTGCTCCCACTGCTGAGCTTCCTTCGCAGCCAGGCGCCGGGGCCCTAGGTCCGCCCTGACGTCGACCGGCCCCACTCAACACTGCAAGCCTGGCCACTCAACCCTGCAAGCCTGGCCACTCAACCCTGCAAGCCTGGCCACTCAACCGTGGGCGGGAGTCAACAGATATCTATCGAGAACTTCCTCTCGACAGACATCTCTCGACGCGCTAATGTCCGTGCATGGCGTCTCCCCCGATCGGTGATCACCACCTTCCCAGGCGGCTCCGCGACCCCCGGCACATGCGAGCGCTCGCGCACCCCGTGCGGCTCGCCCTGCTCGAGACACTGGCATTGCGCGGCCCGTTGACAGCCACCCAGGCGGGAGCCCTGATCGACGAGACCGCCACGACCTGCTCCTTCCACTTGCGTCAGCTCGCCCGCTACGGATTCGTCGAGGAGGCGGGGGGCGGTCGCGGCCGGAGCAGGCCCTGGCGCGTGGTTCAGATCGGCTTCATCGTCGATCCGGAGGCCGGCGACCTCTCGGGGCAGTCGGCATCGCGCGCG
>JAICMS010000074.1 GCA_025929075.1 Propionibacteriales bacterium
CGAAGTTCCTCCTCGAGCGGCCGCTGCTCGACGCGGTCCGGGCCGGTGATCGGGCGGTGCTGCTCATCGACGAGATCGACCGGGCCGACGACGAGTTCGAGGCGTTCCTCCTCGAGTTCCTGTCCGAGTACGCGGTCAGCGTGCCCGAGCTCGGGACCTTCCGGGCGGCCCGGCCGCCCATCGTCGTGATCACCTCCAACCGGACCCGGGACGTCCACGACGCGCTCAAGCGGCGGTGCCTCTACCACTGGATCGACCACCCGACTCTTCAGCGCGAGGTCGAGATCGTACGGCGACGGCTTGCGCAGGTCCCCGAACAGCTCGCCCGACAGGTCGCGGTGGCGACCAGCCGGCTCAGGCAACGCGACGACCTCGCGAAGCCGCCGGGTGTGGCCGAGACGCTGGACTGGGCCCGGGCGCTCGAAACGCTCGGCCGCGCCGACCTCGACATCGAGGCGGCGGCTGCCACGCTCGGCGCGGTGCTGAAGTACCGCGAGGACGCCGAGCGGGTCCGCGCCTCGCTCGACCGGCTGTTGTCGTGATTGGCGGCTCAGATCCCGTGAAGGGGCAGCCTTCGGTGGGAGGTTTCCGAGTGTCTGGGGCTCGTTCGGATGCCGCTAACCTCCCAGTGGCGGTCGCCTCGGCACCGGCGGAGCATGCCACCGGCCACCCGCCCGACGAGATCCTCGTCGGCTTCGCCGCGGCCATCCGCAGCGCCGGAGTCGCCGTCACGACCGACCGCGCTCGGGAGTTCCTCCGCGCCAGCGCCATCGGGGGGGCCGGCGACCGGGCCGCCGTCTACTGGGCCGGCCGGGCCACCCTCTGCGGGAGCCGCGACGACCTCGAGTTGTACGACGCCGCATTCCTCAGCTGGTTCGGCGACGAGCAGGCGTCACCAGCGCAGAGCGATGAGTCCGCCAGCAGCAGCACGCCGCAGGCACCGCTCGACGAGGTCGACGATCAGCGCGAGGGCGATGACGCGGGGCCTGAGGTGCGAGCGGCGGCTAGCAGTCTGGAAGTGCTGCGGCGCCGCGACATCGCCGCCCTCGACCAGGCCGAGCGCGCCGCCGTCCACCATTTCTTCGCCACCCTGCGCCCGGCCCATCCCACGCGCAGATCAGCGCGTCGCAAGCCCGCCCGCCGCGGCGAGGTCGACCTCCGCAGGACTCTGCGCGAAGAGCTGAGACACGGCGGCGAGCCGGCCCGGGTCCGGCACCGACGCCGGTCAGCCAGAGCACGCCGCGTCGTGCTGCTCGTTGACGTGTCGGGGTCGATGGCGCCGTACGCCGACAGCCTGCTGCGGCTCGCCCACCGGCTCACGGCCGCAGACCCCTCGGCCACCGAGGTCTTCACCGTCGGCACCCGCCTCACCAGGATCACCCGAGCGATGCGGCTGCGCGACGGCGAGGCGGCTCTGGTGGCGGCCGGCCAGGCGGTGCCTGACTGGTCCGGCGGCACCAGGCTCGGCGAGTCGTTCAAGGCGTTCCTCGACCGATGGGGTCAGCGCGGGATGGCGCGCGGTGCGGTCGTCGTCGTGCTCAGCGACGGCTGGGAGCGGGGCGACGCGGACCTGCTCGGCCAACAAATGCGGCGGCTGCGGCTCCTCGCCCACCGCGTCATCTGGGTCAACCCGCATCAGGGCAAGACCGGCTACGAGCCGGTGCAGGCCGGCATCGTCGCGGCACTGCCGTACGTCGACGACCTGGTCGCCGGACACAGCATCGCCACCTTCGAGCGGGCCCTCGCGGTGGTCGCCCGTGCGTGACGTGCTGCCGAAGCTGCGCGAGTGGTGGCGGACCGGCGAGACGGTGGCCCTGGGCACCGTCGTGTCGACGTTCAAGTCCGCACCTCGTCCGCCCGGCGCGGCGATGCTGGTCGGCCCCGGCGGCGAGGTGGTCGGCTCAGTGTCCGGCGGCTGCGTCGAAGGAGCCGTCTACGAGCTGGCGACCCGGGTCGTCGCCGACCGGCAGCCGGTGCTCGAACGCTACGGCGTCAGCGACGACGACGCGTTCGCGGTCGGGCTGACCTGCGGCGGCATCCTCGACGTCTTCGTCGAGGTGGTCGACAAGGAGTCCTTCCCCCAACTGGAGGAGGTGGCTGCCGACATCGAGGCCGGTCGGCCGGTCGCCGTGGCGACGGTCGTCGCCCATGACGACCCAGCGCACGTCGGCCGTCGGCTGGTGATCCGGCCGCACGACGACGGACGAGCCGACGAGGGATCGCTCGGCTCCGAGCGAGCCGACGACGCCGTGACCGCCGACGCCCGCGGGCTATTGGCCAGCGGTCGCAGCGAGACGCTCCACTACGGCCCCGACGGCGAGCGGCGGGGGGAGGGCATGGCGGTCTTCGTGTCGTCGTACGCGCCCAAGCCCCGGATGCTGGTCTTCGGCGCCATCGACTTCGCGGCGTCGACCGCCCGGATGGGCTCCTTCCTCGGCTACCAGGTGACCGTGTGCGATGCGCGGCCGATCTTCACGACCGAGCGCCGGTTCCCAGAGGCCGACGAGGTCGTCGTGAAGTGGCCGCACGTCTACCTGCGTGAGGAGGTCGACGCCGGCCGGGTCGACGCGCGCACGGTGATCTGCGTGCTCACGCACGACCCGAAGTTCGACGTGCCGCTGTTGGAAGTTGCACTGCGGTTGCCGGAGGTCGCGTACGTCGGCGCGATGGGCTCTCGACGTACCCACGACGACCGGAACGCCCGACTCCGCGAAGCCGGCCTCACCGACGCCGAGCTGGCTCGGCTGTCCAGCCCCATCGGTCTCGACCTCGGCGCGCGCACGCCGGAGGAGACGGCGGTCAGCATCGCGGCTGAGATCATCGCGTCGCAGTGGGGCGGCAGCGGCGAGCGGCTGGCCGCCTCGGCTGGACCGGTCCACCACAACGGCGCCCGGCCGACCTGATGTCGGTCGACACGGGTAGCGACCACGATGAAGGAGAGCGGCAATGCTTGTTGCATTCTCAGTAGCGCCCAGCGGGACCGGTCGGGCTGACGGCTCGGTGTCGGAGGCGGTCGCCGCCGCCATTCGCGTGGTCCGCGAGTCGGGGCTTCCGAACCGCACCGACGCGATGTTCACGACGATCGAGGGGCCCGACTGGGACACGGTGATGCGTGTCGTCAAGCAAGCCACCGACGCTGTCGCGCCGTACGGCTCTCGGGTGTCGCTGGTCTTGAAGGCGGACATCCGGCCCGGGTACGACGGCCAGCTGGACGCCAAGGTGCAAAAGATCGATGCGGCCCTCGGATCCGGAAGCGACGCCTGAGCACTGTGCGGCAGCGGGTATGCGCGGCCGAGGCGCGCGCCCGCTCCCTAGGCGACGCAGGGTGGGTGAGTTTTTGTGCGCCACAGCGACGACTAACTCACCCAACCTCGTCGCGCGGGCCACCAGAACAGCTGACCTCGCCATCCGATTCACGGGCCTCGGCGATGGAAGCGACCGGCGCCGGATGGGCAACGATGGAGTGGTGGGCGCCCTTCCCGAGATGGTCCGCGAGATCGCGCGTCGCCATGGGCTGCCGCCAGAGCCTCTTGCGCCGCTACCCGGGTCAGGGTCTGTCAATCACGTGTTCATCCTCGGCTCCGGCCGGCAGCGGTACGTCGTGCGAATCCCGATCGACATACTGCGGCCCGACGAGTTCCAGGTGGAGCAGTGGTGTCTCGAGCAGGCTCCTCGGCATGGGATCGCGAGCCCTCGGGTCATGGGCCGGGGAGACGTGTCGGGGACTCCCTACCTGATCCTGGCCTACGTCGAGGGGCGAACGTGTGAGGAGCAGCACGCTCTTGAAGCATGGGAGGCCTTGGGGCGATACGGCCGGCTCACATACTCGATTGACTACGCAACCGGGCCCGACCAGCTCTTCACGCGATTCGGCCGCGATCCTGACGAGGCGTGGCGCCTGCACCTGCACTACAACGCCGATCAGCTGACTGGGACCGACCCCCTCATCGAGCTAGGCGTGTATCCCTCGACCAAACAACCGGGCATCCGGGCGATGATCACGGGGCTTCTGGGCCACAGCTTCAACCATGGTCTGCGGCACGGCGACCTTGCGCCGCGCAACCTGCTCGTGACTGTCGACGGGCCGGTGCTGCTGGACTGGGGTCAGGCGACGGTGGGGCCAGTCCCGCACGGGGACCTGCTAGACGCTCTGAGGTCCCATCTGGTCGAGGGCCGTCCGACCGCAGAAGAGCTGGATGTCTTCTCCGCCGCCTTGGGCGCACCTCTCGGTGCATTTCGAGATGTCCTCAACCATCTGCTTGTCGTGGACGCGCTGGACCGAGTCCGGTGGGCGCTTGACAAGCGTCCTGACCGGCTGGCCGGTCTCGTCAAGAGCGCCCGGGACACTCTGCACTCCTTGTCTCTCTAGGTGCCGGTCGACAACTATCACCCAAGGTTTGCGCTCCCAGGCGGAACCGCCGGTCCGGTGAGCACGGCCCAGGTCGGTCTCGTCGAGTTTGGTCTGGACGTGATCGGCAGCCCGGGAGAAGATGAGCGTGCCATCTCCCTCGTTGGGGCGGGAGTGCTCAGGGCGGCAGGGAGCGAGGCATGGGGAAGTTTGCAGCGACGGTGTTGGCCTGCACTGTTGCTTTCGGGACGGTCCTAGTCGGCACCTCGGGCGGTGCCACAGCGGCAGTGGCACCATCCGAGGCACCCCAGCACGGCCAGGTCGGCGACGGTACGTGGGCCAAGCGGGTGCCGGTCGACATCATCAGCGGCAAGCCCGACGCCATGACGTGCGTGTCCGAGCGGTTCTGTGTGCTCGCCGACGACTACGGCGCGATCCTCGTCGAGCGGCGAGGACAGTGGCAGACCTCCTACCGACTGCCAGCGCACGACCTGCTCGTCAACGACATCTCGTGCGCGAGCCGGTCGTTCTGCGTGGCGACCGGGCAGGACTGGTACGCACACACCGGGTTCGTGATGACGTACGACGGCTCGACGTGGACCGATCCCGACTACCTCTCGTCCGCGACGAGCATCCTCGGGGTCTCCTGCGTCAGCGAGACCTGGTGCATGGCGATCGACTACAACGCGAACTTCTACATCTACAACGGCTCCAGCTGGTCGTCGGCGCAGCCGATCGCCGCCGACACCAACGTCACCGACATCTCCTGTGTCACGACGACGTTCTGCGTGGTGACCGACGATCTCGGCGGGCCGTGGATGTACGACGGCACCAGCTGGACGTTCGACGGCTACGACGGCCACTACGAGGGCTACGACCTGCAGTGCCTTTCGACCACGTGGTGCGTGATCACGTCGACGTACCTCATTCGCGTGTGGGACGGCACGCAGTGGACGTACGGCGACCGGTTCGCCCCTCAACCGCTGCGCGCTGTCTCGTGCTCCTCGCCGGCCTTCTGCATGGCCGTCGACGAGTACGGCGGCACCTACCGTTACGACGGTACGAGCTGGACCGGTGCAGCTTCGCTGCCGGAGACCTACCCCGTCACCCTCGGCTGCCTACCCGATCAGAGCTGTTACGAGACGGGCTGGAGCGGCTACGTCTACCGCTATCAAGACGGCTCGTGGGACGGCGGAGCGATCGCGGACCCGCCAGCGGGTTCACCCACCTCGATGTCGTGTCCGTCCGACGACTTCTGCCTGCTGGTCGACGAGCATGGGAACGCAGTGCGCTACCACAACGGCGCGTGGGGCCAGCCGCATCGGCACCCGATCGTCGGCGCTCCGTTCGTCTCCTGCTCCGCGCCAGGTCGGTGCGTGGTGGTGGACGGCGGCTCGCAGGCTTTCGTCATCCACGGCACGCGTTGGTCGAAGCCGCATCAGCTCGAGGCCGGTGCGTTCAGGTCAGTGTCCTGCGTGTCGACGGGCTTCTGCGCGGCCGTCACGCAGACGGGGTACGCCGTGACGTACGACGGCTCATCGTGGTCCGCCCCGGTCAAGGTGGTCGACTCGCGGGAGCTCGTCGCTGTCTCGTGCGCGTCGGCAACCTTCTGCATGGCGCTGACTTATCAGGGCCACTCGGTCGAGTTCGACGGCCAGAGCTGGCAGACCGCCGGCAGCACCGTCCGGCTGCCTACGGGCCTGTCATGCCCGAGCCCGACGTTCTGCATGACGGTGGGGTATCACGGTCAGTACGCACAGTGGGACGGCGCCGAGTGGTCGCCGTACCGCTATGTCGTCCTGTCGCATGTCTTCGACCTGTCGTGCCCGCGCGACGACTTCTGTCAGGTGCTTGCGGCGGGCAACAACGTCTACACCTACACCGGGGCCGGAAGCTGGACGAAGACCGCGTGGCTCGGCTCATTCGCCAACGGGCCGTACAACGTGCTCTCCTGCACGCCGACCGTGACCTGTTGGGCGACCAACGATGACGGCTGGGGCCGCCGCTACGGCTGAATCGGCGCACCGGTCGATGCGATCCGACACTCGAACGCCTACTGGTCGTGGACGCGCTCGGCCAAGTGCCGTGTCGCCAGCGGGAGAGGCGAATGCTTGCGGACTGCTAGCATCGAAGAATGCCCACGCTCTACATCCGCGATGTCCCCGTGGGAGTGACCGAAACGCTCAAGGAGCGCGCCGCCGCCGAAGGAAAGTCGCTCTCTGCCTATGTCGGCGCCGAACTAGCCAAGATCGCCGCGCGGCCGACGAACGCCGAAATCGTTGCCAAGCTCAAAACCCGTAACCGATCGACCGGTCCGACCACGGAGGAGATCCTAGATGCCGTCCACGCCGGGCGCCGATGATCGTCATCGACGCCTCGGCGGCGGTCGAGGCGCTGATCGGACGAGATGCCGACTCGGCATTGCTCGACGCCCTGGCCGCCGATGTCCATGCTCCCCACCTGCTCGATGTCGAGGTGCTTTCAGTACTCCGCGGGCTCCTGCTCGGTGGCAAGCTCGACCTCGGCGCCGCCGAAATGGCGTGTCAAGACCACTTCGCGTTGACCATCACCCGTCATGAACTGCATCCCCTTGCGGATCGCGTCTGGCAGCTGCGCGACCGGTACACAAGCTACGACGCCAGCTATCTGGCGCTGGCCGAGGCGCTCGACGTTCCGCTGTTCACCTGTGACGCCAAGCTCGTCGACGCGGCCCATGATGCGGAGGTGCGAGTCCTTCCCCGAACGAGCTGATCCCCCGGCTGTAGAAGCCGTTGCTGACACCAGGGTTTGGGTCAGATCCTGTGCGCTATGGCGACGAGGATTGACCCAAACTGGAGCCCCGCGTCGCTCGCGAGGGCAGTTGACGTACCCGGGTAGGGGGCTGGCCAGCTGGTGGGGTTGGCTTGGGGCATGACTCGGATCAGCGTCAGTGTCGACGGGATCGCGTACGTCGACGAGGTCGAGCCTCGCATGCTGCTCGTGCATTACTTGCGCGATCGCCTCGGCAAGACCGGCACCGTCGTGGGCTGCGATACCAGCAACTGCGGCTCGTGCACGGTGCACCTGGACGGTCGCTCGGTCAAGTCCTGCGCGGTCCTCGCCGTACAAGCCGACGGCCATGAGGTCATCACGATCGAAGGCATCGCCAAGGACGGTGAGCTGCATCCGATGCAGCGCGCGTTCCACGAGAGTCATGCTCTCCAATGCGGCTACTGCACGCCGGGCATGATCATGCAGAGCATCGACCTGCTCGCCGCCAACCCGGACCCGACCGAGGCCGATGTGCGCGAGGGACTTGAGGGCAACCTCTGCCGCTGCACGGGCTACCACAACATCGTCAAGGCGGTGCTGACTGCGGCGGCCGACGCGAAGGCGGCCCGGTGATCCCGGCTGCATTCGACTACCTCGCGCCGACGAGCATCGAGGAGGCCCTGGCGGCTCTCTCCTCCGACGCCGACGAGGTCAAGGTGCTCGCCGGCGGTCAGAGCCTGATCCCCGTGCTGCGGCTCCGCCTGGCGGCGCCCACACTTGTCGTCGATCTCGGCCGCCTCCCCGACCTGGCCGGGGTGCGTGACGATGGCGGCGCCATCCTCATCGGCGCGATGACGACCCATGACGAGCTCACGCGCGAGCCGCTCGTCTCCGAGCACGCCACGCTGCTGGCCAAGGTGGCGCAGACCGTCGCGGACCCGCAGGTGCGCCACCGTGGCACGTTCGGCGGAGCGCTCGTCCATGCCGACCCAGCCGGCGACTTCCCCGCCGCGGCTTTGGCGCTCGATGCCGAAATGACGATCGTCGGTCCCTCCGGCCCGCGGACCGTCCCGGCGGCGGAGTTCTTCACCGATCTCTTCACCACCGCCGTCAGCGAGGACGAGATCCTCACGGCGGTCCGCGTCCCGAAGCACACCGGCTGGGGCTCGCACTACGAGAAGTTCCATCGGTCGGCCCAGATGTGGTCGATCGTCGGGGTCGCGGCCACGGTCCGACTCGACGGCGGCACGGTCGTCGAGGTGAAGGTCGGCTTGACGAACATGGCGAGTACGGCGATCCGCGCAGCCGCTGTCGAACAGCAGCTCGTCGGCCAGCCGGCCGCCCCCGAGGTCATCGCCAGTGCCGCCGAACGCGCCGCCGACGGCACCAGCCCGCCCACCGACGTCAACGGCGACGCCGACTACCGACAGCACCTGGCCAAGGTGCTCACCCGGCGTGCGCTCATTACCGCGTGCGGGTGCTGAGGGGAGGACGCCATGGACCTCGAACACGACTTCGTCGTCGCCGTACCGATCGACACCGCCTGGGCGGCGCTGGAGGACCTGCCGTCGATCGCCCCCTGCTTCCCCGGCGCGGAGATCACCGACTTCGACGGCGAGGCGTTCACCGGCTCCTGTCGGGTGAAGCTCGGCCCGGTCTCGCTGCAGTACCAGGGCAGCGGCCGTTTCGTCGAGCGTGACGCCGGGTCACACCGGGCGGTGGTCGAGATCCGCGGCAAGGAGCGTCGCGGCAACGGCACGGCGGCCGCCACGATCACCACGACGCTCGCGGCACGAGACGACGCGACGACCGCGGTCAGCCTGGCGACCGACCTCTCGGTGACCGGCCGGCCCGCCCAGTTCGGCCGCGGCATGATGCAGGGCGTCGGCGACCGGCTGCTGTCGGACTTCGCCAGCTGCCTCGAGCAGACGTTGGGAGCGGCGCGTACGTCGACAGCCGAGCCGGCAGCGCCCAGCGATCCTCCGGAGTCGACGACTGCTGAGCGGGCTGCGGCGAAACCGGCCGCTGCCGAGCCCGCCCCTGCCCAGGACCAGCCGGCCCGACTACACGCAACCCCTGCTGCGTTGGACCTCGGCCGGGCGGTGCTGCCCGTCATGCTGCGCCGATCGGCGCCCTACCTCGCGCTGGGCGCGGCGGGCGTCGCCGTACTGCTCAAAGCATTTCGTCGTCGTCGCTGACCTGCTCGCACGGCAGCCGACCGAGCGGCGCAACCACGGTGCCGGACTCCGAGCAGACCCAGTGCGGGTCAGGACCGAGCTCGGGGTCGATCGCGAGGCTGTGTTCGACCGGGTCCGGACAGTCGGCGCAGACCGGCCAGCGGCAGGCCTCGTCGAAAAGCGCGTCTTGGACGTCCTGGGCGACGAGACCGTCGACGAAGCCGACGCCCTCCTCCCACTGCGACAGCCACCAGCGCCGCTGGGAGACGCAGTCCTCGACGACCGACACCGTGTGCGGGTCGACGAGCCCCTGGGCCGCAAGGTCGTTGAGCACGCGCGCCCGCGCGACCAGCAGCGGGTCGGCTGACGTCATGGTGTCCATCCTGGCAGGCTGACAGGGTGAATCCAGGGCTCCACGCGCCGTTGCTGGAGGTCGTCGCGCTAAGGCCGGTCGACGCCGAGCGGGCAGCGGTCGGTGGCGCGGACTCGTTGCACGTTTGCGCACCACCGCCGGACCGAGGCGATGACGACGAGGCGCTGTCGCTCCCGCCCGCGGATGTCAGTGCGATCGTGCGGGCGAGCGACCTGCCGGTGCGGGTGACGTTGCGGTTGTCGGAGGGCTTCACGACAAGCGGTGCGGAGCTGGCCCGGCTGGAGGGCCTTGTCACCGACTACCTTGCCGTCGGCGTCGAGGGTTTCGTCTTCGGCTTCCTGACGCCCGACCTCGGCGTCGATGTCGACGTCTGCGCGCGACTGGCAAACGAGCTCGTAGGTGCGCCGTGGACGTTCGACCGCGCCTTCGACCACGCGCTCGACGCCCGTCGTGCCTGGCGGAGCGTCGCAGGACTGCCGGGCCTCGACCGGGTGCACACGGCGGGCGCGCTGCTCGGCGTCGACTCGGGTCTCGACGACCTCACCGCAATGGCTGCCGCGGATCGCGAGTTCGCCAGCGTGGTGGTGGCCACCGGTGGACTCCAGCCCGAGCATGTGCCGTGGCTGTTGCAAGCGGGGGTCCATGGCATCCGGGTCGGCGCGGCGGTGCGACCGGGTGGTTCGTGGGCGAAGGCCTCGGTGGACGAAGGGTTCGTCAGGTCCTGGCGGCGGCTGCTCGACGAACCGAGCCTGTGACCGTCCTGATCGACCCGCCCGCGTGGCCGGCCCGTGGCCGGGTGTGGTGCCACCTGGCCAGCGACGTCTCGGTCAAGGAGCTGCACGTCTTCGCCGCACGCAACGGCCTGCCGCGGCGCGCCTTCGAGCGCGACCACTACGACGTGCCCGAGGACGCCTACGCCGCGCTGGTCGCCGCCGGCGCGTGCCCGGTCTCCTCCCGCGAGCTCGTCGCGCGGCTCTGGGAGGCCGGGCTGCGTCGTCGCAAGTCGGAGTCGATGGCGCCGCGTCGTCCTGGCGCCGAGCTGCTCAGGCCCCGGCGGCTCGTCGAGGGCGATCTGGTCGCCGTACCGGCTCCGGCTGGCCCTGTGCCGGCGGACCGGCTGGAGGCAGGGCTCGACCGGCTCCGCTCGTGGGGGCTGCGGGTGAGCACCGCGCCGCACGTGCTCGACGTGGCTCGACCCCTGGACTATCTGGCCGGCAGCGACGCCGACCGGGCCGCGGACTTCGCGGCGTGCTGGCTCGACCCGGAGGTGGCGGCGGTGATGCTTGCCCGCGGCGGCTACGGCACCCAGCGGATGGTCGGCCTGCTCGACTGGCGCCGCCTCGCCGAGGCCGTGCCGAAGGTGCTGGTCGGCTTCTCCGACGCGACCGCACTGCACCAAGCAGTCGCCTCCCGGCTCGGCCTGGCGACCGTGCACTCACACGTCGTCACGTCGCTCGGTTCCGCGACCGAAGCGAGCGCCGAAGGTCTGCGGCGGCTGCTGTTCGAGCCCGACACCGCGATCGAGCTGGTCGACGGCGTCGGTGTCACCACCCTGGTCGCTGGTCGCGCGGAAGGCGTGCTTGTCGGCGGCAACATCTCCACGCTCGCCGCCGACATCGGTACGGCGACGGGCCGGCCGACGACGGGTGGCATCGCCGTGCTGGAGGACGTCACCGAGGAGGGCTACCGCCTCGACCGGCTGATCACGCACCTGCTGCGGTCGGGCTGGTTCGACGGCGTGCGCGGCATCGTGCTCGGCTGCTTCACCGACTGCGGCGCCACCGAGCTGGTCGACGCGATCGTCGAGGATCTGCTTGTGCCGCTGGGCGTCCCGATGATCTCCGGAGTCGACATCGGCCACTCGCCCTCGACGCTGTCCGTGCCACTCGGCATCCGCTCCCACCTCAACGCCGACTCCCGCTCTCTCGTGCTGCTCCAGCCGGCATTGCGCTAGCGACTAGGCGTCGTCACCTTCGGCACTGCCTCCGCCCACCGCATCACGGACACCGGAAGCCTGCGTCGCGAGCTCGCGGGAAAGGTTGGCGCGGGCGGCGGATTCCCAGCGCTTCTGGCCGGCAGTCGTCGCGAAGATCGTCGGGCGGTCGAGCAGGGCTTGCAGGATGGCGGCTCTGGCCGCGCGGAAGGTTGGCTCCGCGACGTGGCGGTACTCCGCCCGCACCTGGCCGACGTAGTCGTCGTACTCCGCCGGCGTCGACGCCAGGATCGCGAGGTCCGCGTCGCACAGCACCGCACCGTCACCATCGCCCTCAGCGACGACATGATCGCGGGTGGCCAGCACGAGCCGGGCCACCTCATCGACCACAGCCGGCACAAAGTCGTAGGCCGGCAGCACGGTGCGGGCGAGTTCCGCGGAGCGCTCCTCGTTGTCGTCGCGCCGGACGTCGTACACCGCATCGTGGAACCAGGCAGCGAGCTGCACGATCAGGGGATCGGCGGCTTCGGCGGCGAGCTCGTCGATGTGGGCGAGTACGGCGAGCAGGTGCTCTGGACCGTGGTACACCCGTCGCACATCGGCATAGCGCCGGATCAACTCCTGACCGAGCGACAGCCGGCCCTGGAAGTCTGCGTTCCAGCGGCGCGCTAGCTCCTCCTCGCCCACCGGTCCATCATTGCTGGCAACCGGAGCCCGCGGAGAATTGGATGGACGGGGCGGGTTCGATGCGAGAGGATGCTCCGATGCCCTCAGAGAGTTCGCGGGCTGACGCACGCTCGCACCTCGACGCATCACCCTCCGACTCAAACCCACCCCCAAGCCCGCCAGCAAACGCCTCGCCCGACACCGAACTCGTCCGCGAGACCCAGCACCTGCGCCAGTCTCGCGAGGCGCTGCACCGGATGCGTGAACGCACCGCAGCGATGCCAGCCGCCGCCGGGGACCGTCTCTCCGGTGAGTTCCTGAAGTTCACGCTCTGGAAGCGGATGAAGGCGCTTGAGGACGACCCCGAGGTACCGCTCTTCTTCGGCCGACTCGACTACGGGCCGGACGGCGAGCAGGTGGGCGGCGGCCTGCCGGGCGAGCGCTTCTACATCGGCCGCCGGCACGTGACCGACGAGCACGGCGACCCGATGGTCATCGACTGGCGGGCGCCGATCTCTCGCCCGTTCTACCGCGCCACCAGGCGCGAGCCGATGGGTGTGGATCTCCGCCGCCGATTC
>JAICMS010000022.1 GCA_025929075.1 Propionibacteriales bacterium
AGCTCCGCCGGTGCCGGTGCCGCCGCCCTCGCCGGCGGTCACGAAGACCATGTCGGCGCCCTTGAGCACCTCTTCGATCTCCTCCGCGGGGTCCTCTGACGCCCGCCCCCCGACCTCTGGATTGGCGCCTGCACCCAGGCCGCGGGTGAGCTCCCGACCGATGTCGAGCTTGACGTCGGCGTCGCTCATCAGCAGCGCCTGCGCGTCGGTGTTGATCGCGATGAACTCGACCCCTCGGAGACCGACCTCGATCATCCGGTTCACGGCGTTGACCCCGCCGCCGCCGATGCCGACGACCTTGATGACCGCCAAGTAGTTCTGCGGTGCTGCCACGTGCGTGCCTCTCGGGTAACGACGCCTCGACGGGCGCCTGGTGACGCGTGCGCGCTGACGCTGAACGGCGGGGAAGTCGACAGGTGAGGCAACCCAAGTCAAACCCTCGAGTGGAGGGTGAGAGTCACGTCAACCTCGTGTCGAGCACCAACCTAGGTCACCGCCGCGCCGAGCAGCAACCGACACGCGCAGATCAGCGCATCGAGGTGGTGGGCTCTTCGGGAACGCTCACGTCGTAGACCTTCGGCCGGCCCTTCGAGGCGCCGACGAGGACGTCGAGGACCCGCGCCTTGAGCCCGGTCTGGGCCGCGTTCCCCCATCGCACGAGGGTCCCGTCGGTGAGCGTCAGCGTGATCGAGTCCGCCGAGTGCGCGCTGACCCGACGTACCGCGCCACGGAGCCGGGTCGGCAGCGCCTTCAGGAGGGCGCCCACCTCGGCTCGTGAGCGGGGATCGGCCGAGGCCGGAACCGCCGCGATCGGGTACGCGTGGTCGAGGGCCTTGCTGGGCGCGAACAGCGCCCCGCTGGTGTCCATCAACCACCACTGCCCGTTGTGGTGCAGCGTCGCGAGCGGCACCCGCTCGGTGACCGTGATGACCACGGTGTGCGGCCACGACCGAGCGACAGTCGCGTCCGCCACCGCCGGCAGAGCTTCGACCCGGCCGGCGATGGTTCCGAGGCTCAGCCGGGCCAACGGAGTGCCCGGCCCGATGCGGGCAGCGCTGACGACGGCTGCCGGACTCAGCCGCTTCACCCCGACGACACGGACGTGGCTCACCCCGAGCAGGGTCGAGAACATCACTGCCCAGACGACGACCACCACCACCGCCGTCGCTGCCACGGAGATCAGGTAGGGCCGGGCTGATCGCAGCCGGCGCCGCCAGCGTCGCTCGGGCAGTGCGAGCACCGGGTCGTCGCCGGTCGTCGCACGCGGTCGGGGCGGCGAGGCGAGCTGTCTCATTGGTCGACCTCCTGTCCTGCCAGCAGATCCAGCACCTGCTGACCGATATCCGTGACGTCGCCGGCACCAAGGGTCAGCACCAGGTCGCCGGGCATAGCCAGTCCGGCGACTGTGCGCGCCACGACTGCCTGATCCGGCTCGTAGTGCACCCGGCCCGTGGGAAGGGTGACGGCGTCCGCGACCAACGCACCACTGACGCCGGCAATCGGTTGTTCGCGGGCGGGGTAGACGTCCATCACGACGACCTCGTCCGCCGCCGCAAGGGCACGGCCCATGGCAGCACCGAACTCCTGGGTGCGGCTGAACAGGTGCGGCTGGAAGCAGACGACGAGCCGTCCGGCGCCGGAGAGGGTGCGTGCGGCGGCCAGGTCGCCGCTGATCTCGGTCGGATGATGGGCGTAGCTGTCGTAGACGGTCACCCCGGCTGCGACACCCTTCCACTCCATCCTGCGGGCGCTGCCGCGGAAGTCGGCGAGCGCCTCGACCAGACACTCCCACCGGCAGCCGAGCTCCAGCCCCGCGGCAAGCGCGCCGAGGGCGTCCATCGCGTAGGCAGCGCCGGGTACCCGCAATGTCACCGTCCCGAGCAGCGTGCCGGCACGGTCGACGTCGAACTCGTTCGCGCCGTCGTCGCCGACCGCCGGCCCGGTCCGCACGTCGAGCATCCGCAAGCCGGCCGCCGCGCTGCGCCCCACCGTGACCACGCACAGACCCCGCTCCTTCGCCGGCCCCACCAGGGCGGCGGCGCCGGGGTCGTCGATGCACAGGACGCAGAAGCCGCGTGGCCTGATGCGGTCGAGGAAGTCGACGAACTGGGCGGCGTACCGCTCCGCGGTCCCGAACTGGTCGAGGTGGTCGACCTCGACGTTGGTGATGACCGCGCCCGCCGGGGTGTAGACGAGGATCGCCGCATCGCTCTCATCACCCTCAACGACGAAGATGTCGCCGGTTCCCGCGGCGGCGTTCCGCCCGGTCGCGGCGAGCGTCGAACCCACCGCGTACGACGGCTCGGCGCCGCAATGCAGCAGCATCGTCGCGAGCATCGACGACGTCGTCGTCTTGCCGTGGGTGCCTGTCACCACGACGGCGTCTCGGCCAAGGAGCACTGACTGCACCGCAGCCGACCTCGGCCAGACGCGCAGACCACGTTCGAAGGCATGCAGAACCTCGGGGTTGTCGGCGCCGATCGCCGTCGACACGACGACCGTGTCCGCGCCGTCTACATGCGCGGCGTCGTGGCCGACCCAGCAGGTGATTCCCTCCGCGCGCAGCTGCTTGAGCATCGCCGAGTCCGCCGCATCGCTGCCGGTGACCACCACCCCACGCGCCGACATGATGCGGGCCAGACCGGACAGTGCGGCGCCCCCGATGCCGACGAAGTGCACCCTGCCGAGCTGCTCGGCCGCCGGAATGTCGGTCGGCACTGGAACCTTCATCGGCGTCCGGCGGCGATGATCAGGGCCGCCAGGATCTCGTCGGCGTCGCGTGGGAACAACGAGGTGGCCGCGGCGGACATCCGCTGCAACCTGGCGCTGTCGGTGACCAGCGCGGGCAGCTGCTCCGCGGCCCAACCCGGCTCGAAGTCGGCGTCGGCGACGAGGACGGCACCACCGACGTCGACGAGCGACCTGGCGTTGAGCGCCTGCTCGCCGTTGCCGATCGGCAGCGGGACCAGCACCGCAGGGAGCCCGACAACGGCTGCCTCGGTCACCGAGCTCGCACCGGCACGGCCGACCATGGCATCGGCCGCCGCATAGGCGAGCTCCATCCTGTCGACGTAAGGAACGACGACGTACGGCGGCACGCTGCCCGTCGGGGTCGCGGCCGTCGCCTCACCGCGAGGACCGACGACGTGCAGCACCTGGACTCCTGCATCGGATAGCACGTCGGCCACCGCAGACACCGTCTCGTTGATCCGCCGGGCGCCTTGCGAGCCGCCGGTCACCAGCAACGTCGGGAGGTCGGGCTCGAGGCCGAAATGCGCTCGGGCCAACGCACGCAGCTCGGCCCGGTCCAGGGTCGAGATCGCCCGCCGGATCGGCAGCCCGACAAAGGTCGCGCGGGGCAACGGGGTGTCGGGAAACGAGGTGGCCACGACCCGCGCGCCGAGCCGCGCGCCGAGCCGGTTCGCCAAGCCGGGAAGGGCGTTCCCCTCGTGGATCACCAGCGGCACCCGATGTCGCCGAGCCACCAGGTAGGCCGGAGTGGAGACGTATCCGCCGAAGCCCGCCACCACGTCGGGCCGCACCCGCGCGAACAGCCGCCTGGTGGCGGCGACCGCCGACCACAGCCGGTCGGGGACCCGCAGCAGGTCGGCCGACGGCCGGCGTGGCATCGGCACCGGTGGGATCAGCCTCAGCTCATACCCTGCCGCCGGGACAACCCTTGTCTCGAGCCCGCGTTCGGTACCTAGGCAGGTGATCTCGACGTCGGGCACCTCACGGCGCAGCGCATCCGCGGTGGCGATCAGCGGCGACGTATGGCCGGCCGACCCGCCGCCAGCGAGCAGAACCCGCACGACCTCAGTCGGCCTGTCCCCGCCGCAGGAGTCGGCGACGACGGTCGCGACGCCGGGCCCGCAGCGCCGCCTCGGCGCCGGGCTCGGTTCGGGCGAACGACAACAACAGCCCCAGCGCGACCAGCGTCGGGACCAAGGCGGATCCGCCATAAGAAATCAGCGGCAGCGGGATGCCGATCACCGGAAGCAGACCGAGCACCATGCCCATGTTGATCAGCGCCTGCGACAGCAGCCAGACAACGATGCCCCCGGCGGCATACCGGACGAACCGGTCGGGTGTCCGCGCTGCGATCCGGATGCCGGCGTAGGTCAGGGCCACGAACAACGCCACCACCACGAGGGTCCCGAACAGTCCGAACTCCTCCCCGATGATCGCGAAGATGAAGTCGGTGTGCGCGCCGGGCAGTTCGCCCCACTTCTGGCTGCTCGCTCCGATACCGCTGCCCCATAACCCCCCGCTGGCCAGCGCGAAGAACGCATGGCTGACCTGCCAGCCCTGGTTGCGGTAGCTGGCCATCGGGTTGAGGAAGCTGGTCAGCCGCGCGACCCGCTCCGGCTGCGTGGCAGCGAGGGTGAACGCGAGCACCGACACCGCGAGCAGGCTGCCACCGAAGATGCGCGCGGGCGCCCCCACTATCCAGAGCATGCCGAGCACGATCGCAAAGAAGACGAGCGCGGTACCGAGGTCGCCTTCTCCGACGACCAAAAGTACGACGACCAAGCAGGCCGGCAGCATCGGGACCAGCAGGTGACGCCACTGCTCGAGCAGCTTTCCCTTGCGGGCATAGACATCGGCGCACCACAGCACCAGGGCGAGCTTGGCCACCTCCGAAGGCTGGATCTGCAGCGGGCCACCGAAGGACAGCCAGTTGCGGTTGCCGTTGACGGAGACGCCGAGCCCCGGCACGTAGGTCAGCGCGATCAGCGCCGCCGACAGTAGGAGCGCCGGCCACGACAAGAAGCGGATCAGCCGCAACGGAAGCCGCGACGCCAGCAACGCAAGCGGAATCCCGACACCGACCCAGACTGCCTGTCTGACGAAGATCGAGTAGGAGTTGCCGTACTCGTTCAGCGAGGTGACGCTCGACGCGCTCAGCACCATCAGCAGGCCGAGCGCGAGCAGCAGGCCCGAGACGCCGAGCACAAGCTGGTAGGACGTCAACGGCCGGTCGAGCGTCCGGCGTAGGGCGGCCCGCATGCCTTCGGTGCGGGCGCCGGTCCGCCAACTGTCCTCGGTCGCAGTGGCCACTGGTGCCCTTTCCGTCGTCGCTTCGCTCGGCGCGGTCGCGGTCGCGGTCGCCGCGTCGTCAGCGCCGGCGCAGTGCCTCGACGGCGGCCACGAAGGCGTCACCGCGTGCGGCGTATCCGGCGAACATGTCCTGGGACGCGCAGGCCGGAGCAAGCAGCACCGTGTCACCGGCGACGGCGAGCATGGCTGCAGCCTCGACCACGCGCTCCATGGCTCCAGTCTCGGTGTCGGCGACATCGATCACCGGGACATCGGGCGCGTGTCGTGCAAGAGCAGCTGCGATCAGGTGCCGGTCCGCGCCGAGCAGCACGACACCACGCAGACGGTCTCCAACGGCCGTCACCAGGTCGTCGAACGACGCACCCTTGGCTAGCCCGCCGGCGACCCACACGACCGAGTCGAACGCCCGCAGCGACGCCAGAGCTGCATGCGGGTTCGTGGCCTTGGAGTCGTCGACGTACCGCACGTCGTCGATCACGGCGACGTCGGCGATTCGATGCTTGTCGAGGTTGAACCCACGAAGCCCCGCACGCACCGCGCCGGGCCGGACGCCGTGGGCGCGGGCGAGCGCCGCCGCAGCGAGCGCGTTGGCGACGTTGTGCGGCGCCCCTGTGGGGACGTCAGCGACCGAGGCAAGCTCGGCGGCGTTGCGCTGGCGGCTCTCGACGAAGGCGCGGTCTGCGAGCACGTCGTCGACCACACCGACCATCCCCACGGCCGGGATACCCAGCGTGAAGCCGATCGCGCGACAGCCTTCGACCACCTCCGCCTCCTCGACCATCTGCCGGGTCAAGGCGTCCTCGACGTTGTAGACGCACGCCACCTGACAGGCGTTGTAGATCCGCGCTTTCGCTGCGGCGTACGCGTCGAACCCGCCGTGCCAGTTCAGATGGTCGGGGGCCACGTTGAGGACAGTCGCCGCCTCGGCAGAGAGCGACGACTGCCAATGCAGCTGGTGCGACGACAGCTCGACGGCGAGGACGTCGTAGGGCGCAGGGTCCATCACGACCTCGCACAGCGGCGTGCCCACATTGCCGGCTGCGACAGCCTGCAGTCCGTCGGCCTGCAGGATCGCCGCGAGCATCTGCACAGTCGTCGTCTTACCGTTCGTCCCGGTCACGCAGAGCCAGGGAGCCGCCGTGTCGGGGTCGCGTAGCCGCCACGCGAGCTCCACCTCTCCCCACACCGGCAGCCCCGCTTCGATCGCCTGCCGCAGCACGGGAGTGTGCGGCGGGAGACCCGGTGCCGTCACGACGAGGTCGATGTCGTCGGGCACGGTGCTTGTCGCGCCGGGACCGGTCCGGATGTCGGCACCGAGGATCTCCAGCAACGTCGCCCGATCGGCGGCGGTCGCGCCGTCAGCGTCGTCGAGTACGACGACGTGTGCACCGAGATGCGTGAGCGAGTCAGCGGCGGCGAACCCCGAGACACCGAGACCGCCGACCACTGCGACCCGGGCCTGTTGCCACGGTGACCCACGGGCCGCCCCAGCCAGCCAGTCGAGCCGGTCGCGGGTCACCGGCAGCTCATGAGCCGACGACCCACTCGGCGTAGAAGATGCCGAGTCCGAGGGCGACGCAGATGCCGCAGATCAACCAGAACCTGATCGTGATCGTGACCTCGTCCCAGCCGATCAGCTCGAAGTGATGGTGGAGCGGCGCCATTCGAAACAGCCGTTTGCCCTTGGTCAGCTTGAAGAAGCCCACCTGCAGGATCACCGACATGGTGACGATCGCGAAAAGGCCCCCGAGGACGACGAGCAGCAACTCGGTGCGGGTCATGATCGCGAAGCCCGCCATGGCGCCGCCGAGTGAGAGCGACCCGGTGTCGCCCAGGATGACCTTGGCCGGGGGGGCGTTCCACCACAGGAAACCGAAGCAGGCGCCTGTGAACGCCGCTGCGACGACGGCGAGATCGAGCGGGTCGCGGATGTCGTTGTAGCACTGGGGGCCCGGTCGGTTCGCACAGAACTGGTTGTTCTGCCAGATCTCGACGAGCGTGTAGGCGCCGAACACCATCATCGCGCTGCCGGTGGCAAGGCCGTCGAGACCGTCGGTCAGGTTCACCGCGTTGCTGGTGCCGGCGACCATGATGAGCACCCACACGATGACGATGACCAGTGGCATCTTCCATCCGAGCACGCGGATGAACGAGATCGCCGCCGTCGCCGGCGTGTTGCCGCGCTCGTCCGGGAACTGCAAGCTGAGCCACCCGAACGCGCCCGCAATGATCGTCTGACCGGCGAACTTGGCCTTGCTGCGCAGGCCGAGGTTCCGCTGCTTGGCGATCTTGATGTAGTCGTCGAGGAAGCCGACGAAGCCCATCCCGACGAACAGCCCCAGCAGTAGGACTGCGGAGATGGAGGGTCGGCTCTCGGTGATCAGCTTCGCCAACAGGTAGGCGACGACGACCACGACCATGATCACCAGGCCGCCCATCGTCGGCGTACCGCGCTTGGTGTGATGCGAGGTCGGCCCGTCGTCGCGGATTAGCTGTCCGTACCCACGCCGGGTGAGGATCGCGATCGCCCATCGGGTGCCGAGCAGCGTCCCGATGAGACCCAGGCCGCCAGCCAGGAGGATCGCCTTCATCGGTCGCCCACCCGGGCGGTGGAGCCGTCGATCTCCAGCAACGCGAGTGCGACCGTCTCGAGACCGGCACCACGCGACGCCTTCACCAGCACGATGTCGTCAGGTCGCAGCACCTGGCGCAGATGCTCGATGGCGGCGGTGCGGTCGTCCACACAGACGGTCCGCCCGGCAGCGTCCGCCCCGACGGCGATCTGTCGCGCTTGCGCGCCGACCGTGACCAGCTGCTGGATGCCGAGCTCCGAGACGAGCCGGCCGACCGCCCGATGCTGCTCCTCGCTTCGCCCACCGAGTTCGAGCATCTCCCCCAGGACGGCGATAGTCCGGGCCCCAGGTCGACGCCGGCCGAGCTCGACGAGGGTCTGCAGCGCCGCCCGCATGCTGTCGGGGTTGGCGTTGTAGGCGTCGTTGACCACCGTGACGCCGGCGGAGGTGGAGACCTCCATCCGCCAACGAGAACGCGCGACGGCGGACGCCAGCACCTCGGCGACGTCCTCGAGCGACATGCCCAGACCGGTCGCGGCAGCCGCGGCTGCCGCGGCATTGACCGCGTGATGCGCCCCGATGAGAGGGAGCACCACGTCGATGGTCTGTGAGCCGTCGGCCAACGTGAACCGCGGATGCCCGGCGTCATCGAGCGCGACGTCTCCGAGCCGGATCCCGGCTTCGGCAGATCGACCGAACCACCGCACGGAGGCTGCCGTCCGGCCGGCCATCGCCTGCACGAGCGGGTCGTCGTGGTTGAGGACCGCAAGCCCGTCGGCGGGCAGCGCCTCGACCAGCTCGCCCTTGGCCACGGCGATCTCCGCCTGGCTGCCGAACTCCCCGACGTGCGCGAGCCCGACGTTGAGCACGATGCCCACCGACGGTTGCGTCAGCTGCGCCAGGTAGGCGATGTGTCCGCGTCCGCGTGCCCCCATCTCCAACACGAGGTAACGCGTCTGATCGTCGGCACGCAGCACGGTCATCGGCGTCCCGATCTCAGTGTTCAGCGAGCCGGCCGGCGCTACCGTTGGCGCGGTCCGCTCGAGCAGTTGGGCGAGCAGGTCCTTTGTGCTGGTCTTGCCCTGCGACCCGGTGAGCCCGATGACCTCCAGCCCGGGCAGTCGACGTACGACGTGAGCGGCGAGCCGGCCGAGCGCAGCGACGGGGTCGCCCACGACCACAGCCGGCACACCCACTGGTCGGGTCACGAGCGCCGCCGCTGCTCCGTCGGCGACGGCGTCGGCCGCGAAGTCGTGACCGTCGACGTGCTCGCCACGTACGGCCACATAGAGGCCCGCCGGCACGACCGAGCGCGAGTCGACGAACGCCTCCCGCTTGACGGCCACGTCATCGGGGCCGTCAACGCGACCACCCACGACCTCGGCGATCTCGGCCAGCGTCATCTCGATCACCGGCGACCACCAGTCCCCGCCGCGCCGACGAGCTCGTCGAGGAGCTCCCCAACCACTGCCCTGTCGTCGAACGGCGTCACGATCCCGGCGCGCTCCTGCCCGGTCTCGTGGCCCTTGCCGGCCACCACGACGGTGTCGCCCGCGGACGCCGTGGACAAGGCCCACGCGATCGCCTCCCGGCGGTCGGCGATCTCCTCGACGTCGGCGGTGGTCCGGCGTGCACCGGCGATGACCTCTGTCCGAATGGCTCCCGGTTCCTCCGACCGTGGGTTGTCATCGGTCACCACGACGAGGTCGGCGAGCCGGCCGGCGATCTCACCCATCAGCGGGCGCTTGCCCGTGTCGCGGTCACCGCCTGCCCCGAGCACGACGATGAGCCGTCCGGTGGTCAGCGGCCGCAGCGCGCCGAGGGCTGCAGCCACCGCGTCGGGTTTGTGCGCGTAGTCGACGACGACGCTGAAGCTCTGACCTCGGTCGAGGGTCTCCATCCGGCCGGGCACGGCCTCGACCGCGGCGACACCGGACACCGCAGCCTGGACCGAGGCGCCGGACTCGCCGAGGGCGGCGAGCGCTGTGACCGCATTGGCCACGTTGAAGGCACCGGGCAGCCGCACCTCGGCCGCGACATCGACACCACCGGGACCGGTCAGCCGGAAAGCAGACCCGGACCGGTCCGACCGCACGTCCCCTGCTCGCCAGTCTGCTGAGGATCCGGTCGCGGAGAAGGTGTGGGTCGGCACCTCGGGCTCGCTGGCAAGTCGGGCCACCGCCTCGTCGTCGGCGTTGAGCAGCGCTCGTCGGGCTCGACTGCTGGTGAACAGGCTCGCCTTGGCGGCGAAGTAGCTGTCGACGTCGCCGTGGAAGTCGAGGTGGTCACGCCCGAAGTTCGTGAAGACCGCAACGTCGAACACGATTCCGTCGACCCGGCCCATCACGAGGGAGTGGCTGGACACCTCCATCACGCAGACGTCCACGCCGCGCTCGCACATCACAGCGAACAGCGCATGCAGCTCGGGCGCTTCGGGTGTGGTGAGGACGCTGGCGACGGGGACGCCGTCGATGACAGTGCCCGTGGAGCCGACCAACGCGGCCCGGTGACCGGCGGCGACGAAGCCCGCCATGGCGAGGTGGGTCGTTGTGGTCTTGCCCTGCGTGCCGGTGACCCCGACCAGTGTCAGCGACTCCGCGGGGCTCCCGTAGACCGTCGCCGCGACCTCGCCCAGGCGACGCCGGGGCTCGGGTACGACGACGACCGGAAGGCCCACATCGGCGGCCAGGGCGGCTCCGGCGGGATCGGTGAGGACAGCGAGGGCTCCGGCGTCGCGCGCCGCGGCGGCGAAGCGCGCGCCGTGGGTCGTGGCGCCCGGCAGCGCGGCGTACAGGTCACCCGGCCGGACTCCGTGCGACGACAACGAGACCCCCGTGACAGCGACCTGGCTCGCCGGCGCGCTCCCGCCGGCGACTCGGGCGACGTCCACAAGTGCCACCGGCGGCACGTGAGCCGGCCGTGGCGAGCCGGTCATGTCTCCTGGCACAGCCGAAGGCTACCGGGGGTCACCTGCGCCGGCCGGTCACCAGTAGACGGGGAGGATCGGGTCGTGCTTGCCGCTGGGTGGCACGCCGTACTTCTGCAGCGCCGCTGCCATCAGGTCGTGGAAGACGGGGCCGGCGGTGGCGCCGCCGCCGGCTCCGGCGACGGTCGGCCGCTGGATCACGACGTAAACGACGAAGCGTGGGTTCTCGGCGGGGGCGAAGCCCGCGAAGGAGACGGTGAACGTGCCGTCGTACATGCCGTTCGGGCCGGCGCGCTGGGCAGTTCCGGTCTTGCCGGCCACCTGGTAGCCGTCGATGTTGGCGACCGGCGCGGTTCCCTGCGGACCGACGACAGCTTCCATCATCCGCGTCACGGCGTGGGCGGTCGCGGCGGAGACCACCCGGTGGCGATGCGGCTTCGGAGCCGGCGTGAACGTGCCGTCGCTGTGGACGTATCCCTCGACCAGCGAAGGCTGCACGTAGACGCCGTGGTTGGCCACAGCGGCGACGGCCGACGACATCTGGACCGCGTTGACACTGACGCCCTGCCCGAACGCGATGTTGTCGTGCCGGATCGGCCGCCAGGTGCCGGGCTTGGCCAGCAGGCCGGCCGCCTCGCCGGGGACGCCGATGCCCGTGGGACTACCGAGCCCGAACTTGCGCAGGTAGCCGTAGAGCCCGGCGCTGGAGATTCGCTTGGCGGCAATCACCGTGCCGATGTTGGACGACAGGGCGACCACGCCGGTGGCCGTCAGGTGCAAGGTGCCGTGGTAGAAGTAGTCGTGGATGACGTCGGGGCCCTCGACGTACTCCGGGGGCACAGTGAGATGGGTCGTCGGGGTGATCAGGCCCTGGTTGATCAGAGCACTGAATGTCAGCACCTTCTCGACGCTGCCCGGTTCGTAGACATCCTGCAGCGCACGTGAGCCGAAGTTCGCGGGGTTGGCCTGGGCGTAGTTGTTGGCGTTGAAGGTCGGGTAGTCGGCCAGGGCCAGCAGCTGGCCGGTGCGGACGTCCTGGACGACGGCCACGCCGGACAGGCCGCCAGAGCTCTTGACTGCCTGCGCGAGCCGTCGCTGGGCGAGGAACTGCAGATCCTGGTCGATGGTCAATCGGACGCCGGTGCCCTCCTTCGGCGGAATCTCGGTGGTGTGCGCGAGCGGCAGCTGCTGACCGTCGGCAACCTCGTAGGTCTCCGAGCCGTTCGTGCCGTGGAGCATGTGGTTGTAGGCCTGTTCGAGGCCGAACAGGCCGGAGTTGTCGTGGCCCACGAAACCCACGACGTTGGCGGCGACGTCTCCCGACGGATAGATCCGCATGGTGTCCTTCTCGGTGTAGACACCGGGCAGGTGCAGGCGCGTCAGCTCGCGGACGATCTGCTCGGCGCGACTCGGCAGCAGGTGGCCGGCCAGCTCGACGTAGCGGGTACCCGGCGTGCGCAGCGCCTCGACGGTCTGCAGGTAGTCCAAGCCGAGGCGCTGGTGCAACAGCGTCGCGATCCGGGTGGCGTCCTTGCTCGTGAACGTCGGGTCGGCGACCAGCTTCTCGGCGTCGACGGACTCCGCGAGCGGGACGCCGTTGCGGTCATAGATAGAGGCCCGGGGTGCCTCGAGGGTGACCTTCGTGGTGTTGTCGGCGATCGCCATCGCCGCGTAGTCGTTCTCGTCGATGCCCTGCAGTTGCACCAGCCGGGCGGTGAAGAGCGTCAGGCAGAAGGCGACCACGCAGAACGCGCTCCACAGCCGGAAGGTTCCGCTTGCCAGCCGCGACCGGCGGCCTTTGCGTGGACGCCGGCCGGTGGGGCGCTGGGTCACTGCGGCCTCCTCGGGACGGCGGGCGGTATGTGCGCACAGCGGTGGTACTGGGGCGACGGGATGGAACTAATGGGACTGCTGTTGCGGCTGCTGTCCCTTTGTATCCCGCGCCGCCTTGGAAACGGTCGCACCAGAGCCGGTGTCGCCGCTCTTTTGCGCGTGTGTGGACCCCGCACCCGCGGATCCACCGTGGTGGACCTTCGCTACAACGACCGGCGGCAGATGGCCGGCGGCCTGCCCCCCAGCGACGGAGGCGAGCTTGCTGAGGTGGTCGACGCGCACCCCGGCCAGCGGACCGACGTCGAACTGGTTGCCCGCAACACCCGCAACCGGATGGCCGATCAGCTGACCGGTGCGCAGCGAGAGGAAGGCGGGACTCGGGTCCTGCACCATCCCCAGCGCAATCGCCTTGCGGGCCAGGACCTGCGGGTCCTGCAGCGCGGCCACCTGCATCTGCAGGCCCTGCTGGCGCAGCGTCACCTGGGCCGCCTGATCGCGCAATGCGGTCACCTGGTAGGCGCCGCGCTCGAGCGAGGTGTTCAGCAGCAACAAGCCCACCAGGCCCGCGCCGAGCACGGCGACGACGAGGACGACGAAGGGCACGCGCGGCGCCTTCGCCACCACCTTGGGCACCACAGTGAGCCGCGGTCGCGGCAGCCCGGTGCCACGCCACGTTCGGGACCGACCCGCCGGCATCCCCGCTGCCCGGTCCGAACCAGCGACGTCAGCCGGAGTGACGAACGCGCTCATGCGACCTCCCTTGTCGATGCGTTGATCCGTTCGGCTGCCCGCAGCCGCACCGAGGCGGCCCGCGGGTTCGCGGCGACCTCCGCGTCGGAGGCCTTCTCGGCGCCACGGGTCAGCAGCCGCAGCTGCGGCTGCAGGTCCGCTGTCACGACCGGCAGTCCGGGTGGGGCGGTGTCGGCCGCTCGCGCCGCCAGCACCTGCTTGACCAGCCGGTCCTCGAGCGAGTGGTAGGACAGCACGACGATCCGGCCGCCCACCCGCAGCGCATCGACGGCGGCCGGCAGGGCCTGTTCCAGCGCCGCGAGCTCGCCGTTGACCTCGATCCGCAGGGCTTGGAAGGTCCGCTTGGCAGGGTTGCCGCCAGTACGGCGAGCGGCGGCCGGGATGGCGCCGCGCACCACGTCGACCAGCCGGGCACTGGACGTGAACGGTTCGCGGGCGCGCTCCCGGACCAGCGAGTCCGCGATCCGCCGGGCGAACCGTTCGTCGCCGTACCGACGCAAGAGCCAGGCGATCTCGTCGGCGGAAGAGGTGTTGAGGACGTCGGCGGCCGTGCGCCCCGACCCCTGGTCCATCCGCATGTCGAGGGGGGCGTCCTTTGCATAGGCGAAGCCGCGCCGCTCGTCGTCCAGCTGCAGCGAGGAGACACCCAGGTCGAACAGCACGCCATCGACGGCCGGCAGCCCGAGCTCGGCGAGCACCCGCGGGATCTGGTCGTAGACCGCGTGCACGATCGTCAGCCGGTCCTCGGCGAAGGCGAGCCGAGAGGCGGCAACGGCGAGCGCCTGCTCGTCCCTGTCGATACCGACGACCCGGGCCTCGGGACACCGTCCGAGGACCGCCGCGCTGTGCCCGCCGAGGCCGAGCGTGGCGTCGACGAGCACCGATCCTGGCCGCTGCAACGCGGGGGCGACGAGAGCGACAACCCGGTCCAGCAGGACGGGGACGTGTTGCGGGTGGTCCATCGGCTCGCCGACTCAGCCGACCAGCTTGACCAACAGAGTGGCGATCAAGGCAACGGCGGTCGACGCCCCGGCGGAAGCGGCGATCACGGCCAGACCGTCGCGCACGTCCTGGCGCACCCGGCGCTGCGGTTGGTACGGCGCGGAGACCGGCGACAGGTCGAGGCGGGCTCGACGGCGCCGATCGGTCGTCGCGCTTGTGGTGGCGGAACTTGTCGTGCTCGGCTGGGCAGTGACTCCGGAGGTGACCATCTCGACCCTTCGTTCCGGTGACGCCTGGCTGCTTGTCCTGCTCGTCGGGTGACCGTGTGGTCAGGTCCCAGGTCCGCTGTTCGCGGGAAGCCCGTCTGGCGCCGGGGAAGGTGCGTCAGAAGGACGAAGGCGGACCGGAGACCTCGCCACGCGGACGAATCGGCTGGTGCGCTCTCAGGTGCTGTGCGGCTCCACCTCCTCCGACCAGTTGGCGTACACCGGCTCCTGCTCGTCGCTGTAGGCGCTCCAGGCCTCGGCGTCCCAGATCTCCACCCGGTTGATCGCCCCGATGACGACGCACTCGCGCTGCAGCCCGGCGTACTGGCGCAGGACGGGCGGAAGCGTGATCCGGCCCTGCCGGTCGGCGGTCTCGGCCGACGCGCTGGCGGAGAGCATCCGGACGTAGTCGCGGCCGCGCTTGTTGGTGACCGGCGTGTGCTCGAGCTGCCGGGCGACGTGGAGCTTGAACTCCGCGCTCGGCCAGACGTACAGGCAGCGTTCCTGTCCGCGGGTCACCACGAGGCCTTCGGAGAGCTCGTCGCGGACCTTGGCCGGCAGGAAGATCCGCCCCTTCTCGTCAAGGCGCGGGGTGTGTGTGCCGAGGAACATCGACCACCCCTTCCCGACACAGGTCCGGCGGGGGCATCACCCCGCCACACCACGGCATCCCGCGCACTGACTCCAAGCTCGACCACTGTCCTCCACTTTACTCCACTTTCCCCCACCTGCCAACCACCTGCGGATCGCGGTTGACCGCCCCGCGGTCGGCGTACGCTTGAGCGGAGCGCCTGTCCGGGGATGCGATCTCGGGCGTCCGGACAGCGCGGGCCGTCACCACATCGTTATCGGCGAGACGTCGCGCTAACCGGCTGGAGTTGTAAGGATCGAATCCCCGGGCCGGCCCCGGGCCAACGTTCGTTATCCCGAGGGGACGAAATGAGCAGCTTCGAGACGCTGGCGACGGTGACCCGCCGGGTGATCGACAACGTGGAACGCGTCATCGAGGGCAAGCCCGAAGCGGTGCGGACGTCGTTGACCGTGCTGCTCGCCGAGGGACATCTCCTGATCGAGGACGTGCCAGGCGTCGGCAAGACGATGCTCGCCAAGGCGCTGGCTCGCTCGATCGACTGCTCGGTAAAGCGCATCCAGTTCACCCCGGACCTGCTGCCCTCCGACGTGACCGGCGTCTCGGTCTACAACCGTGAGACCAGGCAGTTCGAATTCCGCCCCGGGGGCGTCTTCGCCAACATCGTGGTCGGTGACGAGATCAACCGCGCGTCACCGAAGACGCAGTCGGCGCTGCTGGAGTGCATGGAGGAGCAGCACGTCACCGTCGACGGGGTGACCTACGACCTGGCGTCGCCCTTCATGGTCGTGGCCACCCAGAACCCGATCGAGATGGAGGGCACCTACCCGTTGCCCGAGGCACAACGGGACCGGTTCATGGCGCGGGTGTCCATGGGCTATCCGGTCTCCCGTTCGGAGATGGACATGCTCGACACCCACTCCGCGGCCAACCCGCTCGACGACCTCGAGCCGGTCACCGACGCCGCAGAGATCGCCAAGCTCGTCGAGGTCGTCCGCACCGTCTACATCGCCCCGGCGGTCAAGCAGTACGTCATCGACATCGCCTCGGCGACCCGCCGGTCGCCAGACCTCCGTCTGGGTGCCTCCCCCCGCGCCAGCCTGCATCTTGTCCGTGCCGCCAGGGCACACGCGTCGCTCGAGGGCCGCGACTACGTCATCCCCGACGATGTCCAGTCGCTGGCCGGCCCAGTGCTGGCCCACCGGCTGATCGCCGGCCTCGAGGCGCAGATGGGCGGCCGCGGGCCGGAGCAGGTGATCACGTCCATCCTTCGGTCGCTCCCGGTTCCGGAGAGCACCGTGGGCAGCGGCTCCGGTCGATAGTCCTCTGCCGTGCGCACCGCCTTGTCGAGCCTGACCACCCGAGGACGCGCGTTCGTCTCGGCGGGCCTGGCATGTGGCGTGTGCGCGCTGGCGCTGGGTCAGAAGGATCTGCTGCGGGTCGCCGTACTCCTGCTGGCGTTGCCGATCGTGACGGCGCTGGTCGCGCATCGTTCGCGCTATTTGCTCTCCTGCCGACGCGAGATCACACCGGGAAGAGTGCAGGCCGGTCAGTCCGCGACGGTCTCACTGCGGGTCGAGAATCCCGGCCGAGTGCCGACCGGTCTGATGCTGCTCGAGGACGGCCTTCCTTATGTCCTCGGCAGCCGGCCGCGGTTCGTGATCGAGCAGCTGCGGCCGCGCTGGCACCGCGAGATCGGCTACCCGGTCCGGTCAGAGGTCCGGGGCCGATACCCGATCGGTCCGCTGACGGTGCGGATCAGCGACCCGTTCGGCTTCGTCGAGATGACCCGGTCCTTCTCCGTCAAGACGCCTCTGATCGTGCGGCCGGTCGTGCATCCGCTGCCGACGGCGACGCTGTCCGGTGACTGGAGCGGCACCGGGGACAACCGGCCGCGCGCCTTCGCGTCCGCGGGCACCGAGGACATCACTGTCCGCGAATACCGACAAGGCGACGACCTGCGTCGCATCCACTGGCGATCGACGGCCAAGTCCGACCAGTTGATGGTCCGGCGCGAGGAACAGCCGCACCAGAGCCGCGCGACGCTGTTGCTCGACAGCCGCGGCGTCGCGCACCGTGGGAAGGGGCCGACGTCGTCGTTCGAGTACGCCGTGTCGGCGGCTGCCTCGATCGGCGCCCACCTGTCGACGTACGGCTTCGTCGTCCGGATGGTGACCGAGCGCGGGGCGGGTGACGCGTTCAGCTGGCACGACCGTGGGGTTAGCAGCGCCGCCGAGGTGGAGCTGCTGCTCGACGACCTCGCGGTGATCGGCGTCAGCACCCTCTCGAAGTTCGAGACCGCGCCGACCGAGCAGGCCTCCTCAGGTCTGGTCGTCGCGGTGCTCGGCGCGGTCACCGAGGCAGACCTCACCGCGCTGTCCAGCCTGCGAGCCAGCTCGACGAGGGCGCTGGCGATCATGCTCGAGGTTGCTGCCTGGGCACGTGACGGCGACGCGCGCGGCATTGCCGACGTCGATGCGCAGGCGCTGCTCGCCCGGCGCAACGGCTGGTCGGTGGTCGTGGCCCGGCCACAAGACAAGCTCGCCGCGGTCTGGCGAGAGCTCGCTCGGACCCGACCGGTGATGCGTCAGGGTGGGCTTGCGAGCGCCGCCGGCTCGACCGTCGGCACAGCTGCCATAACCGTGCCCGGCGCGGAGGTGGCCGCGGGATGACGGTCTCGATCGGCGAACGGCACAAGCTCGCTCTGCTCGGGTGGGTGGCAGCGATCGCGATGTCGCTCAGCATCTACCCGGCGCTCGAAGAGAAGCGGTTCTTCGTGCTGGGCGCCCTGCTGGGCGCTGCGGTGGTGGCGCTCGGCATGGTCGCTCGACAGTTCAGGGTGCCCAGCATCCTGACGCTGCTGGTGCAGTTCGCGGTGATCGTGGAGGTGATCAGCGTCGGCTACGGCGGCCACACGGTCTTCGGCATCGTGCCGACCTCGTCGTCGTACCAACACGTGCACGACATCATCACCGCCGGGATCGACGTCGCCCAGCGCTACGCCGCCCCGGCACCGAGGAGTGCGGGTCTGACGCTGATCGTCGTCGCGTTCATCGCGGCCATCGTCGCGCTGGTGGACTTCATCGCGATCGGTCTCAACCGGGTGCCGCTCGCCGGACTGCCGCTGCTCGTGCTCTACACCGTGCCGGTCACGATCCTGCCGTCTGGGCTGCCTGTGCTGTGCTTCCTGCCAGGCGCCATCGGATTCGTCCTGCTGCTTCTCGTCGCCGAACGTGACCGTCTTGCACACTGGGGCCGGCATGTCGTGCAGAGCGGCAGCGGCTCGGAGCCGATCGACACATCGGCGCTGAGTGCCAACGGGCGGCGCATCTCGCTGGTTGCGCTGGTGCTGGCCGTCGGGCTGCCGATGCTCGTGCCGGGCTTCTCGACGACGCTGTTCGCCAGCGGCAAGGGGATCGGGCCGGGCCCCGGCTCCAACCTCAGCTTCAGCGACCCGATGGTCAGCCTGGCGCAGAACCTGCGCCGCAGCTCGCCGATCGACCTGCTGTCGGTGCACAGCAGCACAGTGCCGCAGTACCTGCGGCTGACGGTTCTCAACGAGCCCACGCCGTCAGGCTGGCGCGCCCAGCCGATCGACCTGTCGGCCACCACTCCCGTGTCGGAGATCTTCCCGCACCCGACCGGGCTGGCGCAGTCGGTCCACTCCGTCGCCCAGCAGATGACGATCACGCCGACCTCTGACTTCCCCAGCGACAGTCTCTGGCTGCCCGTCCCGTATGACGTCGTGACGCTGGCCGCCCAAGGCAAGGAGGCCGACCCGGCGCCGGGCCTGGCGTATGTGCCCGACGACCAGACAGTGGCCATGCGCAACGACGGCGTCCTCACCGAGGTCTCCAGCTATCAGGTGTCCTACGACGTGCCGGAGCCGAGCGGACAGCAGCTGGCGTTGGCCACACCGGCGCCAGCCGACATCGTCCGGCGCTATGAGGTGGTGCCGACCGGCGTGCCGTCGGTGGTCGGGGAGACAGCCCGCGCGGTGACCAGGGGCGCGACGTCGGACTACCAACGGGCGTTGATGTTGCAAAGCTTCTTCCGCAGCTCGAGCTTCACCTACGACCTCGACGTGGGGTACGGCGACGGGTACTCGGCGATGGCCAGGTTCCTACAAGAGCGGCGCGGCTACTGTCAGCACTTCGCCGCCACGATGGCGATGATGGCCCGCACCTTGGGCATCCCGTCGCGGGTCGTCGTCGGCTTCCTGCACCCCGACAAACGGGTGGCGTCCGGCCAGTACGTCTTCACCTCTCACGACTCCCACGCCTGGCCCGAGCTCTACTTCTCCGGCGTCGGCTGGGTTCGCTTCGAACCGACCCCCGGCGTCGGTGCGGCGATGCCGCCGTGGGCGCCGAAGGTCGCGCTGCACAACCTCCCCGGCATCGGCCTGCCGACCACCCCGGGGGCACAGATCGGCCACGTGACCGGCCTGCCGAGCACGGCTCCGACCACCGTGCCCAAGCACCACCATGTCGCAGCATCGAGCGGCAGACTGCCCTCACTCTGGTGGCTGCTCATCGGCCTAGGGGTGGTCCTGCTCTTCACGCCCGCGCTGCTGCGGATCGGGGTCAGGCGGTCTCGGTTGGGACGCGGCATCGACCCCACCGACGCGGCCGAGAACGCCTGGCTGGAGCTTCGCGACGGGCTCCGGGACCTCGGCCTCTCGTGGACCGGGTCGATGTCACCCCGGGCCCGGCAGCGGCTGATCGAGCCGCTGCTCGGTGGTGACCGCGAGTCCGTAGCGGCCTTGCGACGGCTCACACTCGCAGTCGAGCGCGCCCGTTACGCTGCCGCCCCGCTGTCGAACGCAGCGCCCGCCGACGACGCCCGTGAGGTCGTCCATGTGATCAGCCAGGGCGTGTCGTGGGGCACTCGGGCGAGAGCCGTGCTCCTGCCGGCCTCACTCGGGACAAGTGTCGGTAGCTGGCTCGCCGACGCCATGGCCCGCCTGCGCCGCACCCCCGAAGCCCCCCAACCGACCTGACCAGCGGGAGGGTCAGAAGTCGTCGCGACGACGGCGCCAGCGGTCTTCCATCCGGTGCATGAACCCGGACGGGCGGACCGGCGTCGTCCGGCCCTTGGCCTTGCCGATCGGCTGGACGTTGGCCGGCAGGTCGGGCTCCTTGAGTCGCCGTACATGCGTGAGAGCCAAGTAGGCCGATCCGAGCATCACGACGAAACCTGCCACCGCGACGAAGGTCATCATCAAGACGGCACCGGTCATCAGCACGCCAACACCGACGACGAAACCGACACATCCCAGACCGACAAGCCGCTTGTGTCGAGCGCGGGTCGTGGAGCCGCGGATGGTGGAGACGAACTTGGGGTCTTCGGCCGCAAGCGCCTCTTCCATCTGCTCGAGCAGACGCTGCTCTTCTTCTGAGAGCGGCACCATGTCCTCCAGCCGACGAGATGTGTGTCGGATCACGTCCAGTCTAGGCATCCGACACCAGCACTGGTACCCCGGACAACCAAATTGCAGTCGGCGGCATCTGCCAGAAAATCGAAAGAAGCCGGCTTGGGTCGCCAGGTACGGTTTCCGCGTGGAGGATTCGAGGAGAAAGCTGTTTCGTGCTGTGGCGGCCGCCGTTCCGGCGGCCGTCTTGATGTCAGGCCTGTCGGGGTTCGCCTCGGCAGAAGCCGTTGCCGTGCCGCCGCACAGGGAAGCGACGAGCACGATGTCCACGGCCGCCGCCGCGGCTGCCACGTCCGCCCGCTCGACGGCGACCACCGTGCCGACCGGTCTCGCCGCGCCGTGGGCCCGCGAGGAGGTGCGCTTCGGCACGACGGACACCTCCCCGTGGCACATCGCCCATGTCCGGGAGCTGCAGCTGCGACTGAAGTGGGTCGGCCTGTACAACCGGGTCCCGACCGGCTCCTACGGCACGGTGACGCGACAGGCGGTGCGTGCCTATCAGGCTCGCAAGCACATCGTCGTCTCCGGTATGGCGACCACGCGGACGTGGAAGCTGCTGCTGCAAGACACCGTGCGCCGGCCGGGAGCGATCCCGTCGGTCTGCCGCAACGCCGGCTGGCACGCCTGCTACGACAGGTCGATGCACCAGCTGCTGCTGCTGCACGACGGTGCCATCTACAACGGGTGGCTCGTCCGGGGCGGCGGCTACACCACGCAGACCCGGCTCGGCACCCACAAGGTGTTCTACCGCGACATCGACCACTGGTCGACGCTCTATGACAGCCCGATGCCCTACTCGCAGTTCTTCGACGGCGGAGAGGCGATCCACGGGTCACGGCTGATGATGAACCCGTTCGTCGACCACAGCCACGGCTGCGTGAACATGTACGTCGAGGACGCCCGCCAACTCTGGAACCTGACCCACAACAAGACGCTGATCGTCACCGTCTACGGCGCCTGGGACTGAGCAGCCGCTGACAGGGAGACCGGCCGGCTCTCGGGAGGAGCCGGCCGGTCTCCCTGTCAGGTCTGGGACGCTTCAGGTCAGGGCCGGCCGGTGCTGATCAGGGTGGCCGGCCGGACCGTCGAGCCGCCGAACCGCTCGACCGCCTTGTCGACAGCCCGCTCGGCGTCCTCCCACCCGTGGTCTCGGGCACCGAGCATCAGCTGGCGCGGAGCGGTCGCGGCGTCGACGAGTCCCTCGACCCGAACGCCGACCAGCCGCAGCCTCGCGCGCTGCAGGCCCAGCCTGGTGAACAGGTCGACAGCTGTCGCATAGACCTCGGGCGTCAGGTTGGTCGCCTCCCGCAGGGTCCGTGACCGGGTGATCGTCGTGAAGTCGGCGAACCTCACCTTGACGGTCACCGTCCGCCCGGCCACCCCGGCCGCCCGCATCCGGGCGGCCACCTTCGTCGACAGCCCGAGCAGCTCCCGGCAGACCACCTCGGGGTCGTCGACGTCGTGACCGAAGGTCTCGTCGGACCCGATGCTGTGCTCGGGCTCGTCGGGTCCGCGGCGGGGGGTGACCGGCCGGTCGTCGTACCCCCACGCCATCGCATGGAGGCGCGAGCCGAGCGACTCCCCGAGCGCCCGACGCAAGGTGGCGACCGGCGTGTGGGCGAGGTCGCCGACGGTGCGCAGGCCGAGCCGGTGCAGCTGCTCGGCGGTCTTCTCGCCGACCCCCCAGAGCTCGTCGACGGCGAGCGGGTGGAGGAACGCGGTGACCGTGTGTCGCGGCACAACCACCAGCCCGTCGGGCTTGGCCCGCCGCGAGGCGAGCTTGGCGAGCTGGGCAGTCGGCGCGACGCCGACCGAGCAGGGGATCCGCTGCTCGTCGGCGATCCGCTCACGCAGATAGCGGGCCACCGCCACCGGCGACCCGAACCGTCGCAGCGACCCCGCCACATCGAGGAACGCCTCGTCCATCGACAGCGGCTCGACCACCGATGTCGCGCTGCGGAACGTCTCCATCACCGCCGCTGACACCGCGGAGAGCTGCTCGAACTCCGGCCGGACCACGACCGCCTGCGGGCACAGTCGCCGGGCCCTGGTCATCGACATGCCGGAGCCGACGCCGAAGGAGCGGGCTTCGTATGACGCCGACAGCACCACGCCACGCTGACCACCGCCGACGACGACCGGCAAGCCGGCCAGGTCGGGCCGGTCGCGGGTCGCCACACAGGCGTAGAACGCGTCCATGTCGGCGTGCAGGATCGTGCATCCGGTGTCGTCCGGCTGGCGGGTGTCGGGAGGGCGGACCATCATCCCCCCGAACTTCCTGGGCTGGAGTGCCAGAGCTTGCGCGGGGCGGTCTTGACATCCTCGCCGGCGGGGCGGACGTCGGCGTACGGCGACTGACGGAACCCGCTGGGATGCACCAGCACCCGACGCCGGCCCATCCCACCGGCGGTGGGGCCGGGCCCGGAGGGGTCAGCCGACACCAGTCCGGAGCGCGGGCCGTCGGCGCCGGGCAGCGGCGCCATGACCGGCCTGGTGGACCGGCTCTCGGCGGCACCGTGCACCGCCTCCTCGGTGCCGAACCCGGCTGGCGGCCGGCTCATGAACTCACCGACACCGGCCACTCCCTCCTGCTGCCACACCGCATACAGGGCAGGCAGCTCCCAACACCCGGTGGCCTGCAGCGAGACACCCTTCGGGCCGGTCCGGCGCAGCTCGCCGCGTACGACCAGCAGCCAGGAGTGGAACAGCGTCGCGGCGTAGGGGCCCTGGGCCTCCTCGAAGAACGTCGCATCGACAGGCCCGGTGCCGTCGTCGAGGGTGAGGAAGACGACCCGTCGACCGGACCGGATCGGTGGGGTCTGGGTGGCGACCTTGACGCCGGCCACCAGCAGCTCGCTCCGGCTGCGGCGACGGAGCAGGTCGCGGGCCCAGGTGACGCCGAGTGAGGTCAGCATCGGTGCGTAGAACTCCACGATGTGGTGGCTGACGTCGAGGCCGAGGATCTCCAGCTCGGCCCGGACCCGCTCCCCGCCGGACATCTCCGGCAGACCCGACGCCTCCCCCAGCGCGGGCGTGTCGCCGAGGTCGAGGGCCAGCTGGACGGACTCCGGAGCGCCGTCGGCGGTGGTGGAGCCGCGGGTCCGGGAGACCGCCCGCACCGCCCGGTCGGTGGCCCGGCTCCACCGGTCGAGGTCGGCCACCTGGAGCAGCAGGTCGCGTCGGGTCACGGTGCCCCGTCGGCGTACCGGCACCGGAGAGCCGATGCCGTAGATCGAGTCGAGCGCACCGGTCAGCACCAGCCGCTCGGCCACCGGCCGCGACGGCCGCGCGCGCAGCCACAGGTCGGTGAGCGAGTGGTAGGGCCGACCGGCGACGATCCGGGCCACCTCCGCGTCGCTGATCCCCTTGACGTCGGCCAACGCCAGCCGGATCCCATGTCCGCCCTCTGGGTCCTTCTCGATCCGGTAGACGTCGTCGGAGGCGTTGACGTCGAGCGGCAGCACCGCGATGCCGAACTGGCGGGCGTCGTCGAGGATCAGCCGCTTGGGATACATGCCGGGGTCGTGGGTGAGCACTCCGGCGAGGAACGCCGCCGGGTGGTGCGCCTTCAGCCAGGCCGACTGGAACGTCGGCAGCGCGAACGCGGCGGCATGCGCCTTGCAGAACCCGAACGACGCGAACGCCTCCAGCACTTCCCACCCGCGCCGGGCAACCGCCGCGGAGTAGCCGCGGGCCAGTGTCCGCGGGAAGAACCAGACCCGCACCTCCTCCTTACCCTCGCGGTCGCCGAGCGCCCGGCGCGCCTCGTCGGCCTCGGCGAGCGTGCAGCCGGTGAAGACCGCGATCATCTCGATCACCTGCTCGTGGAACACCACGACACCGCAGGTCTGCTCGAGCACCGGCCGCAGGTCGGGGTGGAGGTACTCCGCCGTCGACCAGCCCTGCCGAGCCCGCAGGAACGGCACCACCATGTCGCTCTTCACCGGGCCGGGCCGGAACAGCGAGATGTCGATGATGATGTCCTCGAACGTCTCCGGCGCGAACTTGCCGACCAGCTCGCGCTGCCCCGGCGACTCGATCTGGAAGCAGCCGAGCGTCTTGGTGTCGGAGATCAGGGCGTACGTCGACGGGTCGTCGCGTGGCGCTTGTGACTCGTCGTCGATGTCGATCACCACGCCGTCGACCCGCTCGATCTCGGCGACGGCGTGGGCCATCGCCGACTGCATCCGGATGCCGAGCACGTCGAGCTTGAGCAGGCCGAGGTCCTCGACGTCGTCCTTGTCGAACTGGCTCATCGGGTAGCCGAGGAAGCTCGGCTCGACAGGTGTCCGGTCCAGCAGCGTGGAGTCCGACAGCAGCACGCCGCAGGGGTGGACGGCGATGTGGCGGGGCAGCCCGTCGAGCTTCTCGACAAGGCGGAACAGCAGGTCGAGCCGCTCCTCCCCCAGCCCGGACGCGCGCAGCTCGGGCAGCTCGCGCAGCGCGATCCGGGCCTGGTCGGCGCGCAGGTGCGGAAACGCCTTGGCGATCGAGTCGATCTCCCCCGGCGGCATCCCGAGCGCGGCGCCGACGTCGCGGATCGCGTGCCGGACCCGGTAGGTGTCCATCATCGAGACGGCGGCGCACCGGCTGCCGCCGTAGCGGTCGAGGATCGCGTCGTACACCTCGAGCCGGCGGGCGGACTCGACGTCGATGTCGATGTCAGGCAGCGCCTGCCGCAACGGCGAGAGGAACCGTTCCATCAGCAGGCCGTAGCGCAGCGGGTCGACGCCGGAGACGCCGAGCAGGTAGTTGACCAGGCTGCCGGCGCCGGAGCCGCGGGCGGCGACCCGGATCCCCATCCGCTTGACGATGTCGACGACGTCGCCGACGGTGAGGAAGTACGTCGCGTAGCCGAGCTGACCGACGATCGCCAGCTCGTCGTCGAGCCGGCGGGTGACAGCGGCGTGCTGGTCGGAGCAGTAGTGCCGGCCAATCGCCGCCTCACACCGGGCCCGCAGCACCGCGTCGGCCTCGAGCGGGCCGCCGGTGAGCTGGCCGGTGTACCGGCCGGCGTCGAAGTCGCTGATGTCGAGCTCGGGGAAGTGCACCTCGCCGAGCCCGAGGTCGGATCGTGGGTCGAGCGCGCAGATGTCGGCGACGGTGCGGGTGCGGGTGAGCAGCCGCTTCGCCTCGCGGTCGTCGAAGCCGGCATGGCGGCAGATCTCCTCGGCGATGTCGGCCATCTCCTTGCCGGTCTTGAGGAACCCCTCGGCGTTCTCCCTGTCGACATGGCGGCCGGCCAACGGGACCAAGCGCCTTGTCGCATCGAGGATGTCGACGACGGGGGCGTCGGACCGGTCGGCGTACCGGACGGCGTTGCTCAGCACCAACCCGACGCCGGCGGCCCGGCCGATCCCGGCCATCCGGGCGGCGTGCGGCGTCGACCGTGGACCGGAGCCGGCGACCCGATGCGACACCACCTCGACGAGCAGGCTCGCCTGGTCGACGAGGTCGCGCCAGCCGCGCAGCACTGCCCGGGCCAGGTCGTCGCGGCGGCGGGTGGCCGCCCAGCCGAGCTCGGAGTCGGGGCCGAGCAGCACCAGCAGGTCAAGCCCGGGGGTGAGTCCGGCCAGGTGGTCGGCGACGAGGCGTTGGGTGGTGACCGGCAGCCCGCGCTCGCCCCGGCCGTGGGTGGCGCTGACCAGCCGGCACAGCGCCGCCCAGCCGGTCTTGCTGCCGGCGAGCAGGGTGACCCGCGGATGGACCCGGTCATGGTCGATGTGGCTGCCGCCGCGGACAGGGGTACGGCGATCGCTCGGCCGCCACCCGGCGCCTGCCCCGATTTCTGCACCGCCGCCCACGCCAGCCCAGCCGGGTCGATCTCCGGGCTGGGCACCGGGCCTGCCGCCGGGTTGGCCGTCCGGCAGACCGCCGACGATGCCGGTCGGCTCGACCGCCAGGTCGACGCCGAGGATCGGCCGGATGCCGGCGGCCAGACACGCCTTGGCGAACCGGACGGCGCCGTACACCCCGTTGCGGTCGGTCAGCGCGAGGGTGTCCATCTCCGCCTCGGCGGCCCGCTCGACCAACCGATGGGGGTGCGAGGCGCCGTACTTCAGCGAGTAGCCCGACGCCACGTGCAGGTGGACGAACGGGTCCATCAGTCCACGCTCCCCGGGAGTCGGCGACGCTCCATCAGTCCACGCTCCCCGGGAGTCGGCGACGCTCCATCAGTCCACGCTCCCCACCAGCCGCCACTCCCCGCGCACCCAGTCAAAGCACAGCTCAAACACCCCAAACCCCCCTTCCGCCGAGACGCTAAGAAAGCCGCAGCTTTGGCGGCGTGTCGCGGCAGAACTGGCGTCTCGACAAGAGAACTCGGAGTACGGCGACGACCGGGTCGCCTTGACCGCCTCGACTCGCCACATCTCCCGCTCGGCCAGCAGCTCCCCCTCCGCCAGCAGCTCCCCCTCCGCCAGCAGCTCCCCCTCCGCCGAGACGTCGAGAAAGCCGGGGTTTTGGCGGCGTGTTGCGCCAAAACTGACGTCTCGGCGAAGGTCCGCAGTGGCCGGCTCGACGCCCAGCAGCGCGGCGACGCCGGGCTGCTCCCACCAGGCCCCGGTCTCGAGCCAGTGCGCCACCACGGCGCGGACCGCCCAGCGCTTCCCGCGCCACCAGAACTCCGCCGGCGCCTCCTGGCCGGCGACCAGCCCGCGGCGGACGTCGACCTGGTCGTCGTACCGTCGCATCGCCAAGCACCTCCAGCGACAAAAGGCGCGTCTGCCCTACAGAGGCAGTGAGCGAAAAGGCGGCGCCGGGCGGGAACAGGGGTCGAGTCCATCCCCGCCGCGGCGGCCGCCTGGTCGGACTCGGCTTCGCCGGAGCCGGTCGACCTTATGATTCGAACATACGTTCGATTCCCCGATCCGTCAACCCCTCCCGCCGAGGGATCACGCGCTACGCAGGCGCGCCTTCCTCGGCGGCGCGCTCCTCGGCCTCGCGTTCACGGCGGTGCTGCTCCCACTCCTCGGTCGAGTTCACGTGCGGGAACGCCTCCTCTGGCACCGGCAGCCCGAGCGCCGCACACAGCGGCTCCCAACCCTGGGTCGCGTTCCAGTCGAGGAAGCGGTCCGCAGGCGCTGTGGCTCGCACTGTTGCGTTGTGCCGCTCGTACGCCGCCAGGCCGGCCGCCTCGTCGTGGAGATCGGGCCCGATCACCCGATGCCACAGGTCGAACGCCATCGCCTGCCACTCGACCATCTCCGGAGGCACGTCGTCCCGATAGCCCTCGATGATGGTCGCGTGCACGCTGCGCCACCAGACCGCAGCGCTCGACCGGCTCGACAAGATGATCAGTGCGTCGGGGTACAGCTGGGCCAGCTCCGACCACAGACCGGAGACCGGCCAGTCGACCGCCGCCACGAACTCGTCGAGTACGGCGGGCAGCCCGGACGCATCACCGGCAAGCGCGGCCCGCCAAGCAGGGACGTCGTCCATCCGCTCGAACACCTCGGACATGTGGTAGCACTTGCCGCCGAGCAGCTGGCTCAACGCCAGCTTGAGCGAGTGCGTCCCCGTGCGCGGCAACCCCGCGCCGATCACCTTGACCATGGCTGACCCTAACCCGACCGTGGCCAGGTGGTCCGGGTCAACGGTGGAGGCACCCGCTGCCGAGGAGCAACCCTGGCCACTCAACACTGCAACCCTGGCCACTCAACACTGCAACCCTGGCCACTCAACACTGCAACCCTGGCCACTCAACACTGCAACCCTGGCCACTCAACACTGCAACCCTGGCCACT
>JAICMS010000103.1 GCA_025929075.1 Propionibacteriales bacterium
CTTCGAGGTGCTGCTGCGTAGGTAGCCAGCCACCGCGGCCACGCCGCGAACGTGTTCACCGTCGCCGATCCAGTGGAGGCTTCGCCGAGGCTGCACGGGAGCCAGACCGATCTCCGGCAGGCGCTCAGACTGCCAGGAACCTACCCGGGCCAGGCTGGGCGCCAGGCGGTGCAGCACGTTGACGGACAGGGCGCAGAGGCGGCAGTCGCCGTCGTACAGCAAAGTGCTCATCAGGTCACCGATACCCCAGCAACCCCCCGGCCAACCGGCACCCGTCGTCTCGCGCCGGCCGCCGCACTCCCTACGCCCGCCGTCTTCGGCTTCATCCGCCCGTTGCCGCCAGCTGGCCACACGCGCCGTCGATCTCGCGGCCGCGGGTGTCGCGGACCGTCGTCGAGATCCGCCTCGCCTGCAGCCGGCGGACGAACTCGCGCTCGACTTCGCGACGCGACGCCGTCCACCGCGAGCCGGGCGTCGGGTTGAGCGGGATGAGATTGACATGCACCCAGCCCCAGTCGCCGTACGACAACAGCACGTCCGCCAGCAGATCGGCCCGCCAGCCCTGGTCGTTGACGTCCTTGATCAGCGCATACTCGATCGATACCCGCCGCCCGGTCCGGCTGGCGTACTCCCAGGCGGCACCGACGGCTTCGGTGACCTTCCACCGGGTGTTGACCGGCACCAGCTCGTCGCGCAGCTCGTCGTCGGGCGCGTGTAGCGACAGCGCCAGCGTGACCGGCAGACCCTCGTCGGCCAACTGCTGGATCCGCGGCACCAGCCCCACCGTGGAGACCGTGATGCCGCGGGCCGACATTCCGAGCCCCGACGGCGACGGCTCGACCAGCCGACGGAGCGCACCGACCACCGCCGCATAGTTGGCCAGCGGCTCCCCCATCCCCATGAAGACGACGTTGGACACCCGGCCGGGTCCGCCGGGCACCTCACCTCGCTGCAGCGATCGCGCGCCGGCTACGACCTGCTCGACGATCTCGGCGGTGCTGAGGTTGCGCTGCAGTCCACCCTGGCCGGTGGCGCAGAACGGGCACGCCATGCCGCACCCCGCCTGCGAGGACACACACATCGTCACCCGGTCGGGGTAGCGCATCAGCACGCATTCCACGAGGGTGCCGTCGTGCAGCCGCCAGAGCGTCTTGCGGGTGGTGCCGCCGTCGGCGGACCGGACCGTGACCGGCGTCATCAACGTCGGGAGCAGCGCCTCGGCAAGCGGCTCGCGCAACGCCGCCGGCAGGTCGGTCATCTGGTCCGGATCGTCGACGAGCCTGGCGAAATAGTGGTGGCCGACCTGGTTGGCACGGAATGCCGGCATCCCTGCCCGGGTCACCGCCTCACGCCGCGCTGCGGTGTCGAGGTCGGCCAGATGGCGTGGTGGCTTGCTGCGACGCGGCGGCTCGTCGAAGACAAGCGGCAGCGGAAGCCCGGGAGTGGAGACAGTGCGGTCCGCCTGGTCGACGGAGCCCGAGGAGTGCGTCGGCTCGGGTGTCGTGGCGGTCATCGTGCGCCCATCCTCTCATGGTGAGCACGGTCGGCGGCCGCGCCGAAATCTCACCGAGGGTGCGCCATAGTGGGGCGGTGACCGACATCACCAGCCCGGCGAACCCGCGGGTCAAGTGGCTGCAGAGCCTGCGCAAACGCAGCCACCGCGACGCCGAGCAGGTGACGGTCGTGGAGGGGTACGCCGAGTGCTCGGTCGCCCTCCGCTCTGGTGCAACACCTTCCCTGCTGGCCTTCTGCCCCGAGCTCGTCGGGCCACCAGACACCGGCGACGGTAGGCCCGAGCTCGTCGATCGTGCCCACGCCGCAGGCGCGGAGATCGTCACCTTGGGGACCGCGGCCTTTGGCAGGGCGTCCTACCGGGAGTCGCCCGACGGGTGGCTCCTCGTCGTGGCCACGCCGGGACGCCCACTGGCCGACCTCAGGGTGTCGGCAACCCCGCTGCTGCTCGTCGCCGAGGCCGTGGAGAAGCCCGGCAACCTTGGAGCGATGCTCCGCACCGCCGACGCCGCCGGCGTGGACGCAGTGGTCAGCGCCGACCCCGTGACCGACTGGGGAAACCCCAACGTCGTCCGAGCCAGCAAGGCCACCGTCTTCACCGTCCCGGTGGCAGCCGCTACGACGGACGAGACGCTCGGCTGGCTGCACGACCATGGCGTCCGGATCGTCATCGCCCGTCCCGATGCGTCGGGCTCCGTCTACGACAGCGACCTGACCGGGCCGCTTGCCGTCGTCGTAGGTGCTGAGCATGCCGGCCTCACCACGGCCTGGTCAGCCGCGGCTGCCGAGCCCGTCTCGATCCCGATGCACGGCAGCATCGACTCGCTCAACGTCGCGACCTCGGCGGCGATCATCCTGTACGAGGCGCTCCGCCAGCGCCGGCATCCCCGCGGCTGAGCGGTCCGCAGCCCCGCACCGGTCAGCGGACCAGCTTCGCCACCCGGCCGTCGGTGCCGGAGGCCCAGCAGGCGCCGTCGCGGGCGCAGTGCACGCCGTCGTAACGAGCGGTGTCGAACGTCGTCCAGGTCCGGCCGCCATCGAAGCTGATGTCGCTGCCGGTCGGTCCGACCGCGACAGCTGTCCGCGCAGTCCCCGTCACGAACGAGACCCCGGACCGGTAACCGCCGACCTGCGAGGTGCTCAGCTGCCAGGTCCTGCCCCCGTCGTCGGAGTACGCCGCAGCGTCAGCACCGTTGGTCGGATCGGTGTAGTCACCGCCGACCGCGATGCCGTGCTGCGGGTCGCGGAAGTCGAGTGAGTAGATCCCGGCTGACGCACCGCCACGCACCGGGGTGTCGACGACGGTCCAGTGCAGGCCGCCGTCGGTGGAGTGGAAGACCCGCGGCTGGTCGCCGCCGGTACCGATCCAGAAGTTGTGGCCCGGCCCGGAGACGATGCAGGTGCCAGACGCCGCGAAACCGAATTCCCCGTCCAGCGCCGGCGGCATGCCGTCGGTCGACATCAGGGTCCAGGTCCGCCCCCAGTCAGTCGTCCGCGCCAGCCGGACGTAGCCGTCGACGGGGTCGCTCATCGCCAGTCCGGTGCCGTCGTTAGAGAACGCCATGCAGTCGAAGAACGCGGTCGGCAAGGTGTTCTGGAAGACCTCGGTCCAAGTCTGGCCGCCGTCGTCGGTGCTGTAGATCTTGGAGTCCTCCCCCTCACCGATCGCCAGGACCACGGCATGGTCGGCACCGGTTGCCTCGATGTCGCGCAACGCCTCCCCCTGCGCAGCCGGCGGTGACACGTCCTGCCAGGTGGCTCCCCCGTCGGTGGTGCGCAGAACGGTCCCGGCCTCACCACTGACCCAGACCACGCGTCGGCTGACCGCCGCGAGGCCACGGAACTCGTCGCTGCTGCCAGTGGGCGTCACCTGCCAGGAGTACGACGAGTGGGGCGGCCCATGGCGGGAGGAGCCGGCTGAGGCGGGCGCGGCAATAGCGGCCGAGCCGAGAGCGACAGTGACACAGGCGAGCAGGGTGATCGTAGTTCGACGCATGACACGACCGTAGAACCAGCGGCCGACATCCGCACCGCGAGCGTTGGCCACACCAGCACGGCCCCGGCCCCGGGCGCCCGTCACCTGCCTGCCTGCGCAACCGGCTGCGGCAAGATGGTCGCCGTGTCGGCGGTCGCGGGAGGTTCCTGGACCGACGGCGCCAGACCGACGCTGCTCGGCGGCCCGAATCGGGCCCAGCGCTCCGCTGGCCCCAGGGCGGCGGTGCTCGTCTTGCACGGCGGCCGTGAGGCGAGTCAGGATCTCACCTCGAGCCGGCAGCTCGCGTTTCTGCGGATGATCGACATGTACGTCGGCCTGCGCCGGGCTGCCAGCACCACGGCGGTCTACCTGCTGCGCAACCGGCTGCGCGGATGGAACGCCGCAGCAGACGCCGACCCGGACCCGGTTCATGATGCTCGCTGGGCGTTGGGCACCATCAGGGCGGCCGTCGGCGCGGTGCCCGTCGTCGTCCTCGGCCACTCGATGGGCGGCCGGACCGGCTTCGCCATCGCCGACGATCCGCAGGTCGTGGGTGTGGTGGCCCTTGCTCCCTGGCTGCCCGACGGCGAACCGCTCCCCCCGATCCGCCCCGAGCAGTCGTTCGTCATCGCCCACGGCACCTCCGACACGGTGACATCAGCCCCCGCGAGCCACGACTACGCTGGACGGCTGCGGCGAGCGGGCGCCCGCGTCGCCTGGTTCGGGTTGGCTGGCGGCCGACACGCCCTTCTCGACAAGCCCTTGCTGTGGCACCGGTTCGCGGTCCGCAGCGCGCTCGGCCTCGCTGGCGACGCGTCGCTACCGGCCGCGGTGTCTGCTGCCTTGTCCAGCCAGGCCAGCGACGTCACCCGAGTCCCGATGACATCCGTCATGGCCAAGTCGTGACGGCTCTCCCGCGCCCGGTCCTCGTCGTACGACGACGATGGAGCCATGGGCCAAGGAACCAACCAAGCAGCACCCCACCCGCCGAACGCGCGGGCGGTTGAGGTCGGCTCGGGCATCCACCTGGACCGGCTCTCGAAGTCGTTCGGCAGCGTCCGCGCCGTCGACGACGTCAGCGTCACGATCAGGCCGGGCGAGACCGTCGCCATCCTGGGGCCGAACGGTGCCGGCAAGTCGACGACGATCGACATGATGCTGGGTCTCACCCGGCCGGACACCGGTTCGGTGACCCTCTTCGGGCAGGAGCCGGCACGGGCGATCGCCGTCGGCGCCATCGGCGCCATGCTGCAGTCCGGTGGGCTGATCAACGACCTCTCGGTGCGAGAGCTCATCGACCTCCTGGCTTCGCTTTATCCGCATCCACTCCCCGTTGACGAGGTTCTCCAGATCACCGGGATCACCGACATCGCGGCGCGTCGCACGCAGAAGCTCTCCGGCGGCCAGTCCCAGCGGGTCCGGTTCGCCGCCGCCCTGGTGAGCAACCCAGCGTTGATCGTGCTCGACGAGCCCACCGTGGCGATGGACGTGGAGGCGCGCCGGGGATTCTGGGCGACGATGCGCCGGTTCACCGACAGCGGCAAGACGGTCGTCTTCGCCACCCACTACCTCGAAGAGGCCGACGCGTTCGCCGACCGGATCGTGCTGATGTCGCACGGCCGGGTGGTGGCGGACGGGCCGACCACCGAGATCAAGGCCCGCGTCGGCGGCCGCAGCATCCGGTTCACCCTGCCTGAGGCCGAGGTGGAAGCCCTGCAGGCGCTGCCGGGCGTCAGCGCGGTGGACGTCAAGGGCGAGACCGTTCGGCTCACCTGCACCGACTCCGACGCAGCGATCCGCGGCCTCATCGCCGGCTTCGCAGCCGCTCGCGACGTCGAGATCAGCGGCGCCGGCCTCGAGGCTGCCTTCCTCGAGCTGACCTCAGACGACCACGACGAGACCGACCACACCGCAGGAGCCCCGGCATGAGCAGCCTCACCTTCACCCGCTACGAGCTGGTCCGCACGATCCGCAACCGGCGCTTCTTCTTCTTCTCGCTGGTCTTCCCGCTGCTGATGTTCCTCACGATCGGCGGCAGCAACGCCAACACCGAGATCGTGCCGGGCGTGAAGTTCATCGACTACTACATGATCGGGATGGCCGGTTGGGGCGCGATGCTCGCGGTGATGTCCAGTGGCGCTCGGATCGCTGCCGAGCGCAGCATCGGCTGGGTGCGGGCGCTGCGGCTGACTCCGTTGAGCGTCCGCGGCTACTTCCGAGCCAAGATCGCCGCCGGCTACCTGATGGCCGGACTCTCGATCGCGATCCTGTACGTCGCCGGGCTGGTCCTCGGCGTCCGGCTGCCCCTGTCGAACTGGGCCCAGATGACCGGCCTGATCCTGGTCGGCCTCATCCCGATGGCCGTCCTCGGCATCCTCATCGGCCACCTGGTCACCCCCGACTCGCTCGGACCGGTGATGGGCGGCACCTCCGCACTGCTCGCCTTCCTCGGCGGCGCCTGGTTCCTGCCCAGCGGCTGGCTCAGCACCGTCGGGCAGTGCCTGCCGTCGTACTGGCTGTGCCAGGCCGGCCGGCTCACCGTGGCAGGGCACTCCTGGCCGGCACAGGGCTGGCTGGTGATCGCCGCGTGGACGGTCGGGCTGGTGGCCATCACCGCACAGGTCTACCGCCGCGGAGAGGGCAAGTCGTAGGCCGGACGCCGGTCACGACAGCGATCGGGACGCGGAGACCGAGCGTGACGCATAACCTGACCGACGTGTCCACCAAGGCGTCCCCGTCGGCGGCGCCCATGTTGCGTCAGCGCGCCGCCGTCTTCTGGGTGGCGATCTGGCTGGTCTTCCTCGGGTCCCCTCTGCAGGCGATCTGGAACCACCCGGGCGGCTGGGCGAGGGATCTGGGGCTCGTCTGCCTGTTCGGATACGCCGCCACCTACGTGGGCATGTTCGCCGTCTTGCGGCTGTCCTGGCGGACCCAGGAGTCCGGGAACCCGAAGCTCGCGGCTGGTGGGCTGTTGCTGTTGGCCGCGATGCTTGCCGGCACCGCCCCGGCTGCAGGTTCGAGCTGCCTGGTCCTGGTGGCGTTCCTCGGCGCCGCGGCCATGTTCTCGCTGCCGCTGCCATGGGGCTGGCTCGTCGTCGTACCGATTGCGGTCGGCACCGAGGTCAGCGCACGGCTGGTCCCCGGGTGGCAGGACCAGCAGTGGGGACCGGCGTTTTCGGTGCTGTTCGCCGCGGTTGCTGTGTTCGGCGTCCGGCTCGCGATCGGCCGCAACGTCGCGCTGCTCCAGGCGCGCGAACGGCTGGCGGAGATGGCGGTCGAGGAGGAACGGGCACGGATGACCCGCGACCTGCACGACATCCTCGGCCACTCGCTAACGGTCATCACCGTGAAGGCGGAGCTCGCCGGTCGGCTGGTGGCCCTCGACCCCGACCGCGCCGAGCGCGAGATCGACGACGTCGAGCGACTGGCTCGGGATGCGCTGGCCGACGTGCGCGCCACGATCCAGGGTCGCCGCGAGATCACGCTGCCCTCCGAGCTCATCAACGCCCGCAGTGCGCTGGCCGCGGCCGACATCGACGCCGACGTCTCGCAGGCGGTCGACGAAGTGCACAGCCGCGACCGCGAGCTGTTTGCCTGGGCGGTCCGCGAAGGAGTCACCAACGTCGTCCGGCACAGCAAGGCGACCCGGTGCCGCGTGCGGCTCACAGCGACCTCCGTCGAGGTCCACGACGACGGGGTCGGCGAATCAGCGACCGCCCTGGACGGTCACGGCCTGGCAGGGCTTCGAGAGCGAGTACGTCGCGTCGGCGGCCTGATGACCACCGGCAGGTCGCCCGACCTCGGCGGTTTCTGCCTGCGCGTTTCGACCGACGGTGGCGGGGACGTCGAGCTGTGACGGAGCCGATCAAGCTGTTGCTCGCCGACGACCAGGCGCTGGTCCGCGGCGCACTGTCAGCGCTGCTGGAGCTGGAGTCCGACCTGGAGGTGGTCACCGAGGTGGGTCGCGGCGACGAGGTCGTCGCCGCAGCCCGGCGCACCAAGCCCGATGTCGCCCTGCTCGATGTCGAGATGCCGGGGTTGGACGGGCTCAGCGCGGCGGCGGCCCTGCATGCGGCCTGCCCGAAGGTTCGGGTGCTGATCGTGACGACGTTCGGCCGACCCGGCTATCTCCGGCAGGCGCTGGAGGCAGGGGCAAGCGGCTTCGTCGTCAAGGACACCCCCGCCCGGCAGCTGGCCGACGCGGTCCGACGAGCCCATGCCGGGCTGCGCGTCGTCGACCCGTCGTTGGCCGTGGAGAGTCTCACCGCAGGCGCCAGCCCGCTCACCAGTCGGGAAACCGACGTGCTCGTTGCCGCCCGCGACGGCGGCACCGTCGCCGACCTCGCCCGGATGCTGCACCTCTCGGAGGGCACCGTGCGCAACCACCTGTCGTCCGCGATCGGCAAGACCGGTGCCAGGACCCGGGCCGAGGCGGTCCGGATCGCCGACGAAAACGGCTGGCTGCTGCGCTGATCAGCTCGTCCCCCTCGTTGCGTCCTGCACCCTGAGCGCTCCGGCGCCCGCGGTGCAGGACGTCCCGCTAGTCGCCGTACAACGTCCTGCATCCGGAGCGCTCCGGCGCTCCAGATGCAGGACACAAGCGGACTCAAGCCAGCGGCAGCAGGAAGCGCAGCACCAAGAAGGCGACCGGGGCAACCGCCAGCAGCGAGTCGAGCCGGTCCATCACACCGCCGTGTCCGGGGAGCACCGCGCCCATGTCCTTGATGCCGAGGTCGCGCTTGATCACCGACTCCAGGAGGTCGCCGGCGGTCGCCACCACCGCGGCGATCAGCCCCAGCACGAGCCCGACCCAGAATGCGGCACCGAAGAACTGCCACACGCACACCGCACCAACCAGCAGGCACAGCAC
>JAICMS010000140.1 GCA_025929075.1 Propionibacteriales bacterium
CGGTTGAGCTGGACCGCGCGCAGCTCGTCGAGGCTCCACCGCTCTGCCTCGTCCCACAGTTCGGGTGGCGTCGTCAGCGCTTCCACAGCCTTACTCCTCGACCAGCGTTCCGCCGATGGTTCGGCTACGGCCGCGGAACTCCGCGACCACCTCGCCGTTCGCCCGCGTCACCCGAACGTCGTACACGCCGTTGCGCCCGAAGCGATGTCGCTCGACAGCAACCGCGGTCAGCTCGTCGCCCTCATGCACTGGTGCGGCGAAGACGATGTCGCAGCCGGCCGCGACCGTGCGCTCGTTGCCGGCGTTGCAGGCGAAGGCGAACGCCGAATCGGCCAGCGCGAAGACGAAGCCCCCGTGGGCGATGCCGTGCCCATTGGTCATGTCCGCGCGGATCGGCATGCTGAGCGTCGCCCGGCCCGGCCCGACCGAGTCGATCCGCATGCCGAGCGCCTGCGAGGCCGCGTCGTCGGCCCACATAGCGTCAGCGCACCGTCGGGCCAGCTCGTCGGCGTCGATCCCGGCGTCGGGTGCGCCGGTCACAGCGGCTTCTCCAGCATCACCGTCTGCCTGCCGTCCGGCGCCTCCAGATGGCCGACCTCGGCGTAGCCGCGCGCGCGATGGAACTCCAGCGATGACGTGTTCGGCGGCCGGGAAAAGACCTCGCACACGAGGCGCCCGTGCGATGCGGCAGCGGCCTCGACCTCGTCGTACATCAACGACGCGATGCCACGACGCCGAAACGCGGTGCTCACGGCGATCCGATCGAGGTAGAGGAAGTCGTCGTACCGCTGGCAAAACCAAGCAAAATAAGGGGAGTCGTACGTCGACAGCGGCGCATAGACGAACGTGAACCCCGCCACCTTACCCTCGACCTCGCACACCAGCGCGAGCTCGGTGGCGTCCGCCGCCCGCTCCAGCTTGGCCTCGTCGAGCGGGCTCAGCGCCCACTCCGACTCGAGGTTCAGGGCGAGGACGGCGACAGCGTCAGCCTGGGTCATCGGGCGGACGGTCAGCGGGCGTACCTGCACGGCTGCACCCTAAGTGACGGAGTCTCCGGGGCAAGCACCCGGTTTCCGGGGCAGGTTTCCCCCGTTTTCGGGGTGCCCACCCCGTTAACGGGGCAAGCATCCTGAGGCGGCAAGCATCCTGAGGCGGCAAGCATCCTGAGGCGGCAAGCATCCTGAGGCGGCAAGCATCCTGAGGCGGCAAGCATCCTGAGGCGAGGGGCGGGTTGGTCAGGTGCGGGGCATGAAGGGTTGGGCGGCCAGCCGGAGCGCATCGTCGTAGCGGGCTGCCGCGTTCTCGGCTCGCCCCGGAAGCTGCCCGGACAGCTCGAGGCTGACCATTCCGTGCGCCACAACCCACAGATGCAACGCCACCCGATCCGGGTCGCCGACGAGGTCGCCCTGCTCGACCGCGGCACGGACCGCATCGAGCATCGGGGCGTAGGTCGCGGCGGCGGCTTTGTTCTCCACCTCGCCAGGCTCGAAGCCGGCCGGCGGTGGACCGAACATCAGCTGATACAAATGCGGACTCTGCAGGGCCGCTTCCCGGTACGCGCGGCCCAGGCCGAGCAGCGAGCCGGGAGCGGCCTCCCGCTGCAGCCGGTCCCCGAGCCGCTGGAACCCTTCCCGGTGCATCGCGGCGAGCAGCCCCTGCTTGTCGCCGAAGCGCGTGTAGACCGCCATCGTCGAGGTGCCGACGGCGGCGGCCAGCTTGCGTAAAGACAGCCCGCCCGGCCCCCTATCAGCGAGCAGCCGCGCGCCCTCGTCGATCAACTGCCGGGTCAGCTCGTCACCGTTGACACCCACCACGGCGGCAGTTTATAACAGTGTTATGACGTACGTCGCCGTACCGAAGAAGGGCCGGCTGAGTCGAAGCGATACGTCGAGCCCAGCGGACGCGGCAGAGTCAAACGCCGACCCCCCGACACAGCCCGCCGACCGGCTGCCCAAGCCCGGTTACCGAGGCTTGGTGTTCAACGCCGTCGTCACGGTGGTCGACGTCGGTGTGGCGATCGCGGCCTTCCAGATCGCCCGGCACGTCGGGGCGAGTGAGGCGGCGGCGTATGTCATCGGCGGCGTCGGGCCGCTGCTGGGCAACCTCGTGGTGTGGCTGCGATCGCGGCAGGCCAGCGGCGCTTCGATCGCCATCCTCGCCTTCACGATGCTCTCCGCGGCTGCGGCGTTCGCCGGCAGCCGCAACCCCGATGCGCTGCTCTACAAGGACGCTGTGGTCACGGGGCTGGTGGGGCTCATCTTCGCCGCCTCGATGCTGTTCCCACGACCGCTCGCGTTCCACTTCGGCCAGCGCTACGGCACCGACGGCACTCCGGACGAGATGCGTCAGTGGGCGAGCCTGTGGCGCTACCGGCTCTTCCGCCGCGCCCAGTACTCGGTCACCACGGTCTGGGCCGTCGTCTATCTGTTGGAGGCCGCGGGCAAGGCCTACCTGATCCATTCGGTCGGCTTCGGCTCGGCCTACACGTGGAGCCAGCTGCTGCCCTGGGCGGCCACAGCGGTCGCGGCTGCGTTGACGGTCGGGCTCGCGCGGCACTACGCCCGCCTCGGGCGGGAGGAGGCGCGCGATGCCTCGGCCGACGAGCCGCCGCCGCCAGCAGGCTTCCCTGGCTCCTGACCAGACACCGCGTGGCGGCGAATTCGGGCACCGAAGGTCCACATTCGCCGACTCCGGGGTGTTCGGTGGGGGTGGTTAGGCTCGATTGACATGAGCGAGGAAGCGCAGGCGTACGTCGACAAGCACCGCACCCGGCTCGAGGAGGCGGTCACCGCGATCGCGTCTCGCGAGTACTACAGCGCCTTCCCTGAGTCGCCGAGCCCTCGGGTGTACGGCGAGAGCGCGGCCGCCGACGGCAAGGCCGCCTTCGAAGCGCTGCTGGGCAAGGAGTTTCCGCTGCAGACGCCTGGCGCCCAAGGGACGGTGGCGACCGAGAAGTCGCCGTACGGGCTGCCCCTCGACATCAGCTATCCGCGCGTCACCGGGACGGGTATCGACCCCCTCCTCGCGGCCAGCCGACGCGGCATGACGGATTGGCGCGACGCCGGCATCGAGGCCCGGGTCGGCGTCTGCCTGGAGATCCTCGACCGGTTGCATGCGCGCATCTTCGAGCTCGCCAATGCGGTGATGCACACCTCCGGGCAGGCGTTCGTGATGGCCTTTCAGGCCGGCGGCGCGCACGCACTCGACCGCGCGCTGGAGGCGATCGCCTATTCCTACGTCGAGATGACGCGGGTGCCTGCGTCGGTGGTTTGGGAGAAGCCGGGTCGCGGCGAGCCGCTCCGGATGGAGAAGACGTTCACGGTGGTGCCGCGCGGGGTGGCGCTGGTCATCGGCTGCAACACGTTCCCGACGTGGAACTCCTGGCCAGGGCTGTTCGCGTCGCTGGCGACGGGCAACCCGGTCGTCGTCAAGCCGCACCCACGTGCGGTGCTGCCGCTGGCGATCACCGTCCAGGTCTGTCGCGAGGTCTTGGCCGACGCCGGTCTCGACCCTGACCTCGTGACGCTCGCGGCTGAGGACCCGGCCGACGGCATTGCCGCGCTGCTTGCCGTCCGGCCGGAGGTGAGGATCGTTGACTTCACCGGATCGAGCGCGTTCGGCGACTGGCTCGAGGAGCATGCGCGGCAGGCCGCTGTGTTCACCGAGAAGGCAGGCGTCAACGCCGTCGTCATCGACTCGACCGACTCGTACGCCGGGATGTGCCAGAACCTCGCCTTCTCGCTGGCGCTCTACACCGGCCAGATGTGCACGGCGCCGCAGAACCTCTACCTGCCCGCCGGTGGGATCGACACCGACGGGGGGCGGCGCAGCGTCGAGGAGGTCGCGGCCGGCATCGGGGCGGCCCTGGACAAGATGCTCGGCGACGATGCGCGGGCAGTCGAGCTGCTCGGCGGAGTCGTCAACGACGGCGTGCTCGAGCGGCTGGAGGCCGTCGATGGCTCGGGGCGTGAGGTGCTCACAGCTTCCCGGGCGGTCACCCACCCGTCGTACCCCGACGCGGTCGTGCGGACCCCCGCGCTCGTGCGGCTCGATGCGGCAGACACCGAGACCTACGAGCAGGAGTGCTTCGGGCCGGTGGGTTACCTGATCACCACGCCGTCGTCGGCCGACTCGATCGAGATCTTCCGTCGTACGACGACCGAGCAAGGCGCCATGACTGCCGCGGTCTACTCGACAGACCCGGAGGTGACTGCGGCGATGCGCGCGGCTGCACTGGACGCCGGCGTGGCGCTGAGCGAGAACCTCACCGGTGCGATCTTCGTCAACCAGTCCGCGGCGTTCAGCGACTTCCACGGGACCGGCGCCAACCCCGCGGCCAACGCGACGTTCACCGATGGGGCTTATGTCGCCAGCCGGTTCCGCTTCGTCCAGTCCCGCCGCCACATCTGACGCCTCCCCGCCGAGACGCCGCCCAAACTCCCGCCAGACGCCGCCGACTCCCTGCCGAGACGGCTCCGACCGCCTCGGCCGAGACCCGCGCCGAGACGCCGCCCAAACCCCAGCCGAGACGGCGCCAGCGCACCGCAATGGTGGGTGTGTCGGTCCAGAGATGACGCGTGGGGCGCGCCGCCGCTGCAGCGAATGTGGCCGATCCCGGCGGCGCAGGTCAGTTGTGGCCGCAGACGACAGTTGGAACGCCCGACCTGGTGCCGGGGTCGGCCACCTCTGGCTACCGCTGCCGGGGCCGGCCGCCCCTGTGGCCCGCTGCCGGGGCCGGCCGCCCGGGCTACCGCTGCCGGCGTCGGCCACAGCTAGGCCGTCGGTATCTGGCGCCTGGGCGGTTCACACGGCGACGCCCTGACAACCTGAGCGGTCGTCAGGGCGCGGCGGAATGCCGACGACGCCTAGCCGGTCGTACCACGGCGGGTCTGCTCGACGTCGGCCTGCTCGGCCTCGATGTCGCGCGGTTCGCCGCGTTCCTCGGGGTGCGGTGCTGACGGGTCGGCCCAGGAGTCAGCTTGCTGATCGGCTGAAGAGTGAGTGTCGCCGTCGGCCGTCTCGAGGTCGACCGGCTCGCCGTGCGGCTCGATGGTCGAGTCGGTGGACGCCGTCGCACCCGGGAACACGTTGCCGGCATCAACGCTCGCTGATCCCGCCCCAGTACCGAAGGTATGTGGACCTCCGGTCTCCACCCGCGGATCCGCGCTCGGCCCGCGAGACTCGTCGCCAGGCAGGCGGTCGCGGCGCATGAGCAGCAGCCAGATGATCGCCAACACGACGATGATCGCCACGATGATCCAGATCCATGCCATGTCGTAACTCCTCTCCCTACGGCTGCCGGTACCCGTCGCTCTCGCGGGCACACCTCTCGCGGGAGGGCGGCACCCCGGCCAAGCCTTCCCGCCGCGCACCTCGTCGTCCGCGCGGCACCCTCTCCAGACCGAACACCTGCTAGCCGGCGAATTCGGTCGCTTCACCACCCCGAAACGCCGGATCCGAGGTGTTGGGACGGAGGGAAGAGGTCGGCGGCTGGTCGGTCGACGTACGTAGTGACTCCGATCACCCCGCACGCGTCGTCGACCGTGGCGGCGGGTGTGCACCGGCACCGGATTGGGTAATGAATGCTGCCAATCCACAGAGGGAGGACCGGCATGGGTATCGGGTTTGGAGTGCTGCTTGTGGTCATCGGCGCCATCTTCATGTGGGCGCTCAACGTCAACCTCAGCTTTGTCGACGACTACACGCTGGGCCTGATCCTGTTCATCGTCGGCATCGTGGCAATCGTGTTGTCACTCCTGATGAACATGCAGAGCCGTCGCAGCAAGTACGTCGAGGAGCGGCACTACACCGACCGCGTCGACCGCTGACCGCCGCTGGCTGACGCTGGCGCTACGCCTCGTCGGTCGACGCGC
>JAICMS010000101.1 GCA_025929075.1 Propionibacteriales bacterium
CGACAACCTCGGCCGGTTGAGCCGGCTCCAGCATCGGATCAAGACCCACGGCCGCTGGAAGGTCAAACAGCTCCGGTCCGGACTGTGGCTGTGGACCTCACCACACGCCTACCACTACCTCGTCGACCACACCGGCACCACCCCCCTCGGCAAACTCTGAGCCGACCGACCGACTGAGCATCGCCTTGCCACAGCGGACAGGCCGCAAAGTCGCGCGTCGATTAGAGCCGACGGGACGTCACGAGCCACGCGGGCGCGCCTCGTTCGCTGAATGTCGTCTCGACGAACGTCGACTCGATGGCGCGCGCCACCCCTCCTGGGGTCTGCATCATCTGAGAACCGCAATCGCGATCAAGCATCCAACAGTGGGGGGTCGGCAAGATGGGAAGTGACAGTCAGAAGACAACGAAAGGACGCACCATGGTCGATCCCGACACCCTTCCCAGAAGCGACCCTCGCCGACACACGATCAAGTGCCGATCCCGGATGACCGATCTCGCTGCTCATCTTCGTGAAGACGTCGAGAAGGTCGACGACCCCCGAGCGAAGGCGCTCTTCGAGACCGGCGCCGAGGTCCTGCTCGGCCTGGCCAAGGCCTTCGCCGACTTCGAGGAGGGCACCGAGGCCGCCTGGCGATAGGTCAGCCGCGAGCCAGGGGGAGCCAGCGGGCATACCAGTCCCGCACCCTTCGCAGCACATCGCGCTGGTGGGCCTGCTCGGCGATGCCGTGCGGCTCCCGTGGATAGCTGACCAGCTCCACCGGCGTGGCGCCGCCGCGCAGGGCGCGGTGAAACGCGGTCGCCTGCCCGATGGGAACCCGGATGTCTTGTTGGCCGTGCAGGATGAGCAACGGCGTTCGAGTGTTGAGCGCGTAGGAGATGGGCGATCGCTCGCTGGCGCGATGCGGCCCCGGCCCGTCCCACGGCGTGTCACCGCCCAGCTCGGCCTCGAACGTGGGCAGGTCGCTGAGGGCGGCCATGGCTCCCCAGTCGCTGACTCCGGCGCCCATCACCGCCGCCTTGAACCGGTCGGTCTGGGTGACGGCCCACGCGGTGAGGAATCCGCCTTGGCTCCAGCCGCCGATGCCCAGCCGGTCGGGGTCGGCGATGCCCCGGTCGATGGCGGCGTCGACAGCGGTCATCACGTCGCCCCACTCCGCGCCGCCGACTTCACCTCGAACCGAGGCCGCGAATTCGTTGCCGTGCCCGGCGCCGCCGCGGTAGTTGGGCATCAGCACCGTGTAGCCGGCGGTGGCGAGCCATTGCCCCCAGTCCAACGGGTGACAATGCAGACTCCGGCCCGACCGCCCATAGGGACCGCCATGGACGAGTACGACGGTCGCGTTCGGCGTGTCGGGGCTGTCGGGCGGCCGGATGAGGATGCCGTCCAACGCGATGTCGTCCGCGGCCTGGTAGGTGAAGTCCTCGACCTCGCCGAACCGCACATCGCTCCAGTCGGCATGGTGGTTCGAGAGCCGCTGCATGTTCTCAGCGGTGCCGGCCCACACCTCGGGCGCGCCGGAGTCAAGCCCGGCGACCAGCGCGATGGTCTCGCCCGCGACATCCAACGCCGCGACGTCCCCATCGGCCTCGTACAGCGCCGTGCGCTTCCCTGTCGATGCTGTCGTCAACTCGAGCCGGGTGGCCAATCCTTCCCACACCAGCACCGCAGCTTGGTCGGTCGCCGCCGGGCTCACCCCGAGCGAGCAGGCCGCCTCGTCCTGCCGGGTGCCTATGCACCGGGGCCCGTCACCATCGGCGAGGCCGATCGACCAGACCGACATCGACGCCTGCGCCGCTCCATCGTGGGAGCTGACGTAGACCAGAGCGGTGCCATCGCAAGTCCAGGCAAGGTCTTCGAACAGCGGCGCCTCCGCGATGAGCCGGTACGGACCGCCCTCGGTGTCGACGACGCACAACGACCGGCGCATGAAGTCGTCGGGCTCGGGCGTCGACTGGGAGACGAAGGCGAGCGTCGACCCCTCACGCGCCCATGCCACCTCCACTACGTGCCGGTCTTCGGCGACGAGCGTCGTCACCTCGCCGGAATCCAGGTCGACCACGAACAGTCGCTGGTACTGCCAGCGCTCGCCGTGCACGTCGGGGTCGTCGCGCTCCTTCTCCCGTCGCTTGTCCTCCTCGTCGGGCTCGTCCGCGGCGCAGAACGCGATCCGGCGTCCGTCGGCCGACCAGCAGAACGCCGTGATCGAGCGCTCCCGTACGACGAGCGGTGCCGCCTCTCCGCCAGCGGCGAACATCACGTACAGGCCGTGGGTCCCGCGCACCTTGCGATCGGACCGGAACGCCAGCCGCGAGCCGTCAGGCGACCACCGGGGGTCGGTGTCGCTGCCGCCGTACGTCCACCGTCGCGCCGAGTCCGGGTCCTCGACATCGGCGACCCAGACGGCGCTCTCGCCGTGCTCCTCGGCCTTCCCATACGGTGCTGCCGACCAGGCGGCTCGCCGGCCATCAGGAGACAACCGCACCTGATCAGGCCGCCAGGTCGAGGTGATCAACTCCGTGGTCGGCTCGCTCGTCATCAACGCATGCTAACCGTCAGGCGTGTCGATGATGTGCCGCAGATATCTCATCGGTGCTTCGAGGTAGCTTCGCAATTGGCCGACGAGCTCGAGATCCTCCCATGCGGGCGTTGAAGGACAAGGCGCCCTCTGGCTCGTCCAAGCAGTAGAGGGCGGGGGAGTGGTCAGCTGGCTTGGCTGACGCTGGACATGTTGAAGTCGGGGATGCGCAGGGCTGGCATCGCCGTACGCGGGAACCACTCGCCCCACTCCCGCGAGACCGTACGGCGAGTGGTGCCGGCCTCGCTGAACCGGTTGAGCAACGACAACGGGCTCTCGTTGAAGCGGAAGTTGTTGACCGCACCGGTGACCCTGCCGTCCTCGACGAGGTAGACGCCGTCGCGGGTCAGCCCGGTCAGCAGCAGCTCCTGCGGATCGACTTGGCGGATGTACCACAGGCAGGTCAGCAGCAGGCCTCGCTCGGTGTTCGCCACCAGGTCGTCGACGTCGCCGGAGCCACCCGCGACATCGAGCCTGAGGTTGTCGACGAACTGGGCCTGCGGCAGACCGGTCAGTCGGGCGGTGTGGCGGGAGGTCGCCAGCGAGGTCAGCATGCCGTCGGTGATCCACCGGGCCGGGGAGATGTCCAGCCCGTTGTCGAACACGCTGGTGGCCGAGTCGGTCGATGCGGTGGCAACGAACGGGGCTGACGACAGGCCGTCGTACGCCGGGTCGGAGGACAGGGTGACCTCCGACTTGACGACCCGGTCACCGAGGCGGGTCCCACCGCCGGGCGAGCTGTAGGCCGTCTGACCCTCGTGCGCCTCACGGCCACTGGACACGAAGTAGGCGTAGAGCACCAGGTCGGCAACAGCGGTCGGCGGCAGTAGGGTCTCATAGCGACCGGCCTCCAGCTCAACCTTGCGACCGGCCCAGCCGATGCGGCGGCCCAGCTCGGCATCGAGCGCCTCGACATCGATGTCGGCGAAGTCGAGCGTCGGGGCACCGACCCACGCCGAGGTCGACAGGTCACGGGGTTTGCCGGTGATGCCGATGTGACCGGTCGGCTGGACGTGACGGCGGGCCAGTCCGGTCGAGGTGGCGAGGTAGGTCGTGGTGAGGTCATGCTCGGCGTACCCGTAGAGCAGCCGGTCGGCGTCGGCGGCCTTGGTCAGCGTCCGGCCGAGGTCGGCGGTGAACCCCTCGAAGACGTCGATGCTGGTCTCGGCCGGCTCGTCGTCCCAGTCGGGTGCTTGCTCGCCGGACGCCAGATCTGCCGCGTCCTCTGCGGGGGAGGCCCGGCGCGCGGCTTCCTCCGCTGCTGCGACCACTGCCTCTACCTGCTCCGGGGTTGTCGCGGACTGAGTCAGTACGCCGGCGCAGGTGCCACCCGAGCCCTCGACGACGCTGACCACGGTGACCTGAACCGCCTTGCTGACGCCGTTGGTCGTCAGGGTGTTGTTGGCCCAGCGGAGGTTGGCTGTGGACGACTGGCGCAACAAGACGACGGTGTGGTCGGCGGTTGCCACCTCGAGAGCGTGCTCGATGAGCGCCTGCGGAGTTGCCACTGTCAGTGCCCCGCTTCCGACGTCGTGTTGAGCACCCGGATCTGACGGAACAGCGCCGACGGGCACCCGTGGCTGACCGGTGCGACCTGACCGGGCTGGGCCTTTCCGCAGTTGAACGCCCCCATCAGCCGCCAGGTGTCCGGGCCACCGACGGCCTCCATCGACCCCCAGAATTCCGTTGTCGTCGCCTGGTAGGCAGCGTCGCGAACCTGGCCCGTCACCTGGCCGTCGCGGATCGCGAAGAACCGCTGGGCGGTGAACTGGAAGTTGTAGCGCTGCATGTCGATGCTCCAGGAGTTGTCGCCGACCACCAGTAGGCCGCGCTCGACGCCCGAGATGAGGTCGTCGGTGGAGAGGTCCTTGGTGCCCGGCTGGAGCGACACGTTCGCCATCCGCTGGATCGGGATGTGTCGGGGGCTGTCTGCGAAGGCGCAGCCGGTCGACCGGCCCCAGCCCATCAGCGCAGCCATCCGGCGGTCGGTCTGGTAGCCGACGAAGATGCCGTCCTTGATCAGGTCCCAGCGCTGGGTGGCGACCCCGTCGTCGTCGTACCCGATGCTCGACAGTCCGTGCGGCTCGACCCGGTCGCCGGTGACAGTCATGCAGGGGGAGCCGTACCTCAGACTGCCCAGCTTGTCGAGGGTGGCGAACGAGGTGCCGGCGTAGTTGGCCTCGTAGCCGAGCGCCCGGTCGAGCTCGGTCGCGTGGCCGATGCTCTCGTGGATCGTCAGCCAGAGGTTGGAAGGGTCGATGACGAGGTCGTAGCTGCCCGCCTCGACCGAGGGGGCGGCGAGCTTGTCGGCCAGGTGGCCCGGCAGGCTGGCCAGCTCGGCATCCCAGTCGAAGCCGGTGCCGGTCAGGTACTCCCAGCCGCGGCCGACCGGGGGCGCGATCGTCCGCATCGAGTCGATCAGACCGCGCTCCTTGTCAGCGCCGTAGACCTCGACCACGGGGTGCAGCCGGATCCGCTGCTGGGTGGTGCTGGTGCCGTGGGAGTCGGCGTAGAACTTGTTCTCCCGCACCTGGTTGACCCCGGCGACCACGTGGTTGACGACCTCGTCGTCCAGCAGCCGCCGGCTCCAGCCGGTGAGCAGGTCCGCCTTCTCCGCGGTCGTCACGTCGAAGGGGTCGATCTCGTACGGCGACGACCAGGCCATGTCGTCGTACACCGGCTCGTCGGCGAGCTCGATCGGCTCGGTGCAGATCGGCTTGGCCACCGTGGCCACGCGGATGGCCTGCTCGGTGGTCCGGACGACATCGTCCACGGTGAGGGCAGTGCCGGCTGCGAACCCCCAGGTGCCATCGACGACGACACGGACGGCGAAGCCGGAGTCGGTGCCGAGCGAGGCGTCGACGACGGCACCGTCGCGGAGGTTGACATCTTGGGAGAGCAGACTCTCGACCCGGAAGTCGGCGTGCTCGGCGTGGAAGTCTGCCGCTCGGGCGAGCGCTGCCTCAGCGAGTCGGCGGAGCGGAAGGTCGAGGAACTGCTGGTCGATGCGGTTCGCCTCGGCGGCCATGCCGGCAGCCTAACAACGGGGGCTGCGCTGGACAGCGGCGAGCCGCCGGACCGAAAGATCCGGCGGAGGACAGTGCTGGAAGGTCACCCGACCAGGTGGCCGAACGCCTCGGGGTGTCTGTCGGTGGGGCGGTGCGGTGCGATCACGTCTCCGTTGGGGAGCAACTCACCGGTGTCGTCGAAGAGCACCACCCCGTTGCACAGCAGGCTCCAGCCCTGTTCGGGGTGGGTCGCGATGGTGTGCGCGGCCTCCCGGTCGGGTGCGTCCGCCGGAGGGCAGTTGGGGTGATGGGGGCACCGGCCCCCGTCATGCGAAATTGTCACGCCCTCCAGTGTGCATCGCCGGACCAACGATTTCTGGCAACTGTGGAAGTTGCGCCGACTTGTTATTGATCTGTGAACGAACGGTCGGCCGACGATGGCCCGGTCAACCGCTCCGGGTGGCTGTATGTGACGAAGCGGTCGCCCTTGGCGAAACCGCAGACCGTGACCCCGGCAGCCTCGGCCACCTCGACGGCAAGGCTCGACGGGCCGCCGACCCCCACGACGGCGGCAAGCCTGGCGCGCACCGCCTTGCTGACGATGTCGAAGCCGATCCGCCCGCTCACACAGAGGATCGAATCCTGGTCGAACGTGGCCCGGCCGAGCAGTCGCGCCCCGGCCACCTTGTCGACGGCGTTGTGCCGGCCGATGTCCTCGCGGCTGAGGAGCAGATTGCCGGCGAAGTCGAAGACCGCTGCAGCGTGCAGGGCCCCGGTCCTGGCGAACAGCGGTTGCTCCTCGGAGAGACGGCCGGGAAGGGAGGCGACCAGCTGCGACGCGAACGTGCTCTTCACAGGAAGTGGGTCGGGCGTCGCCTCCAGGAGCTCGTCGAGGCTCTGGGTGCCGCAGACCCCGCAGGCCGACGACACCGTGGTGAAACGCTCGGCAGGCGCCCGGCGCGGCGGACTGTCGAGCTCGACGGTGACGACGTTGTAGAGCTGGTCGGCCGTGACCGAGGCGTCACGGCAGTAGGTCACGCTCGCGGGCCGCTGGTCGGGGTCGAGCAGGCCTTCGGACAGCAGGAACCCCGCTGCCAATTCGAAGTCCGCGCCGGGTGTGCGCATCGTCACAGCGAGCCGGGTCGGCGCGGTGCCCGGCCACCCGAGCCTGATCTCCAACGGCTCCTCGGTGACGAGTGTGTCCAGACGTCGTCGGCTGGTTGTCCCGTTGACCTCGGTGACGGTACGGCGAGAGGTCGGGCCGGGCCGCCTCGACTGGCTCATGCCTGAAGGCTAGTGGCGGGCTGCTGGTCATAAAGTGAGTCGGCGATGAGCGGGCACGGCAGTCACGGTCGGCAGAACCGCCGACGGCTACTCGTCGTGCTCTGCATTACAGCCGCAGTAATGGTGGCCGAGGTGGTGACGGCTCTGCTCACCGGCAGCCTGGCGCTGCTGGCCGACGCGGGCCACATGTTCACCGACATGGTGGGGGTCGGGTTGGCCCTGGTCGCCATCACCGTCGCCGAACGGATCACGACCAGCAGGTCGACGTACGGGCTCTTCCGGCTCGAGATCTTCGCGGCCGCAGCCAACGCGTGCGTGTTGCTCGCCGTGGCCGGCTGGGTGTTGGCCAACGCCGTGCCTCGGCTCACCGGACCTCCGGACGTGCACGCCGTACCGATGGTCGTCGTAGCCGCGGTCGGGCTGCTGGCAAATGTCGTCTCGCTCCGGGTGCTCAGCCCTTCACAGGGGCACAGCCTCAACGTCCGCGCCGCCTATCTGGAGGTCCTGGGCGATCTGCTGGGCTCCGCTGCGGTGGTCGTCTCCGGCCTGCTGATCCTCTTCGCCGGACTGCGAGTGGCAGACCCTGCCGCGTCGATCGTCGTGGCGTTGATGATCGTCCCGCGGACGTGGCAGCTGCTGCGCGAGGCGGTGGACATCCTGATGGAGTCCACGCCCCGCGACATCAGCCTCGGTGTGGTGAGGACGCACATCACCGGAGTGGACGGTGTCGTCGACACCCACGACCTGCACGTCTGGACCATCTCTTCTCAGCGTCTTGTCATGTCCGCCCATGTGGTGGTCTCCGACGGCTGGCTGGGCCGCTCCGGAGAGGTGCTCGATGCGCTCCAGCGCTGTCTTGCCGAGCACTTCGACGTAGAGCACTGCACGTTCCAGATCGAGCCCACGGGGCACCTTGACCACGAGCCGTCCGGGCACGACTGAGGAGGCGGCGTCGTGAGGGTGCCCGTTGGTAGATTGGGGGCACGATGAGTGACTCACATTCGGGCTCCGTCATGCCCGGACGGACCCGGAGGCTCAGGCGTCGCACTCGTCCTATCGGTGGCACTCTGTGGCTGACGGCTGCCCTCCTCGCAGTGTTCGCCGTCTACACCTTGCTGGTGGTCGACTGGTCGCCGCTGTCGTCGTTCGACGTGTTCTTGAACCGCAACTACCACGTGCACGAGCTGTGGCCGGAGCTGCACCTGCTCGATCACGTCGGCCAGCGGGTCTTCTGCCTTCCGGTGCTCGGCGCGCTGCTCATCGGCATCTGCTGGTTGCACCGCTCGCTGCGGCCGATGGTCGTCTGCGCCTTCGGGGTCATCGCCATCAATCTCGTCGTGCTGGTGCTCAAGCTGTGGCTAGCCCGCGGCCGACCGCTGTCGCATGAGGTCGCCTTCTTCTCCGGCGGCGAGATGTACCCCAGCGGCCACACCGCCAACGTCGTGCTCGTCTACGGGCTGGCTGTGCACCTGTTCAGCTACTACGGCGGCGTCTCCCGCCGGACCCGCACCATCCTGATCGGCGTCGTGTGCCTGTGCGGAGCAATCATGTTCACCACGTCGTTCCTGCTGCGTTGGCACTGGTTCAGCGACCTGATCAGCGGCTACCTGATCGGCGGTGTGGTGCTCGCGCTCACCGTCGGGCTGGACCGGGCGGTCCCGTTCCGTTCGCGCCGACTCGTCGTCGTACCGCCCCCGGTGCCGCGGCAGAACTCACCCGGGAAGGACGAGCCGCCGGTCGACAAGCTGCCGCCGGCAGCCGCACGTTCGATCCCGGACGCCCCGGTCAGCTCGGAAACGCCTGCCGGCTCCTGACGACACGACGCAGGTCGTCGGTGGCGTCGGCGATCGCTCGGGCGACCCCTGGCGTGAGCTCCTGGTCGGCAAGCGTCCGGTCAGCTAGCGCCACCGTCTCGGGGTCGGCCGCGTACCGCGGGAACGCCAGTCGCAGCGACGTCTCGACGACCATGCCGGAGCGGAACCCGGAGGTGGCGGTCATCTCGGCGAAGTAGCGGGGCACGTACTCGTCGGTCA
>JAICMS010000100.1 GCA_025929075.1 Propionibacteriales bacterium
CGGCGCGCGAACCGTCCGGTGAAGACGGACTCATAGTCGTCGTGGTCGCAGCAGCCGGCCATCGACCAAGTATGGCGGCCCAACCCGTTCGTCGGGCGATGTGGCGGAATGAGGCAGGATGGTGGCGCAGTCGGCGGCAGATGTGGGCGTACGGCGACGAGGAGAGCAGTGACAGACCAGCAGGTGGCCGACCGGCCGGACGCGTCCCGGTTGGTGGCAACCGACGTCTCGCCCGCCGCGCAGTCGACGCGGCTTGCCGACCGGTTGGCCGGCAAGCGCATCCTGCTCACCGGAGTGACCGGGTTCGTCGGCGAAGCGCTGCTGCACCGGATCCTGACCCAGCTGCCAACGACCGATGTCGTGGTGCTGGTGCGCCCGAAGGGATCGGCCAGGGGCAACGACCGGATCGCCTCGTTGCTCGGCAAGCCGATCTTCCGCGAGGTCGTCGAGGCGGCTGGCGGTGCCGAAGCGCTGATCGGGTCACGCATCACCGTGCTCGAGGGCGACCTGTCCGCCGTACCGGATCTTCCCGACGACCTCGACTCGGTCGTCCATTGTGCAGGTGACGTGTCGTTCGACCCGCCCGTCGACGAGGCGTTCGCCGTCAACGTCGTCGGCACCCAACACCTGCTCGACCGGCTCGCTCCGCTCGGCCCGAACGTGCACTACGTCCACGTCTCGACCGCCTATGTCGCGGGACGGCGGCGAGGGTCGATCCCAGAGGGCTCGCTCGACCACGACGTCGACCTCGATGCCGAGCTCGGCTGGGGCCTCGCCCAGCGCCAGATCTTGGAGAACCGCTCCCGCACTGCCGAGCACCTCACCAGGCTTCGCGCAGAGGCCGAACGCGAACACGGTCGCGCCGGCCTCTTGAGCGCCGCCAGCTCGACCGAGCAGCGGCGCCGGGCATGGGTGGACGACCAACTCGTCAAGACCGGCACCGAACGGGCGCGCAGCCTGGGCTGGACCGACGCCTACACGTTCACCAAGGCGCTCGGCGAGCGAGTGGTCGAGCGCTTCGCGGCCGCTGCAGGGGCGCCGGTCACGATCGTCCGGCCGAGCATCATCGAGTCGGCGCTGGCCACCCCCCACCCGGGCTGGATCGAGGGTTTCAAGATGGCCGAGCCGCTGATCCTGGCGTTCGGTCGGGGCGAGCTGCCCGAGTTCCCAGCCAGCGCCGACTCCACCGTCGACATCGTGCCGGTCGACCACGTGGTCGCGGCGATCGTCGCTGTGCTCGGGGAGCGCCCGGAGCCAGGTCACCCGCGCTGGTTCCACGTTTCGTCGGGCGGCCGCAACCCCCTGACGTTCAGCCGCCTCTACCAGGTCGTCCGTGAGTACTTCAGCCGCCATCCGTTCGAGGTCGGCGACCGCGGGGCGGCCCGGCTGCCGGAGTGGCGGCTGCCCGGCGCCCAGCAGGTCGAGCGGTTGCTCGCGACCAGCGAGCGAGCGCACAAGGTCGCCGACTACCTCGTCACCCACTCGCCGCGCGCCGACCGCACCCGAGAGTTGGCCCGCAAGCTCGAGCAGCAGCGGCGCCGCCTGGAGTTCCTGCGACGCTACATCGACCTCTACCGCGAGTACGCCCAGGCCGAGCTCAGTTTCAACGACGCGAACACGCTCGCGCTCTACCGCCGGCTCGACCCAGCCGATCAGGCCGCCTTCGGCTTCGACACCGCCGTCATCGACTGGGAGTACTACTTCGCAGAGATCCACTGCCCGGCGGTGACGGAGCCGATTCGGCGGATGGACCGCCTGCGTCGAGCCCGGCGCGGCAGCAGCACGCCGGCACTGCGTCGAGTCGAAGCCGACAGCGGCGACTCCAGCACGATTGCGGCGGTCTTCGACATGGACGGCACCCTGCTGTCGTCGAACGTCATCGAGACCTACCTCTGGATGCGTCTACAAGGCCTCTCGACAGCGGAGCGGGCCGCCGAGATCGGCCGGGTCGCCGCCCGCCTGCCTGGGTTCATCCATGCCGAGCGCCGGGAGCGCAGCGCTTTCCTTCGCTCGGTGTATCGGCAGTACGACGGTGCCCGGCTCGCCGACCTCGACGAGCTCGCCGACCGGGTGCTCGCCTCCCACGTCCTCGCCAGGCTCTCACCGGCCGCCGTACGCCGGATCCGCGAGCACCGGGCCGCCGGCCATGTGACGGTCCTGCTCACCGGCGCGATCCGCCCGCTGACCAGACCACTTCGGACGCTCTTCGACCACATCGAGGCCGCCGAGCTCGCCGTCGACGACAGGGGAGTGTGCACCGGCTTCCTCGCGAGCCCGCCGCTGGTTGGCGAGTCCCGATCGGCCTGGCTGCGGCAGTGGGCGACGGAGAATGGCGTCGACCTAGGCCGGTCGTTCGGGTACGCAGACTCGCACTCCGACCTGCCGCTGCTGCAAACCGTCGGCAATCCGGTCGCCGTCCGCCCGGACATCACCCTCTATCGGCGCGCGAAGAAGAGCCACTGGCCGATCGTGGACTGGTCGAGCTCGACGGCCGCGACGCGCACTCTCGCACCTGCGGGTGATCCGCGATGATGCTCGCGCTGCAGATGTTCCGGTCGCTGCCGCGCCATGTCGCGGCCCGAGCGGTCGGCGGTCGCGTCCCAGGCGTGCTGTCGGGTCCGGTCGCGCCGTTGCGGATGGTGTCGATCGACGAGCCGTCGGTGCAACGGCCCGGGTGGGTCCGGCTGCGCACCCGGCTGTCGGGAATCTGTGGCTCCGATCTCGGCGCGTTGTCCGGCCGGACCAGCCTCTACTTCTCCGGGCTGGTGTCACTGCCGCTGGTGCTCGGTCATGAGGTGGTCGCCGAGCTGCTCGACGACTGTGAGGACCTGCCGGCAGGCACGCGCGTGGTGATCGACCCGATCCTGCACTGCGCAGCGCGGGGGGTCGAGCCATGTGAATCATGCCGAGCCGGACTGACCAACCGGTGCGACCGGATCACCGTCGGCCACTTGGCGCCGGGTCTGCAGACGGGCTACTGCGCCGACACGGGCGGCGGCTGGGGCGAGATCCTCTGCGCGCACCACAGCCAGCTGCATCCGGTGCCGGAAAGCCTCACCGACGAGCAGGCTGTCCTGATCGAGCCGCTGTCATGCGCGGTGCATACCGCGCTGCGGGCGGCGGTCCGGCGTGGCGACCACGTGCTGGTCAGTGGCGCTGGCGCGGTCGGACTCCTCACCACGTTGGCGATCCGTTCTCTCACCGACGCGGGTCAGATCACCGTCGTCGCCAAGCATGGCCGGCAGCGGGAACTGGCGCGCGAGTTCGGGGCCAGCGATGTGGTGGCGCCTGACGAGGTCTTGCGGGGGGTACGTCGACGTACCCAGGCCTTCCACGTCCAGCCGGAGTTCGGCAGCCCCTACCTGCTTGGTGGTGTGGACGTGGCTGTCGACGCGGTGGGCAGTAAGCAGTCGGTCGAGACGGCCCTGCATGCCACTCGGGCGGGCGGTCGGGTCGTGCTGTCGGGGATGCCCGCGGCCGGCGACTTGTCAGCCGCTTGGTTCCGCGAGCTCGAGGTGGTGGGCTCCTACGCCTCGGCGGCTGTCGAGCCGGGCCTGGGCGGCCGGTCGGCGTTCGAGGTGGCCACCGAGCTGGCCGCCGGCGCCGGGATCCGCGAGGTCGGCGCGTCTGTCGTGAGCTATCCGTTGCACCGATGGCGGGAGGCGCTCGACCACGCGCATGCGGCCGGCCGACTCGGCACCGTCAAGGTCGCGTTCGACCCGAGGACCAGGCGATGACGACTTACGCGCACCACCGCATGCCGGCGGCTCGATACGATCGTCGACAGTCCCCGACACCGTTGCGCCCGATGCCGAGAAGCACCGAGCCGAGGAGGGCACAGTGAGTCGTCCAGGGTTCGTCCTCGAGGTCGACGACCGCACACCGCCGGTCATCGTCCATGAGGGCGAGGGGTTCCGGCTCGAGCAGTTCCCGCTCGGCACCCGGGTGATCTACCCGCCGGAGGCGCTGCCGGCGGTGCCCGATGTCGGTGCGGCGATCATGCAGGCACTGCTCCATCCGGAGGACTCCGAGCCACTGCCGGCACTGCTTCGGCCGGGCATGCGGCTGACGATCGCCTTCGACGACATCTCGCTGCCGCTGCCGCCGATGCGCAAGCCCGACATCCGGCAGCGGATCATCGAGGCGGTGCTGACGATGGCGGCGGAGGCCGGCGTCGACGACGTCGAGTTGATCAGTGCCAACGCGCTGCACCGGCGGCTCACCGCGGCCGAGCTCAAGAGCATCGTCGGCGAACGGGTCTTCCGGTCGTTCTACCCGCAGGGGCTGCTCTACAACCACGACGCCGAGGACCCTGCGGCGCTGACCCACGTCGGGCTCACCGACCAGGGGGAGGACGTCGAGATCAACCGCCGGGCTGCCGAATCCGACCTGTTGGTCTACGTCAACATCAACCTGGTCGCCATGGACGGCGGACACAAGTCGGTGCCGGTCGGGCTGGCGTCATACAAGAGCCTGCGGCACCACCACAACTCCAAGACGATGGTGCGATCACACTCTTTCATGGACCACACGAAGTCCCACCTGCATCACTCGGCGTGGCGGATGGGACGACTGCTGGCCGACCATCTCAAGATCTTCACGATCGAGACGACGCTCAACAACAACGTCTTCCCGTCGCCGTACGAGTTCCTGCTCAAGCGTGAGTGGGAGTGGAGCGTCAAGGACCAGGCGTCGATGCTTGCGGTACGGCGAGGTCTGGCCGTGGCTCCGGATCGTCTGCGTCACAAGGTGTTTCACGATCTACGGGCGCCCTATGGGCTCACCGGGGTGCATGCCGGTGAGACCGAGGCGGTGCATGAGAAGACCATTGCCAACGTGCATCGGCAGCAGCTGGTGGAGGTGCAGGGGCAGTCCGACGTGCTGGTGATGGGTGTGCCCTACCTCGGCCCGTACAACGTCGACTCGACGATGAACCCGATCCTGGCCACCTGCATGGGGCTCGGTTACTTCTTCAACTCCTACCGCGGTCAGCCGCTGGTGCGCCGCGGCGGCGCGGTGATCCTCTATCACCCGGTGAAGCCGGAGTTCAACCAGCTCCACCACCCGTCGTACGTCGACTTCTACGAGGAAGTGCTCGCTGAGTCGACCGACCCGGCGGTGATCGAGGCGAAGTACGAGCAGCAGTACGCCACCGATCCGTGGTACATCCACCTCTACCGGACGTCGCACGCCTACCACGGGGTGCACCCGTTCTACATGTGGTACTGGGCCGCGCACGCGATGGACCACGTGCAAGACGTCGTGTGGGTGGGTGGCGACCGGCAGGCCGTGCGGCGGCTCGGCTTCCGGGCGGCGTCGACGTTGGCCGACGCGCTGGAGATGGTGTCTGGAACGGTCGGGGGCTCCCCGTCGATCACCTACATGCACAACCCACCGCACCTGATTGCGGACGTGCGCTGATGGCACGTGTGCGGGTGTCGGTGCGCGATGCGCGGGCGGTGGCCCGAGAGGTCGGACTGACCGGGGCACGCGCGGTTGGCCTCGGCGGTGCCGTCGACGACGTCCGGCAGGTGGCGCGGGGCTGGCGGTGGGGTCGGCGGTCGCTGGTGCCGCGTTCTGCCGAACCGTACGTCGAGGATGCCGAGGCAGCGGTCTTCTCGACCACCTGGTCACGGCGGCCGGCTGCCGTTGCAGCCCGTGAAGTGGCGCAGAAGGCCGGCTTGGAGCCCTTGTTCCGTTCGCAGGTGCGGCCGACGGTCGAGGGGCTCGACGTGCTGGGCCGGGTCCGCCCGCCGGTGATCTTCGTCGCCAACCACGCCTCGCACCTCGACACCCCCCTGATCCTGCTGTCGCTGCCCGACGCTTGGCGGCGGCGGACGGCGGTCGCCGCGGCAGCCGACTACTTCTTCGACACCTGGTGGCGCGCCGTCGGGTCGGCCCTGGTGTTCAACACGTTCCCGATCGAGCGGCGCGGCGGCAGCATGGCCGCCACGCCCGGGGAGGTCCTCGACGACGGTTGGAACCTGGTCGTCTACCCCGAGGGCACGCGCTCGACCGATGGCTGGGTCTCGCGGTTCCGGATGGGGGCGGCCTGGCTGGCTGTCGAGCATCAGGTGCCGGTGGTGCCGGTAGCCCATCGCGGCACCTTCGCCGCGATGCCGCGTGGCCAAGGATGGCCAAGTCCAGGGCGCCGGCGCGTGCGGCTGCGGTTCGGTGAGGCGCTGCGGCCGGCGGAGGGCGAGTCGGTGCGCGACTTCGCCGAACGCGTGCGGCTCGCTGTCGCTTCACTGCTCGACGAGGACCAGACCACGTGGTGGGAGGCGAAGCGCCGGGCCGTCGCCGGCCAGACGCCCGACCCCTCAGGACCCGACATCGCCCAATGGCGCCGAGTCTGGACGCAGTCCGCCCCACCCCGCTGAAGCGTCGAGCGGCCAGGCTTGCAGGGTCGAGCGGCCAGGCTTGCAGAGTTGGCTCAAGGAAGGTGGAGGTCGGCCGAGACGTCTAACTCTGTCGCGTCGTCCTCAGTGACGAGCTCGAGCTTGCCGGTGACGTGGCCTGCCGAACGGAGGTCGTCGGCCGCCTGGTCGACCTGTGCAAGTCGTTGGGCCGGCCCGCTGATCGTCAGCTTCTCCACCTCGGTTCGCATCGAGACCTTGGCCCTCGACTTCGCGCCGCGGACGGCCGCCAGCACCTCGCCGGCTGCGGGGAGGACGTCGGCTACCTCGGCGTTCGTCGGCGTACCCACCGGAAGGTCGTCCTCGACCGTCGGCCATGACTGACGGTGCACCGAGCCGTCATGCCACCACGACCACACCTCTTCGGTGACGTAAGGGAGCACCGGCGCGAAGAGCCGGAGCAGCACCGACAGCGCAGACCTCAGTGCCGCGCGTGCGGAGTCGGCGGCCGCATCACCCCGGCTGCCGTAGGCACGCTCCTTGACGAGCTCGACGTAGTCGTCGCAGAACGTCCAGAAGAACCGCTCGGTCGTCTCCAGAGCGGTCGTGTAGTCGTAGCGCTCGAAGGCGGCAGTGGCCTCCTCTACCACGGCGGCGAGCTGGGCCAGCATCGACAGGTCGAGCGGATGGTCGATCGCCGCCGTGCCCTCGTCAACATGGCCGAGGCCCAGCACGAATTTGCTGGCGTTGAGAACTTTTGTCGCCAACCGCCTCCCGACCCGCAGTGGCTCCTCCTCGAACGCGGAGTCGAGGCCTGGGCGCAATGACGCCGCTCGCCACCGGATCGCGTCAGAGCCGTACTGAGCCAGCAGCTCAGTCGGCACCTTCACGTTGCCCTTCGACTTCGACATCTTCTTGCGATCAGGGTCGAGCACGAACCCAGAGATCATCGCCGTGCGCCACGGCACCTCCCCGTGCTCGAAATGCGAGCGCACGATGCGAGAGAAGAGCCACGTGCGGATGATGTCGTGGGCCTGCGTGCACAGGTCCATCGGGAAGACCCGGTCGAAAAGGTCAGGGTCGCTCTCCCATCGGCCGCCGATCTGCGGTGTCAGCGACGACGTGCACCAGGTGTCCATGACATCCGGGTCGCCGACGAAACCACCCGGCGCACCACGCTGTGATTCCGCGTAGCCCCGCGGCAGATCTGTGGACGGGTCCACCGGCAACTGGTCCTCGTCCGCGAGCAGCGGCCTCTCGTAGTCGGGCTCGCCGTCCTCGGCGAGCGGGTACCACAGCGGGAACGGCACTCCGAAGTAACGCTGCCGCGAGACCAGCCAGTCGCCGTTCAGACCCTCGACCCAGTTCACGTAGCGGTGCTCCATGTACGGCGGAGTCCAAGCCAGCTCACGGCCGCGCTGGACGAGTTCGTGGCGCAGCTCATCGTCGCGGCCGCCATTGCGGATGTACCACTGGCGAGTGGCGACGATCTCGAGCGGCTTGTCGCCCTTCTCGTAGAAGTTGGTCATCCGGTTCGTGGGCTTCGGTTCGCCGTCCAGGTCGCCGGCCTCCCGCAGCATGCCCACGATCGCCTCGCGCGCGCTGAAGAGCGTCTTGCCGGCCACCTGCTCGTACGACGACCGAGCAGTCTCTGACGTCAGCCAGTCCGGTGCCTCCCTGAGCAACCGCCCGTCGCGCCCGACGATGGCTCGCACCGGCAGGTTGAGCTCGCGCCACCACTGCACGTCGGTCAGGTCACCGAACGTGCAGCACATCGCAATGCCGGCGCCCTTGTCCGGCTCGGCTGCCGGGTGTGCCAGCACGGGCAGCTCCACATCGAACACCGGGGACTTCACCGTCGTCCCGAAGAACGGCTGGTAGCGCTCGTCGTCGGGGTGTGCAATCAGCGCCACGCAGGCTGGGATCAACTCAGGCCGCGTGGTCTCGATGTGGATAGGCGCGTCGACTCCACGGAACGCGACCCGGTAGAAGTGCCCGGGATACTCGCGCGCCTCGAGCTCTGCCTGCGCCACAGCGGTCTGGAACGTTACGTCCCACATCGTCGGCGCGTCGCTCTGATAAGCCTCCCCGCGCTGGAGATTGCGGAGGAACGCGCGCTGCGAGACCCGTCGACTGTCGGCGCCGATCGTTGTATAGAGGTACGTCCAGTCCACGGACAGCCCGAGCTGGCGGAAGAGGTTCTCGAAGGCAACCTCGTCCTCGGCGGTCAATCGCTCACACAGCTCGATGAAGTTGGCCCGACTGATCGGCACCTGGCGCTTCGCGTCCGGCTTCTCGGGTGGCGTGAAGTTGGCGTCGTACGGGATCGAAGGGTCGCATCGGACGCCGAAGAAGTTCTGCACCCGCCGCTCGGTTGGCAGACCGTTGTCGTCCCAGCCCATCGGGTAGAAGACCTCGCGGCCGTGCATCCGTTGGAAGCGCGCGACCAGGTCGCACTGGGTGTAGGAGCAGACGCTGCCGAAGTGCAGGGTGCCCGACACTGTCGGCGGCGGTGTGTCGATCGCATAGATCTGGTCGCGGGCACGGCTGCGGTCGAAGCGGTAGGTGCCCTGCTCCTCCCA
>JAICMS010000136.1 GCA_025929075.1 Propionibacteriales bacterium
CCGGGTGGGCGGCGCCCGCCGAGCGCGCCGGCCGCGCTCGTCACCTCCTACCCAACCAGGCAGCGCAACCCCGTGTTCCTGGCCACCTCAGGGACCGGACAGCCGAGGCGGCCCGAATTCGGGCACATCGGGTCCGCATTCGGGCCGCTGGAGGTGTCCGGTCGGGGATGGGGCGGGCAGAGCGAGGGGCGGTTCCCGACGTCGGCGCGCGGGTACGGTGCCCTCATGGCGGCCAATCAGGTGACTGTCGAGGTCGGCGGACGCAAGCTCAAGCTGACCAATCTCGACAAGGTGCTCTATCCCGAGCACGGCTTCACCAAAGGCGAGGTCATCGACTACTACGTCACCGTCGCCGACGTATTGCTCCCCCACCTCGCCGACCGGCTGCTCACCCGCAAGCGCTGGCCCGACGGCACCGACGCGCAACCGTTCTTCGAGAAGAACATGCCACGTGGCACACCCGACTGGGTGCGCACTGTCTTCATGGCCGAGCACGGCGACAACGGCGTCGAGTACGTCGTCGCCGAGGACCTTCCCGACCTCGTCTGGCTCGCCAACCTCGCTGCTCTCGAGCTGCACGTGCCGCAGTGGAAGGTCGGCCCGCGCGGCGGCCAGCGCGACGCGGACCTGATCGTCTTCGACCTCGACCCCGGGCCGCCCGCCGACGTGATCGACTGCTGTCGGATCGCGATGGCGGTGCGTGACCGGCTCGCCGACGACGGCCTGGCCGCCTACCCCAAGACGTCGGGCAAGAAGGGCGCCCAGCTCTACGTCCCGATCGAGCCGGCGCCGTCGACCCGTACGTCGGCGTACGCCAAGCAGATCGCTGACGAGCTCGCCCGCGCGATGCCCGACCAGGTGGTCTCGTCGATGGACAAGCGCCTTCGTGGCGGCAAGGTGTTCATCGACTGGAGCCAGAACAACGCCGCCAAGACCACCGTCGCCCCCTACTCGCTCCGGGGCGCCGAGCAGCCGACCGTCTCCACGCCACTGACGTGGGACGAGGTCGAGGGCGCAGAGAAGCGCAGCGACCTCGTCTTCGTTGCCGGCGACGTCGTGAAACGTGTCGAGCAGTACGGCGACCTGCTGGCCGGCATGGACGAGACCCGCGCCAAGCTGCCCTGACCACAGAGGGGTCGAACCGCCAAGCGGCCGATCATCCGACCGGCTCGCGCCGCATCGACCGACTGTTCGACGAGGGGCGGGGGCGGGCTGTCGACATTAGGATGTCGCGCGTGACGACCGACGCCCCCGGCCCTCTCCGCGGACGCCGGTTGCCGCGCAGCGCCAGGCGCGCCCAACTGTTGGCCAGCGCGCTCGATGTGTTCGTCGCCCAGGGCTATCACGCCGCCGCGATGGACGACATCGCCGAACATGCAGGCGTCTCGAAACCGGTTCTCTATCAGCATTTCCCGGGCAAGCTCGAGCTCTACCTCGCCTTGCTGGACAACGCCTGCGACGAGGTGGTAGCTCTCGTCCGCTCCGCGCTGGCCAGCACCAGCGACAACAAGGAGCGGGTCGCTGCGACGACCGAGTCGTTCTACTCCTACGTGGCCGACCCTGGCGGTGCCTTCCGGCTGGTCTTCGAGTCCGACCTGACCAACGAGCCGGCGGTGCGGGAGCGCCTCGACCGGGCCACCCTGCTGTGCGCCGAGGCGATCACCGAGGTGATCGTCGGCGACACCGGGTTCCCGCCAGAGGACGCCCGGCTGCTGGCTGTCGCCTTGGTCGGGATGAGCCAGGTCAGCGCACGGTTCTGGCTCGACACCGACGGCAAGCTGTCGCGGGACAAGGCGACCGCGCTGATCTCCAGCCTCGCCTGGCGCGGGATCCGCGGCTTCCCCCGCCAGGACTGACCGCGCCGATCAGGTCGGCAGAGCCTGGCCCCCTGCGCGCGGCATGTGCGTCTTTCGGAGACCGGCTCGAGGGAAGCGTCAGCCCGGGCCGAAACCGACCCGCCTACCGGAGGCGCCCGCCATCTCGACGTACGCCAGCTTCTCGACGGGCACCATCACGCTGCGACCATGTTCGTCGTGCAGCTCGAAGACGCTGCTGTCGCCGGCCAGTGCGGCTTCGAGCGACGTGCGGATGTCGTCGGGCGACTCGGTGGCGTCGATGCTGAGCTCACGGTTGGCGTCGACGACCCCGATCCTGACTTCCACCGAGTGCCTCCTGTGTCGGACTGCGCCTGCAGCATGGTGGCCGGCTGATGCGCCGGCCAGATGCCAAGCGTAGAGCCCAGCAAGGACCACCTCACACAGCCGTTGTCGCCGTCTAGCAACGCTCCTCTGCTGCCGCCCCTCGACCGGACACCGCTTGCCCGGCGAATTCGGACATTCGCCGGGCCGATTTGCCGGCTAAGCGGTGTCTGGTCAGGCCTGCAGGCCGAGAGCGGCCATCCGGGCAGTGTGGTTCTCCGCCAGCCGGCCGAACATGCGGGCGATCGCGGCGAGGTCCATGCCGGGCCGGTCGACGCCTCCGACGAGGAGGGCGCTCAGCGCGTCGCGCTCGGCGGCGACGCGTTGGGCCTGGCTGAGTGCCTCCCCCATCAGCCGCCTCGCCCAGAGCGCGAGGCGGCCGGCGACCTTCGGGTTGGCGGCGATCGCTCGCCGTACGGTGTCGACGACGAACTCGGAGTGACCGGTGTCGGCAAGTGTCGCGAGGATCAGCTCGCAGGTGGCGGTGTCGACGTAGGCGGCGATCTCGCGGTAGAAGTCGGCCGCCAGACCGTCGCCGACGTAGGCCTTGATGAGGCTCTCGAGCCAGTCCGAGGGTGCCGTGTGACGGTGGAACGCGTCGACCGGCGCGTGGAACGGCTCCATCGCCTCGAAGGGGTCGACGCCGAGCTCGACGAGCCGGGTGCGCAGGCGCTCGAAGTGGCCGAACTCCGCGGTCGCCATCGCCGCCAGCTGCACGGTGTCCAGCAGGGCGGGAGCCTTGGTGGCGTCCTCGGCCAGCCTTTCGAAGGCGCTCAGCTCGGAGTAGGCAAGGACGCCAAGCAGGTCGACCACAGCGACCCGGTAGGCCTCGTCGTCGAACGGATCCGGGACCCCGGCGGCATCGGTCTCGGCAGTCTCGGCAGGCGGCGCGGCCCCGCCAGCGCCGTCGTGATCTACGGCGTCGTCGGCAGAGGTGGGCATGCCGTGAACACTAGCCAGCGTCGGCTGGGAGCGGGTACGGCGACGACACAGCGCCGCCTCGGCGGAGGCGGGGGGCGGCGGGGGGCGAGAGCCGATAGACTGTCGGTGTCTGTCGACCGGCGAACCTGCCGACTGACATGCACCGCCCGGCAACCGAGTCACCGTCGCTGAGCGCCCCCCATCGCTCGACGGGCGCGTCGACCGGCGCAGAACCGACCCAGCCGAGCACCCCGAAGACCTCGGACGGCCGGTGGCCCCGGCGACAAGACCGACCGGCCACCACAGCCGCCCATCGACGGCCCGGCCGCCTGCTACGGCGGCCCAGGCAGAGTGAAGAAACGAGAAAACCCCTGACAACGTTCGAGAAACTCGGCGTCCTACCCGAGATCACCGACGCGCTGAGTGCCGTCGGCATCGTCGACGCCTTCCCCATCCAAGAGATGACGCTGCCGATCGCGCTGACCGGCACCGACCTGATCGGCCAGGCCCGCACCGGGACCGGCAAGACCCTGGCCTTCGCGATCCCGATCCTGCAGCGGATCGTGTCGCCGCACGACCCCGACTTCCTTGAGCTGGCCGCACCCGGCAAGCCGCAGGCGCTGGTGGTCGCCCCGACCCGCGAGCTCGCCCTGCAGGTCAACGGCGACCTCGAGCTGGCCGGCGCCAAGCGCGGCACCCGCACCGTCACCGTCTACGGCGGCGTCGGGTACGAGCCGCAGCTCGAGGCACTCGTCCGCGGCGTCGAGATCGTGGTCGGCACTCCCGGCCGGTTGCTCGACCTCGCCGACCGTCGTGCGCTCGACCTCTCCCACGTCAAGGTGCTGGTGCTCGACGAGGCCGACGAGATGCTCGACCTCGGCTTCCTGCCCGACGTCGAACGACTCCTCCGCAAGACGCCCGAGCTCCGCCAGACGATGCTGTTCTCCGCGACCATGCGGGGAGAGGTCGTCTCGCTGGCGCGCACTCACATGCGCCATCCCGTCAACGTTCGCGCCGAGAGCTTCGGCGAGGGCGAGATCGTCCCGGCCACGGCGCAGTTCGTCTACCAGACCCACGACCTCGACAAGACCGAATGCCTGGCCAAGATCTTGCAGGCTGACGACCGAGGTCGGTCGATCATCTTCACCCGCACCAAGCGTCAGGCGCAGCGCGTCGCCGACGACCTCGCCGACCGTGGATTCCCGGCGGCTGCGCTGCACGGCGACATGGCGCAGATCGCCCGGGAGAAGGCGCTCAAGCGGTTCCGTGAAGGCACCGTCGAGATCCTCGTCGCGACCGATGTCGCCGCCCGCGGTATCGATGTGGAGCGGGTCACCCACGTGATCAACTACACCTGCCCGGAGGACGAGAAGAACTACGTCCACCGCATCGGCCGCACCGGTCGGGCCGGCGCGTCCGGCGTGGCGATCACCTTCGTCGACTGGCCCGACATCACCCGCTGGAAGGTCATCAACCGCGCCCTCGACCTCCCCTTCGAGGATCCGCCGGAGACCTACTCGACCAGCGAGCACCTCTACCACGACCTCGGCATCCCGCCCGACGCCACCGGTCGGGTGGGTCCGTCTCGCGATGTGGACGGTACGGCGACGCCGCGGCGCCAGCCGGCTGCCCCTCGCCGTACCGACCGGTCGTCGCCAAGCGCGAACCAACCGCGAGAAGGCCGGGAGGGCCGCGAGCGCCGCAAGCGCAACCGGACTCGTACTCGGCACCGGCTCGGTGAGCAGACGACCGACGGCGCGGCCAGCTCCACCACCGCAGCCGGCGGCAGCTCAGGGCAGGCCGGACGCCGCCCGGTCGGCGCCGGCGCGTCTGACGTCACCGGTACCGATTCCAGCGGGGCGACCACGACCCAGCGGAGTCGGCGACGTCGCTCCAGGAGCCGCAGCCGATCCGGGAGCACGGAGTCGGGCCAGACCGGGCAGTCGGTCCAGCAACCCCAGCCGACGCCGAGCGACTGACGACCCAGCATGCCGACCGCTCTGGTCACCGGCGCGACATCGGGCATCGGGCTGGCATTCGCCCGAGCCCTCGCTGACGAGCGGCACGACCTCGTCCTCGTCGCCCGCCACCGCGAACGTCTCGACGAGGTCGCTGCCGACCTGCGCAGCCGGGGCGCCAGCCGCTGCGAGGTGATCACCGCGGACCTTGCCGACCCAGCTGACTGCGCTGCCGTCGAGGCCCGGCTCGCCGAGGGCAGGGTGGACCTGCTCGTCAACAACGCCGGCTTCGCGCTCGGGGCGCCGTTCGACACCACCGACGTCGAAGCCGAGCAACGGAGCCTCGACGTGCTGGTTGGTGCTGTGATGCGACTCAGCCACGCTGCTCTCGGGCCGATGCTCGCGCGCGGCGCCGGCGACATCGTCAACGTGTCGAGCGTGGCCGGCTTCCTCCCCCAGGGCACCTACGGCGCGAGCAAGGCATGGGTGACGAGCTTCAGCGCCTGGGCGAACGTCCACTACCGCCGCCGGGGGGTGCGGGTGCTGGCGCTGTGCCCTGGGCTGGTGCACACCAACTTCCACCAGGCCGCCGGCGGGCGCACACCGCGTGCGCCACGCTGGATGTGGCTCGAACCCGACGAGGTCGTCCAACAGGCGCTGGGCGACCTCCGCGCCGGCCGGGCGGTCAGCATCCCGAGTCAGCGCTACCGGCTGCTGATCCGCGCAGCCCGGCTCGCGCCACGCGGCCTCGTCGAGCGGATCGGACGTTGGCGATGAGCAGCCCTCGACAGGTTGCTGTCGATGAGTCGGTACGGCGAGTGGACATCGCCACTCCCCGCGGCAGCTTCGCGGCCCTTGCCTGTGAGCCGGCCGAGTCGCCGTTGCCGCATGGCGATGTGCTGCTCGTCCCCGGCTTCACCGGCTCGAAGGAGGACTTCGCGCCGTTGCTGCCGCTGCTGGCCCAGGCGGGGTGGCGGGCGACAAGCTACGACCAGCGCGGTCAGTACGAGACACCGGCGGCGCCGGGC
>JAICMS010000082.1 GCA_025929075.1 Propionibacteriales bacterium
CACGACTTCGGGGTCGACTTCGACGTGTACTTCAGCGAGCGGTCTCTGCACGAGCGGGGCGAAGTCGACGCCGCGGTAGAGAGGCTCCGAAACGGCGGTCTGACATACGAGGCCGACGGTGCCTTGTGGCTGCGCTCTACCGACTTCGGCGACGACAAGGACCGGGTGATCGTCCGCTCGGACGGCCGGCCGACGTACATCTGCAGCGACGCCGCCTACTACCTCGACAAGCGCCGGCGCGGCTTTGACAAGGTGATGATCATCCTCGGCGCCGACCATCACGGTTACATCGGTCGCTACCGGGCCCTGGCGGCCGCGTTCGGCGACGACCCCGACGAGACGCTCGAGATCGTCATCGGCCAGATGGTGAACCTTTTGCGCGACGGTCATCCGCTGCGCATCAGCAAGCGGGCCGGCTCCCTCCTCACCCTCGGCGACCTCGTCGACGCGATCGGTGTCGACGGTGCCCGCTACGCGCTGGTGCGCTACTCCATCGACTCCACCATCGACATCGACCTCGATCTGTGGGCCCGCGCCAGCAGCGACAACCCGGTCTACTACGTGCAGTACGCGCACGCCCGGCTGGCCTCGATCCTGCGCAACGCGGCCGACCTCGGGGTGACGCCGTCGCTCGACCGCTTCGACCCCGCGCTGCTCGACCATTGCCGCGAGGGCGACCTGCTGCGCGCGCTCGCCGACTTCCCGCGGATTGTCGCCTCGGCGGCCGACCTGCGCGAGCCGCATCGGGTCGCGCGCTACCTCGAGGACACCGCTGCGCTCTTCCACAAGTTCTACGACAGCTGCCGAGTGCTCCCTTACGGCGACGAAGAAGCCGCGCCGGTGCACCGAGCCCGCCTGATCCTCGTGGACGCCACGCGGATCGTGTTCGCCAAGGGGCTGGCCCTACTCGGCGTCTCCGCGCCGGACCGGATGTGATGACGGGATCTGTCGACTCGAGCACGAGCCTCAGCTCCCGCAGCTCCACTGCCGGCGCTGCTCCGCTGTGGCTCGTCCCGCCGGCGGACCCCAACCTGCTCGTGCCCGAGCTGTGGTCGACCAACACCGGCAAGCCCGACGGTGGGGAGCTGGTTGTCGCCGGCGTGCCGGTGTCGCGTATCGCCGAGGAGTTCGGTACGCCGACGTACGTCCTCGACGAGGACGACTTCCGCGCTCGCGCCCGCGGCTTCCGCGACGGCTTCGCCGGAGCCGACGTCTATTACGCGGGGAAGGCGTTCCTCTGCGTGGCCGTTGCCAGATGGGTCGCCGAGGAGGGACTGAGCCTCGATGTGTGCTCGGGCGGGGAGCTGGCGACTGCCTTGCGCGCGGGCGTCGACCCCTTACGGATCGGCTTCCACGGCAACAACAAGAGCGTGGCCGAACTCGATCGCGCCGTGGCGGCGGGGATCGGTCGGATCGTCGTCGACTCGCTGGTGGAGATCGCGAGGCTCGAGCAGGTGGCCGCCGCGCGTCGGGTCATGCAACCGGTCCTGCTGCGGGTGACGCCCGGGGTCGAGGCTCACACCCACGCTTACATCGCGACCGCCCATGAGGACCAGAAGTTCGGGTTCCCGATCGCCGCCGGCGAGGCACTGGCGGCCATGCGCCTTGTCGAGTCCGCCGAGCACCTCGAGCTGCGTGGCCTGCACTGCCACATCGGGTCTCAGATCTTCGACTCAGCCGGCTTCGACCTCGCCGCCCGTCGAGTGCTCTCGCTGTACGGCGAGGGCGTGCGCGAGGGCATGGCGCTGGGCGAGCTCGACCTGGGCGGCGGGTTCGGGATCGCCTACTCGACGCAGGACCACCCGGCCGCTCCGGCGGCGTTGGCGGAGCACATGCGGGCCACGGTCGAGGACGAGTGCCGCAACCAGGGGATCGAAGTGCCGCGGCTGTCGGTCGAGCCCGGGCGGGCGATCGCCGGACCGTCGACCTTCACTCTTTACGAGGTCGGAACGGTCAAAACCGTCCGGCTCGAAGGTGGCGCGCATCGGCTGTACGTCGCCGTCGACGGCGGGATGAGCGACAACATCAGGACAGCACTCTACGGAGCAGACTTCTCCTGCACGTTGGCGTCCCGTTGGTCGACTGCCGAGCCGGTGCTGGCCAGGGTCGTCGGCAAGCACTGCGAGTCCGGCGACATCGTCGTGCGCGACGAGTTCTTGCCGTCCGATGTCACGCCGAGTGACCTGGTCGCCGTCCCGGGCACCGGCGCCTACTGTCGGTCGCTCGCCAACACCTACAACCACGTGCCGAGGCCGCCTGTCGTCGCCGTACGCGATCGTCGGACGTCGCTGCTGGTCCGGCGGGAGAGTGAGGACGACCTGCTGGCGCTCGACGTCTCCTGACGCCGGCGCGGCAGAACGCATTGCCTGCCGAACTCCTGGGCTGTCGAGCGCCGGGAATGCACCGGCCGCCGGTCGCGTTGTGAGGGGAAGACGACAGTTCCGGCAGGGAAGTGCTAGTGTCGTCCTCGACATCGGTCCAGATCACATCGGACTGATCCCCTCCAGCGGATCGCAAAGATCGCTCAGCACCTCAATTCCGGAGCATTCCCCCGCGTTCTCCCAACGTGGCGCCTCCAGAAGCTGACCGCTGCATCCTTGCTTCCGCTCGAGCAATTCACCTCTACCGCAGGGCGCAATCTGATGCGCACCAGACGTGGGAAGGACCTCACGTGACAGAAGCAACCGACACCGCTACCGCTGTTGCCGAGCCGGGATCGACCGGCAAGCCGGCGAGCAAGAAGTCGGGCGGCCTGAACTCCATGGTGATGGCCGATCTCAAGCAACTCGCCGGATCGCTGGGCATCAAGGGCACTGCCAGCATGCGCAAGGGAGCGTTGATCGATGCGATCAGCTCCGCGCAGTCCGGTGGCCAGGCCCGGCGGACCGACTCTGCGCCGCAATTGGCCGCCGTGGTCACCGGCCCGAGCACGACCCCGGCACAGGGCGGACACAACTCCCACGCCAACGGTGCCAGCAGCATTGCCACCGACCAGCCGGCCGCGGCCAATGGCCGCAGCCACGGCAGTGCCCCATTCGACCAGGACCGAGCCGGCCGCGACCAACGATCGCAGAACCGGACATCGGCCGACGGCAGCCAGCACCAGCGGCAGGGCCAGCCATCCCAGCAGAACCAGCAGAACCAGGGCCAACACAGCCAGAGCGGTCAGCGCTCCAGCCAGCCTCAGGGACAGCAGTCGGGTCAGCCCTCGGGTGGGTCCAGTCAGGGGTCGAGCTCCGGCTCGAGCCGCAGCAGCCGGCGCCGCAGCCGCAGCCGCGACCGCTACCGCGACCGTCGGCGCGAGGGCACCGAGCCAGAGCCGCAGGTCAACGAGGACGATGTCCTGATCCCGGCCGCGGGCATCCTCGACCTGCTGGACAACTACGCGTTCGTGCGGACCTCGGGCTACCTGCCGGGTCCGAACGACGTCTACGTCTCGATGTCGATGGTCCGCAAGTTCGGCCTGCGAAAGGGCGACGCGATCACCGGCATGGTGCGCCAGCCGGCGGACGGAGAACGCCGGGAGAAGTTCAACCCGATGGTGCGCATCGACTCTGTCAACGGGGCCGAGGCCGACTCGTCCGGCCACCGGGTGGAGTTCTCCAAACTCACGCCGCTCTACGCATCGGAGCGGCTGCGGCTCGAGACCGACCCGACGCAGCTCACCACCCGGGTGATCGACATCGTCGCGCCGATCGGCAAGGGTCAGCGCGGACTCATCGTGTCACCGTCCAAGGCCGGCAAGACGTTGGTGATGCAGGCGATCGCCAACGCGATCACCACCAACAACCCCGAGTGCCACATGATGGTCGTCCTCGTCGACGAGCGTCCTGAGGAAGTCACCGACATGCAGCGGGCGGTCAAGGGCGAGGTCATTGCCTCGACGTTCGACCGGCCGGCCGACGACCACACCACGGTCGCCGAGCTCGCCATCGAACGCGCGAAGCGGCTCGTCGAGCTCGGGCACGACGTCGTCGTCCTCCTCGACTCCATCACCCGGTTGGGCCGTGCCTACAACCTCGCGGCTCCCGCCAGCGGCCGGATCCTCTCCGGTGGTGTCGACTCCTCGGCGCTCTACCCCCCGAAGCGGTTCTTCGGCGCGGCGCGCAACATCGAGGACGGCGGCTCGCTCACGATCCTCGCCACCGCGCTGATCGAGACCGGCTCGAAGATGGACGAGGTGATCTTCGAGGAGTTCAAGGGCACCGGAAACATGGAGCTCCGGCTGCGCCGGGAGTACGCCGACAAGCGCATCTTCCCGGCGATCGACGTCGACTCCTCCGGCACCCGTCGCGAGGAGCTGCTGATGAGCAAGGACGAGCTGCAGGTCGTCTGGAAGCTCCGCCGGGTGCTGTCGGCGCTCGACGGACAGCAGGCGCTCGAGCTGCTCCTGGAGAAGCTCAAGCAGACCAAGTCCAACATCGAGTTTCTGATGCAGGTCAACAAGACGACACCGACGGCGTCGGGCCTGCGGGGAAGTTCCGACGAGGACTAGGTGTTGCAGTGACAGTCCGCCGGGGCGCCAGCAACGCACCGACACGCCGGCAAAATTGGTGCGCTGGCGCCGCCTCGGCGGGGCGGTGGCACACTTGGCCAGCGGTTCCGGTTCACGACGGCGACGTCGACCCGGCGACCTGAGAGTGAGGAAACCATGAAGAAGGACATCCATCCCGCGTACGTCGAGACGCAGGTGACCTGCACCTGCGGCAACACGTTCACCACGCGGAGCACCGCGAGCGGTGGCGCGATCCATGCTGACGTCTGCTCCAACTGTCATCCCTTCTACACCGGCAAGCAGAAGATCCTCGACACCGGCGGCCGAGTGGCCCGCTTCGAGGCCCGCTACGGCAAGAAGGCTGCCGTCGGCAAGTGAGTGTCTCGCGACAGATCCGACCGTCCTCGACGCACCGACTACCAACCTCTGACGCGGGACACTAGCTTCACCACGACGCCGACCCTCGCGCCATGCGACGGGTCGGCGTCGTGCTGTCGTCGTACGCAGCAGCTGGTCGACCGCACGAGGGTGCCGGTCATCGAGAGGAGGTGAGCCGATGTTCGAGGCTGTCGACGGGCTCGTCGCCGAGCACGCCTCCCTTGAGAGACGCCTCGCCGAGCCCGATGTCTTCAACGACCCGCAAGCCTCCCGCCGGCTCAACCAGCGCTACGCCGCGCTCACCGCGATCGTCCGCACGTACCACGACTGGCAGGCGACGGTCGCCGACCTCTCGGCGGCTCGCGAGCTCGCCACCGAGGATGCCTCCTTCGCGGACGAAGCCGAACGGCTCGACGCCGGACGCGTCGACCTCGAGGAGCGGCTGCGCAGGCTGCTGGTGCCGCGGCCGGAGACCGACGAGAAGGACGCGATTCTTGAGGTCAAGGCGGGGGAGGGCGGCGAGGAGTCGGCCCTCTTTGCCGGCGACCTGCTCCGGATGTACATCCGGTACGCCGAGCGGCGCGGCTGGCGGACCGAGCTGCTGGACGAGACGCCGAGCGAGCTGGGCGGTGTGAAGACCGCCACCCTGGCCGTGAAGGCCAAGGGTACGCCGGAGCCCGGCGAGGCGCCGTACGCGCTATTGAAGTTCGAGGGTGGCGTGCACCGCGTTCAGCGGGTGCCGGTCACCGAGTCGCAGGGCCGGATCCACACCTCGGCGGCCGGTGTGCTGGTGATGCCCGAGGCGGAGCCGATCGATGTCACGATCGACGACAACGACATCCGGGTCGACGTCTTCCGCTCCTCCGGTCCCGGAGGCCAAAGCGTCAACACCACCGACTCCGCCGTGCGGATCACTCATTTGTCGACCGGGATAGTGGTCTCCTGCCAGAACGAGAAGAGCCAGCTGCAGAACCGCGAGCAGGCGATGCGGGTGCTGCGGTCGCGCCTGTTGCAAATGGCCCAGGAGCAGGCCGACAGCGAAGCGTCCGACGCCCGCCGCTCGCAGGTCCGCACCGTCGACAGGTCCGAGCGCATCAGGACCTACAACTTCCCGGAGAACCGGGTCACCGACCACCGGGTCGGCTACAAGGCCCACAACCTCGACCAGGTGCTCGACGGGAACCTCGACGCGCTCGTCGACGCCTGCGTCCAGGCCGACCTGGCGGCGCGGCTGGCGGCCGTCGAGTCCGCACCGGCGTGAGCCCGACGATCGGGGTCGCGCTGGAGGACGCCCGGCGCCGGCTCACGGTGGCCGGGGTCGAGTCACCACTGCACGATGCCGAGGTGCTGCTGGCCCGCGTCCTCGGTACGACGAGGGGGCAGCTGCGGCGCGACGCAGATCTCGATGACGTGGCGGCCCGACACTTTGCTGCCGTGGTCGACCGCAGGGCAGGCCGGGAGCCGCTGCAGTACATCGTCGGGCGGGCCGCCTTCCGGCATCTCGACCTCGCCGTCGGGCCTGGTGTCTTCGTGCCCCGACCGGAGTCCGAGCTCGTCGCCGGGACGGCGATAAATGAGCTGCGCCGGCTGCAGCAGCAAGGCGAGCCGGCTCCGGTGGCCGTCGACCTGTGCACCGGGTCCGGTGCGATCGCGCTGGCGCTGGCGACCGAGGTGCCGGGCTGTGCCGTTGTCGCGGTCGAGGCCGCCGCCGACGCCCACCGCTATGCGCTGCATAACGCCACCGGCCAGCGCGTCGACGTACGCCTCGGCGACATCCGCACCGCGGTTGACGACCTGGCCGGACGGGTGGCTGTCGTGACCGCCAACCCTCCCTATGTCGCGGAGTCCGAGCGGGATCTCGTCGCGCCGGAGGTGCGGCTCTTCGACCCTCAGGACGCGCTGTGGGCCGGCGTGGACGGCCTGGACGTCGTCCGGGTCGTCGAGCAGGTGGCCGGTCGGCTGCTCCGAGCCGGGGGGCTCGTCGTCTGCGAGCACAGCGACCGGCAGGATGAGACCGCGCCGGAGGTCTTCAGAGCCACCGGCCGCTGGACCGAGGTCACGGACCACACAGACCTCACCGACCGGCCGCGCTTCGTGTCGGCGCGTCGCGGCGGACTGGCACCATAGAGGGGTGGGCGCCGTCTACTCCTGCAGCGACCCAGCCGAGCGCAGCGAGGGTTTCGCCCAGGCCAAGCACACGTTCGCTCGCGGCGGGCTCGTCGTGATGCCCACTGACACGGTCTACGGCGTCGCGGCCGACGCGTTCGACGCGACCGGGGTACGCCGACTGCTGCGGGCCAAGGGCCGCGGCAGGGACATGCCGGTGCCGGTGCTGATCGGCACGGCCGAGACCTTGCGCGCGCTTGCTGCCAGCCTGACTGAGGAGGTGCGCGCGCTCGCGGACGCCTTCTGGCCGGGTGGCCTGACGCTGATCTGTCGCCAGCAGGCGAGCCTGCGGTGGGATATCGGTGACAGTCGCGGCACCGTGGCCCTGCGGATGCCCGACCATCCGGTCGCGCTCGACCTGCTGCGGGAGAACGGGCCGCTGGCTGTCAGCAGCGCCAACCTGACCGGGCAGCCCCCGGCTACGACCATCGACGAGGCGATCGAGATGCTGACCGATGCCGTCGAGGTCTACCTCGATGGCGGGGCCACTCCGGGGCCGATTCCCTCCACGATCGTCGATGCGACCGGGGCGGTCCCCGTCGTCGTGCGCAGCGGAGTGGTCACCGTCGAGCAGCTGAGAGAGGTCGCGCCCACGATCGCAGCCCCCGAGTCCGACGCCGAGGCGCTGCCCGGGGAGCTCGAGCTCACCGAGCAGCACCAGGAGCTTGCCGAGCTGGAGCTCGACGGCGAAGAGGGCGAGTCACAGGAGGACGTGGACGCCGAGTCGCCGTCGTCGTTCCTGTCCCGCTCCGACGATGAGTCCGACTGATGCGTGAGTACCTGCTTGTCTTCGTCACCGCCTGTGCTGTGACCTATCTGCTGGCCGTGGTGGCCAGAGAGCTGGCGGTGCGCACCGGTGCGGTCGCCAAGGTCCGCGACCGGGACGTCCACGAGATGCCGATCCCGTACTTCGGCGGAATCGCCATCATGGGCGGGCTGCTCGCGGCCTATGTCGTGGCGAACCAGCTTCCGTTCCTCGGGCACGCGCCCGGCCGGGACCCGGTCTTCCACGACGCCCGGGCCATCCTCATTGGCGGAGCGATCGTCTGCGCTGTCGGTGTGATCGACGACATCTTCGAGCTGGATGCCGTCACGAAGCTGGCCGGCCAGGTCATTGCAGCCGGCGTCGTGGTGTTGCAGGGGGTTCAGCTGGACCGGCTACCGATGCCGGGACCGTCGGGCATGTGGACGTTCTCATTGGACGGCGGGTCGCAGTCCGCGCTGATCACCGTGCTGATCATCATCACCGTCGTCAATGCGGTCAACATGGTCGACGGCCTCGACGGGCTGGCCGCCGGTGTGGTCGGCATCGGCGCGATCGCGTTCTTCTCGTTCTCCGTGCTGCTGGTCTTCGTCAACGACGCCGAACGGGCCACCACGGCGGCCATGCTGACCGCCGCCCTGGCCGGGGCATGCCTCGGATTCCTGCCGCACAACTTCTTCCCGGCACGTATCTTCATGGGCGACTCCGGTGCGCTGCTGATCGGCTTCACGCTCGCCTGCTCGGCGATCAGCCTGACCAGCCGGTTCCCCAACACGACGATCGACCAGGGCGTCGGCGGCGCCCAGGCCAGCCTGCTCCCGACGTTGCTCCCACTGATCCTCCCGTTCGCGGTGCTGGTCGTACCGTTCGTCGACCTGGTGCTGGCGATCGTGCGGCGGACGAGGGCCGGCCGGTCGCCGTTCTCCGCAGACAAGAAGCACCTGCATCACCGGTTGCTCGAGATCGGGCACTCCCAGCGCCGCGCGGTCCTGGTCATGTACCTCTGGGCCGGTCTGGTGGCCTTCGGTGTGGTGCTGATCAGCCTGTTCTCCGGGTGGTACTCCGCGATCGGGCTGAGCGTGATGGCACTGACGGCCTGCCTGCTCACCTTCGGCATTCCCGGCCACTCCGGCCTGATCAAGCAGGAGGCGGCTAAACCTCCCACCGCCCGCCGTACCTGATAGGGGGTACGGCGACGCCCGCCGGTGTGCCCGACCGCCGGGCCGGCGATTAGCTGATTCTCAGGACTTTGTGCTAAATTTCACAAGCCGGAAAGCACCGCACGCCAGGGGCGGAAACGCCCCCGACACCGAGGACGGCCGCCTTCATGACGACCGCTGAGCTGGTCCCCATCGCTCGCCGAGCAGGCCTTTGCGCCTGTGGTAGCGTCGTGCCCTCGCACGATGCATCGACGGGCGACGCAAGCTGGTGCTGCGACGGGAGCCGCTCGGGTGATGAGCGATGACGACGAGCAACAGACCATGGGGCCGCGAGACCTCATCGGGCTCGGCGGGCTCATGGTCGGTTTCCTGGTCTTCGGCCTCGTCGTCGGCTGGCTGGTCGACGACGCGCTGGGCAGCACACCGGTCTGCACGCTCGTCGGACTGGCCTGCGGGATCTCCGGCGGCGCGGTCATCACGTGGCTCCGTATCCGAGAGTTCCTGCATTCCTGACCAGTGGGTACGGTCGGGTGACACGGCACCGGCTCCCGAACGGAGGACACGGCGATGAGTCACACCCTCGGTCTGGTCGAAGCAGTCACGCGGCAGCGTCGGGCGATGCTGCTGGCGCTGGCCCTGGCCGTCGCGGCGCTGTGGATCTCGATCCCGATGGGGCGTTGGCAGGTCGGTGTCTTCGTCGCCGCCGGTGCTGGGCTCGGCCTCGTCAATCACCTGCTGACGGAAGCCTCCCTGGTCCGTTCCGTGGACGCCGGCGACCTGCTGACCCGCAAGCAGTACGCCCTGTCGTCGCTGGTGCGGCTGCTCGGCATCTCCCTGGTTGCCGTCGCTTTGGCCGTCGTCTTCTGGCCTGACGGCGCGACGGTGCTGGTCGGGCTCGCCTTGTTCCACACGATCGCGCTCGTCCTCACCGGGCTACCGCTGCTGCGAGAGATCAAGAACTCATGACCGGCGCCGGCCAGCTGCTCGCCAAGAGCGACATCCAGATCGGCGAGCACCACACGTTCAGCTTCCTCGGCATGACATTCAACGCGGACACGATCTGGTCGACGCTGATCGCCGGAGTAGTGGTGATCATCCTCGGTCTCCTGGTGGCGCGCAGCGCCAGCAGCACGAATCCCGGGAAGCTCCAGCTGCTGTGGGAGTCGCTGGTGAGCTGGGTGACCGAGCAGGTCGAGTCCAACCTCGGCCGGGTCAACCCGTTCGTCGTGCCACTGGCGATCTGTCTCTTCGCCTTCATTCTGATCGCGAACTGGCTCGAGCTGCTGCCGACAATGGACTGGATCAAGTCACCGACGTCCGACGTCAACCTCACCTATGCGATGGCGCTGCTGGTCATCATCGGCGTGCACATCTACAGCGTTCGTGAGAGGGGCGTCAAGGGGTACGTGCACCACTACATGGAGCCCTACCCCGTGCTGTTTCCGATCCTGCTTGTCGAGGAGATCGTCAAGCCGTTCACGCTCGCCCTCCGGCTCTTCGGCAACATCTTCTCCGGCGGCATCATGCTGTCGATCATCGCGCTGCTTCCGCTGTGGGCGCTCTGGGGAGCCAACGGCATCTGGAAGCTGTTCGACCTCTTCATCGGCCTGATCCAGGCGTTCATCTTCGCGCTCCTGACCATCCTGTACTTCGGCATGGCCGGCGCCACCCACCCCGAGGACTCCCACGCCACCGAGGGGGAGCCTCGCACCGATCAGCCAGTGTCCGTCCAGCCCGAGCCCCGCGACCCGCAGTTGCAAGGGGCTCACTGACTTCCGGCCCACGGCCGGCAGCTCCCGACCACCCACCGACGACCACCAACACCGACCGGATCCAACCCAACCAGAGGCGACGGGCGACCGTCCGGCCGCCAGGAGCCAAGGAGAGACATGGCAGACTCCAGCAGCATCGACTCCGCGATCAAGACCGCAGGCGCGTTCGTCGGTGGTGGACTCGCTCTCGGCGGTGGCGCGATCGGCGCCGCCATCGGTGACGGCCTGGCCGGCAGCTCGACCATCCAGGGCGTTGCCCGTCAGCCGGAGGCTCAAGGCCGACTGATGACGATCTTCTTCCTGACGGTCGGTCTGGTCGAGGCGATGTACTTCATCAACCTCGCCTTCATGGCCTTGTTCGTCTTCGTTCTCGGCAAGTAGCCGCGGGCAACGAAGGGACCGTAACCATGCCAACGACCACCCTGGCTGCGAACAACTTCCTCCTCCCCAATGGGACGTTCATCGTCGAGGTGATCGCGTTCCTGCTGATGCTCGGCGTGCTCGCCAAATGGGTGGTCCCGCCGATCAACAAGGCGATCACGGCCCGGCAGGAGGGCATCCGCCAGCAGTTCGCGGAGCTCGAGCAAGCCAAGGCCGACGCCCGGGCGGCTGAGGAGAAGTACAAGGGGCACCTCGTCGAGGCCCGGCACGA
>JAICMS010000065.1 GCA_025929075.1 Propionibacteriales bacterium
CGCGACCGGCTCCTCTGCGCTGACGAAATCCGTCGCGCCCATCGCCCGCGCCAGCGGCTCCTTGTCTGCCCGCACGTCCACCGCGATGATCGGGTTCGCGCCCGACCACCGCGCACCGGCGACCGCCGACAGCCCGATCCCGCCCAGCCCGAGGATCGCCACCGAATCCCCCGGACGCACCGCCGCGGTGTTGCGCACCGCCCCCATCCCCGTCAGCACCGCGCACCCCAACAGCGCCGCAACGTCGAACGGCAGGTCCGGATCAACCCGAACCAGTGACTCCTCGGTTACGACGACCTCCTCGGCAAAGGCCCCGATGCCGAGGCAGGCGTACGTCGACTCGCCGGCCACCGTGTCGCAGCCAGGCGCGGTCACGACCCCCTCGACCGCCGTACACAACCAAGGTTCGTCGCGCAGGCAGTGCCAGCACCGGCGACACGGGGGTGCCCAGTTGAAGACCACGTGGTCGCCAGCGCTCAGTTCGCTGACTGAGTCGCCGATCTCAGCAACGACCCCTGCGGCTTCGTGCCCCAGCACCACCGGGAACTGCGGCGACAGCGTCCCGTTCACCATCGACAGGTCGGAGTGGCAGACACCGGCGGCGCGGACGCGGACCCGCACCTCCCCGGGGTCCACCTCACGACAGTCGATCTCGACGGTCTCGAGCGGCTCGTCGGGCTTGCGGGCAAGGGCGGCGCGAGTGGTGCCGGTGCTCATCGGTCAACGCTCCAGCCGTACGACGGCGGCCTCAGTAGAACTCGAAGTACTCACGCATCTCCCAGTCGCTGACATCCTGTTCCTCGGCCAAAGGCTGCTCGGCGATTGCCGCCTCGTAGCGGGCGAACTCGGCCCGCTTCATCTGGAGCAGGTAGTCGACGAAGACGTCCCCGAAGGCCTTGCGGTAGAACCCGTCATCGGCGAGCGCATCGATCGCCTGACCGATGCTCGTCGGCAGCATCTGTGCCTCGGTGGCGTACGGGTCGTCGTCGAACGGCGCCGGCGGGTCGAGCTCGCGCCGGATGCCGTCCAACCCGGCCGCGACGTTGGCGGCCATGTAGAGGTAGGGGTTGGCGGCAGGCTCGCCGAGCCGGTTCTCCACGTGACTCGAAGAGTCCCCCGGCGAACCCTGGATGCGGACCATGGCGCCTCGGTTCTCCACCGCCCACCCGACCCGGTCGGGCGCGAACGAGTACGGCCGGTAGCGCTTGTAGCCGTTCACCGTCGGGGCCGCGAAGAGCATCATCGGCATCGCGTGGTCGAGCAGTCCGGCGACGAACTGCCGTCCTACGTCGGACAGCTCCGCGTCGCGGCTGGCAAACGCGTTGTCACCAGACGGCGTCGACAGCGACTGGTGCAGGTGCCAACCGGAGGAGAAGAAGTTGGGCAATGCCGGCCGGCACATGAAGGTGGCGAGTAAGCCTCGCCGCTGGCACATCTGCTTGACCGCGCTGCGGAAGAGAACGACAGCGTCGGCGCACCCGATGCCCTCCATCGGGCTGAACGTGAACTCCATCTGCCCCGGGCCCCACTCGTCCTCCATCGTGCGGGGCGGGATGCCGACGGCGCTGAGCCCGTCGCGGAGCGTTTCGAGTGTGTCGTTGACGCTGTCGAGTCGGACCTCCGACAGGTACTGGTAGCCGCGCTCGAAGATGCTGACGTCCGGTGCCGGCGGGGTGAAACCTGCGTCGATGGGCTCGAGCCGCACGTCCTCGCGCTTGACGATGTAGTACTCGACCTCGATGCCGGCGACATAACCGAAGCCCGCAGCGCCGAGCTCGTCGAGCGCCCGGCGCAGCAGGCGACGGCCGTCGATCGGCACCGGCGAGCCGTTGGAGAAGTAGGCGTCGCAGAGCATCCAACCGGTGCGGTCCGCCCACGGGAGCACCTGGAAGGTGCGGGCATCCGGAACGAGGATGACGTCCGGGAACCCGGTCAGCTCCTCGATCCCGAACCCGCCACCCTCGGCGAAGGCCGGCACGAAGACCTGGTTGCCGCTGTCGAGGCTGTAGATCGCACCGGAGAAGTCGAGGCCGTTGGACAGCGCGCTGATCGCCGCGTCGGGCGACATCGACTTGCTGCGCGGAATGCCGTGCTGGTCGACGGTGACCATCCGAACCGTGCGCAGGTCCAGCTCGCGGATCCGGGCAACGACCTCCTCGGCCGCGGTCCGCTGGTCATCGTCGACGAGGTCGTAGCGGCCGACGAAGCCAGGCTGGCCGACGCCGGTGCGGCTGCCGTCGGATCGGGTCGTCATCTGCTCGCCGCCTCCTCGCGATCGCGTCGCTACGCCGCACCCAGCCGAGCGGTCGCCGTATCCGATCGAAGCATCACCTCGCCAAGGCCATCTGCCAACCCGCAGGCGGCTGTGACGCGAGAGGCAATGCGTCGAGCGGCCGATTTCGGCCCCGAGTGCATGGGTAGACCGCTTGAAAGCCTGCCGTTTGATAGGTTGCCTGTCAAGCGACGAGGGAGTCAGCGTGGCCGATCGCGACGACGGCGAGATCCTGGCGCTGGTCAGGGACTTCGTTGATCGGGAGGTCCGCCCGCAAGCCCGCGACCTCGAGGCCGCCGACGCCTATCCCGAGCAGCTCATCGAGCAGATGAAGCAGCTGGGATTCTTCGGGCTCCTGGTGCCGGAGGAGTACGGCGGCGTGGCGGCCACCACGGCGACGTTCGCCGCCGTCAGCGCCGAGCTCGCCCGCGGCTGGATGAGCCTGTCCGGCGCCATCGGTGGGCACTCGGTGATCTGCTACCTGCTGCACAAGTTCGGGACCGACGCCCAACGCCGGCGGTATCTGCCGGCGCTGGCCACCGGTGCGACCAGGGCCACGATGGCGCTGACCGAGCCAGGTGGGGGCAGCGACCTGCAGGCGATGCGCACTCGCGCAGAGCCACAAGCGACCGGCGGCTACCTGCTGAGCGGCACCAAGACCTGGATCTCCAACGCTGCCCATGCGGGTCTCTTCGGCGTGCTCTGCCGGACCGATCCCGGCGCCGATCCGTCCCATCGCGGCATGAGTGTCCTGCTCGTTGAGCCTGGGCCGGACGTGTCGGTCTCGGACAAGCTCGGCAAGCTGGGCTACCGCGGCGTCGAAGCGTGCGAGGTGGTGTTCGACGACGTCGCGGTGCCGGCCGAGGCGGTGCTCGGCGAACGGTCAGGCGAGGGCTGGGCGCAGATGATGCGCGGTCTCGAGATCGGGCGGATCCAGGTCGCGGCCCGGGCCGTCGGCGTCGCGCAGGCTGCACTCGACGATGCAACGAGCTACGCGCAGCAGCGGACGGCGTTCGGTCGGCCCATCTGGCAGCACCAGGGCGTCGGCAATCTCCTTGCGGATATGGCGACCAAGGTGCAGGCGGCGCGGCTGCTCATGATCGACGCCGCCGCTGTGGTGGACGAGGGTCGGCGCGCCGACATGGAGGCCGGCATGGCCAAGCTGTTCGCGTCCGAGATCGCCATGCAGGTGGCGCTCGACGCCATGCGGGTGCACGGCGGCGCCGGCTACTCCACTGACCTCGACATCCAGCGCTACTTCCGCGATGCGCCGTTGATGATCATCGGCGAGGGCACCAACGAGATCCAGCGCAACGTCATCGCCGCCCAGTGGATCGCCCGCCACCCCCTCTGACCCCCGATCCCGCGCCTCCTCGCGTTTGCCCCGTAGTCATCGCAAGCGCGCTGACTACGGGGCAGGTTCCGCCGCGCCGAGTTGGCGGTTGGGTCGGCGGGTTCGGGTGAGGTGAATGAAAGGTGGCGTTCGCAGAAAGTGATGGAGCATTGACTCGGCCCCGCCGACCTCGCTAACTTCGAGCGGTCTGCCTGCTGGCCGTCAACCTCTGGCAGGACACGCCGTTCACCACCCTGGAGGTCATGTCCGCATGTCGCCCGCACGCCGCCACTCGCTAAGCAAGAAGACCACCGTCACAATGGCAGTCTTGCTCTCCGCTGCGCTCCCAGCGGCATATCTCTCGCAGGCGAGTACGGCGAGTGCCGCGCCCGACTCTGGTGCGCAGAGCGCCTCGGCGCCCAAGCCGACGATCGCCTACCCCCACCTCAAGCTGCCCGACGCTTCCTGGGCCACCGTGTACGCCGACGGGCTGGCCGAGGTGCACCAGGGCAACAAGGTGGAGATCCAGCACCTCCCGCTGCAAAGCGCCAACGGCGACTCGGCGCCCTCGGTGGACGGCGTCCGAAAGCTCCCGCCGGTCGGCCAGGTGATGGACGACCTCGTCCACGGCCACCAGGCGCCGTACGCGCAGCAACAGGTCGTCGTGATCTACCGCGACGGCGTGACGGCCAAGCCCTCCGTGAGCGTCAGCGCCGCGACATTGGCCGGCGGAGCCCGCACGACTCCGACCTACACGAGCGACGCGTCGCTCAACCGCGCCCTGGCCGGACTCGGCGTCGATCAGGCGAAGCGGCTCTTCGCCGGCAGCGACTACTCGCGCGTGGTGGGGCTACACGCGGCCGCGGAGCGCGCAGCGGGGCATCCGATGCTCGACTTCGCGCACGCCTATGTGCTGCACCTGACCACGTCGTCGGTGCCCGGCGCTGTAGCCGCGCTGCGCGCCAGAGGCGATGTCGCCTACGCCTCCCCGAACTGGACGGTGACGACGGCGCACACCGCTCCCCAGCGGCTCACCAAGGCCCAGCTCGCCGCGGCCGTGGCAGCCGCCAACCGGATGCAGAGCCCGGCTGCCGCCAATGCGGCCCAGCAGACCGGCGTGCCCGACAACTACGCACTGAGCTCGAGTGCGCAGGCGCTGCTCAACCGGCCGGGTGTCGACGCGGTGCCGGCGTACAGCCAGATCGCCGACAACGACGGCCAACTGCCCGGTCAGGGCGAGACGATCACCAACGTCTCGCTCGGGACACTGACCGACGCCTCGACCGGCGACCCCAGCGACCCCTGCTACAACTACTGGGTCGCCTACGGCCCGACCAGCGAGATCATCAACGGCCAGCGCTACCTCGACTGGCCGTCGATGCCGCTGATCCCGACCTACACCGCTAGCTCCGACGGGACCCTCGATCCGACCGGCGAGACCTGCGGCGACGACCCGTCGCTGACCGAGGTCGGGCTCGACTTCTCGATGATGGCGCCGCTTCCGCACGACGTACAGCGTCCGGGGCACGAGGGCAGCGGCCTGACCGACCTGCTCGGCATCGCGCCCGGCGCGAACTACCGGCTCGTGCTGCCGTCAACGCCGGGTGGCGCGGTCACCGACGTCGACGCCGCCTTCCTTGCCGCCGCGATGCAGACCCCGCGGCCGAACGTGATCACGGCGTCACTGAGCTTCGGCCTCGACCAGTACGGCTTCGCCGCGCGCTTCCTCGAAGACGACCCAATGACCCAGGCGCTGCTGACTGCGATCGTGCACGCCTACCACATCGTCGTCACCGTCTCCTCCAACGACGGCCTGCGGCAGTTCACCAACGCGGCGGTGTCGCCGGCGGGAGGCAGCGTCGCCACCCAGACCGCACGGCCCGGCTCGAAGACCTCCGACATCAACGACGTCGCCTTCTCCGACGCGGTGTCCCGCGACTACGACTCCGGCTCGATCGACGTCGGCGGCAGCACGCTCGACGACATCTTCTCGGCGCCGCCGCAGGATCCGCGCAACAAGGCGCTGAAGTCGGTCCACGCGTTCCCGACCACGCGGTTCAACGGGGCTCGCAACTACTCCAGCGGCTTCGGCTCGCGGGTGAACGTCTCGGCGCCGGGCGACAACGTGCTGAGCTTCTCCCACACCATCGGCGGCGACGCGCAGGCTGTCGACGTCGTCGTCGAGGGTGGTACGTCGGCGTCCGCGCCCGAGGTCGCGGCGACGGCCGCCGTCGTACAGCAGGTGGCACGGCTGACCGGCAACAAGAAACTCGCCAGCAACCCGCTCGAGATGCGCAGGTACCTCGAGCAAACGGGGACTCCGCTGCCAGCGGTGCCGCAAGCCGACCGCGACCTCCACGTCGGGCCGCAAGTTGACCTCGGTGCGGCGGTCACCCAGCTCTACAACGCCGCGGGCAAGCAGGCCACGCCGTCTGCGCCCAGGGTCGCCGTCGAGCAGCGCCAGCAGGCCAGTGCGCTCGGCGGGTCGATCCGTACGGCCACCGACCCGACCAACATCTCCCTCGACGGGCGGCTGGCCTACGCCTGGATCACGATCTCGCCGGACTGGGTCGGGCTGCCGGACAGCGGCGTCACCTACCGGTTGAAGGCCACGCAGGGTCCGGCCAAGCGGCTCGCCACCACGCCATGGGCTCGACTACAGCCGAGCGAGATCCTCGCGGCGGCCGGGATGACGTTGGCCGGCGACCAGCCCCGGACCGTGTCGCTGCGCTATACCGCCTCGGCGGGGGGCCAGGTGCTGGTGAGCAAGAAGCTGTCGCTGACCTTCGGGCCGACCGACGGCACGACGCCCGCCGTGCTGGCGCCGATCGTCGACCAGGTCACGACCGGTTCGACGATCCAGGTCAGCTACAACATCAGCAACCTCAGCGGCGCGACGAGCCCGACGCTTGTCGTCTCCCAGCCGGGCCGGATCGACCCGGCGACTGGCCTGTACTTCCGGCCGGCTTACACGGTCGCCCTCCAGGACCCGACCGGAACCGTCGACGTGCCGGTGTCCGCCCTGCAGGGCGGCGGAATCTATGGCATCGGCATCCAGGAGGCGCCCGGCGGGTGGTTCGAGACCAACCTGTCGGCGTACGCCTTCACCCGCGTTGCTCCGGCACCGACCGCCGAGCAGCCACCGCCACCGACGCTGTCGGTCGACGGGTCGACGCCGGCGCACTATGCGGAGTTCGGCTACGACGGGTCGTTCCAACTGCACTACGACGTGCGCAACGTCGAGGGTGCGACCGGCGCGGTCGCGGAATTCAGCGCTCCGGGCCCGAACACCTTCAACAGCTACGAGACGTTCAACAACCCCGGCGGCAGCCTGCGTGACGACAACGGCCACGACACCGGCTCGGTCGCGTTTGTGCCGCTGCCGAGCACCCACGGCACGGTCACCCTCAACGGCGGTGAGCTCGGGCTGACGCCGAGCATGAACCATCTCGTGCGGGTGCTGCCGCTGCGCGGCGGGGCGGCGGCCGGCGAGGCGAGCGGGGTCTCGTCGCTGGAGATGCTCGGCGTCCGGCCGGCCGACGGCGGCTCAGTCACGCAGGGCTTCGGCGTCAACGAGCACGGCAACGACGGCTTCGTCACGTCCAACCAGGGCACCGCGGACGGCGGTTACCTGGGCTCGGTGTCGACATTCGCGCAGAACTCCGCGTCGGTCACCGGCGTCGTGGCATCCGGCGGCGACTTCTACAGCACGGTCGAGGAGGGTTGCTCCGGCATCTTCAGGGGCGACGTCGGCTTGTACGACGACTGGAACCCCGGCACCGAGAAGGACACCTTCCAGGTCGTCGATCCAGTGGCCAACGGCTCGCTCGCCGGCACCTGGACGCCGCCACACCGCACAGGGGCGGTGCAGTGCATGGCGCACAACCAGGGCAGCTCAAAGGCAGCCCTGCTGAGCGGCTACGGGGGCACGCAGCCGTCGTTGAAGGTGACCAACACCAACGTCGCGAAGAACACATTCGGCAAGTCGCTGGATCTGACCCCTGGCTTCGAGGGCATGGGGCTGGTGACATTCGGCGGCTTCGGGCAGGACTCCAGCACCGGCGACGCGGTGTTGGCGACCAACGACGCCTTTAACCCCGACGTGCCTCGGATCGTCGTGGGCAACGCCACGACCGGCGACGTGTCGTACTTCAACGGGGTCACCAGCGGCTTCGTGAGCGGGGTCGGGGTGGACTCGGCGGACGGGCTGGCCGCGATCGGGTCCTACGAGGGATTCGGCATCTACGACCTGGCCGATCAGACTGGGACGCTGGTGACGCCTGGCGGCAGCGGCTACCAGCATCCCGGCGCCGATGCCACGAACGGTCTCTTCCTGGTGCAGGAGGTGGCGCCACCGACGTTCTCCGGTGAGACGCCGGACAACAACGCGACCTCCAGCATCGTCGTCACCGACACGACGGGCACGTTGATCGAGCGGTTGAGTGGCTTCAACTTCTTCAACGTGTACCTGTCGAACGCCGGCGACTACGTGCAGGCCAACCCGGCCACCCGGACCGGCTTCACCCTTGGCCCTGGAGGCTACGAGCTCCAGCCCTTCACTTACTGAGCAGCCCAAGCGGTCGCCGTACGGAGGCGGAGGCCGAGACGGCACAACTGCACCGACACGCCGGCAAATCCGGTGCGTCAGCGCCGTCTCGGCGGGTGTTTTGCGGCGGCGGGACGGCGGGTGGTCGCGCCGCTCGGCGCTAGAGGATGACGGTGGCGGGGTCGAGGTGGTAGTCGAAGGCGAGCGGCGTGCAGTCCCGGTCGAGCACCCATTGCAGGAACTCGCGGTGGACCGGGTGCTGCTGGTAGCCGACCAACGCGTCGACGTCGGCGACCTCCATGTAGAGCAAGTACTGGTAGCCGCGGGTACGGGCGGCGTCGATCGCCGTGCCGAGGCGGAGCTTGTCGATGCCGCCGATCTCGGTCGGCCAGGCCCGGACATACTCCTGCATCCGGGCCCAATCTGCGGCAGACAGTTCCTCGGGGAAGCTGAACAGCACGACGTGCTGGAGCGTCATTTCGCCTGACGCCGGGTCGACCGGCCGGAGTCGTGGCCGCCCTCGTCGTCGACATCCAGGAGTGTCGACGCCAGCTGTTTCGGCGGCATCTCGGCGAGCGACAAGAACGTCTCCGTCCGCTGCAGGCCGTCGATCTGCCAGACGTTCTCCAGCAGCAGCCGGCGCAGGTGGCCGTGGTCGCGGACGCGAAGTCTGGCCAGCATGTCCAGCGAACCCGTGATCACGATGATCTCCTCGACCTCGGGCAGCTCATGCAGGGCTGCCATCACCTTCGCCTGGTCGGCGCCCTGGCCGACGGTGACTGCCAGGTAGCAGTTGACATAGCCGAGCGCCGCCCAGTCGATCGACACCGTGTAGCCGCGGATGACGCCGGCCCGCTCGAGCCGCGCGATCCGCTCGCCGACGGCTGGGGCAGACATCCCAAGCTCGCGGCTGAGCCGTCGTTGCGAGATGCGGGCGTCCTTGGCGAGCATTGCCAGGATCCGCCTGTCGATCGCGTCCAGGGTCGCGAGAGGGGAGGGCGGTACGGCGACGGCGGCGAACCCGGCCAGCGGCGGAGGCGTCTTGGGCAAGAGCAAAGTCCTTCGGTGCGAATACTTGTCGCTTACACGCCAGATCGGTACAGTGCCTTTCAGTCCGGAGTATAGAGGACGGCCTTGTGGTAGCAACTGATCGAAACAGCGATGCTCCCTACGGGGCGGGGTCGAGCAGGGATGTCGACCCGAGCGGCCCCGGGGGCCCGGGCGGCCGGACGCACTGGCGCGACCTCTTCGCCCGACGGTCGGGCCGTGGTGGCAACGAGTTGACGGCGATCCTGTCGCTCGCCGAGGCGACGGACGTGATCACCTTCTCGGGGGGTTTCCCGGCTCCGGAGACCTTCCCGGTGCAGGTGCTGCGTGATCTCACCGACGAGCTCCTCACCGCCGAACCGCACCTGGCGCTGCAGTACTCGCCGACTGAGGGACTGACCGAGGCTAGGGCGGCCGTCAGCGGGCTGTTGACCGCCACGCAGGGCCGACCGGTCGACGCCGGCGACGTACTGATCACCAGCGGTGGCATCGAGGCGCTGCAGTTGCTGGCGCGCACCTTCGTGGAGCCCGGCGACAGGGTGCTCGTCGAGGGACCGAGTTACCTCGGCGCGATCATGGCCTTCGCCGGGTTCGAGGCGACAGTCGACGGCATCGCGGTCGATGACGAGGGCATGCAGCTCAACGAGCTCGAGCGAGTGTTGGCAGCCGGTCCGACGCCCAAGCTCCTCTACGTCATCCCGGACCACCAGAACCCGACGGGGCTGAGCCTGTCCGCCGAGCGGCGCTCAGCGTTGGTCGAACTCTGCCGCCGCCACGGTGTCCTGGTCGTGGAGGACGTCGCCTACCGCGAGCTGGCGTTCGACGGGTCGGCGGAGCAGAGCCTGTGGTCGATCGGCCCCGATGTCGTCGTACAGATCGGCACCTTCTCGAAGATCTTCGCTCCCGGCGTGCGGTTGGGCTGGGCGGTAGGGCCAGCCGAGGTGGTCGCCGCGATGACAGCGGCGAAGCAGAACTCCGACCAGTGCGCGGGGGCGCTCGGTCAGCTGCTTGCGGCGCGCTTCGTCGAGCAGGGACACCTCGAGCGCAACCTGCTTAGTGCGCGCGCGCTCTACCAATCACGGGCCGAGGCAATGCTCGCGGCGCTGGAGGAGCACATGCCCGCTGAGGTCGAGTGGACGCGACCGCGCGGCGGCTTCTTCGTGTGGCTGACGGCGCCGGACCGCATCGACGCCCGCCACCTGGTGCCGCGAGCTGCCGACGTCGGCGTCGCCTATGTGCCGGGAAGCCCGTTCTTCACCGACGGTCGGGGCGCGAACTGCTTCCGGCTCGCCTTCAGCCGGGCCACCGAGTCCGACATCGCCGAGGGCATCGCCCGGCTGGGCAAGCTGCTGTCGACCGAGCTGGGGTCGCGATGACCGACGACCGCGAGCACTTCAGTCTCGACGACATCCAGGCTCCGGCGACCAAGGGGCGGTACGTCGACGTATCCGACGTGTCGGTCCTCGAGCTCGTCCCGGGTCTGAGCTTCCAACCAGTCCTGGCAGAGAGCACGATGATCAACTTCGTCTCCTTCGAGCCCGACACCGAGGCTCCCCGGCACGCCCATCAGGAGGAGCAGATCGTCATCGTCTTGGAGGGCGAGATGGAGTTCGACCTCGACGGTGACGTCCGCACGATGCGGGCGGGCGACGTGGCGGTCGTGCCGCCCTGGGTGCCCCACGGAGCGTGGACCCGCGACACGACCTGTCGCGAGGTCGACGTCTTCAATCCACCCCGCCGCACGCTGCTAGAGCACGCCCGAGGTCCGGCCGACAACGGCGCCGGACCAATCGCCGGCCCGGGGCCGGGCTGATGAACACCCAAGGACGCACCATCACACTCGTGGCGCGGGTAGGGTCGCCCACCATCACGACAGGAGATCGGATCAGATGAGCGAAACAATCGACGGCGCCCGGGAGGAGCCCGTCCAGGCTGGTCAGCAGGGTCCTCCCCTTGCGGGTCAAGGCCTCGCCAAGGGATCACTGCGGACGATCGACGCCATCGCGATCAGCATCTCGGTGCTCTCGCCCGCGATGGCCATGCAGCTCAACACCGGCGGGGTGGCGGGGACGGCAGGAGGGTCGACGCCGCTGGCGTTCCTGCTCGGCGGCATCGCCTGCCTGGCGCTCGCCTTCGTCGTCATCGGCTTCACTCGGCGGATGGCGGCGGCCGGCTACGCGTACACCTACGTGACGCGCAGCCTGGGTCGGAGCCTCGGCTTTCTCTCGGGCTGGGTGTACTTCTTCGCCTTCGCCTGCTTCGTGCCGATGACGATGGCCGGCGTCGGCTGGTTGACCTCCGACCTGCTCGGCTTGGACACCTCGACGTGGTGGTTCGTGTTCTTCCTGATCGGCATGGCGTTGCTGGTGGTGTTGTCAGTCGTGCGGATCAGCGTGACCACCAAGGTGCAGTTGCTCGTCGGGGTCGCCACCGTGCTGGTCCTGCTGGTCTTCGGGCTGATTGTCGTCGGCAAGGGCGGAGCGCACGGCCAGTCCTTGCAGCCGTTCACCTTCGGCCACACGTTCAGCGGCGGTTTCCACGGCGTGTTCTATGGGTTGATCCTCGGTGTGACGTCGTTCATCGGCTTCGAGAGCGCCGCCGACTTCGGCGAGGAGACCGCCAATCCTCGCCGCGCGGTGCCCATCGCTGTCTTCGCAGCGGTCATCTTCGCCATCGTGTTCTACGTGTTCATCACCTACGCGACCACGATCGGCTACGGCGTCAACGAGTTGCAGAAGGACCCGAACTCGACGTGGGTAGCGGGTGGGCTGGTGCCGGTCGCTGACAGTTTCGTCGGCACCTTCATGGGCAAGCTGATCGAGATCGGCGCGCTTCTCTCGGCGTTCATCGTCTGTGTCGCCTGCGCGACAGCGGGCTCACGCACGCTGTTCGCGATGGGCCGCGAGGGTGTGCTGCCCAGTTGGTTCGCCCGGACTCACCACAAATACAAGACGCCCGTGAACGCGACGGCGACGATCGCCCTTGTGTCCACCGCTGCTGCCGCACTGGTCGGCTTCGCCTGGGGCGACGCCACCCACTTCGGCAGCGACGCCTTCACCGTCTACTACTTCTTCGCGACGATCGGCACGCTCGGCGTCATCCTCGTCTACATCGCGCTCTGCTTCGGCGGCATTGCCTTCTTCAGCCGCACGAGTAGGCACTTCAACCCGTTGCTGCATGGTTTGATCCCGTTGGTCGGCGCGGTGATCTTCGCCGCAGCCTGGTACGGGTCGGTGTATCCGGTCCCGCCGGGCATCTTGAAGTGGACGCCGTACATCACGATCGTCTGGGTGATCCTCGGCATCGTCGGCCTGCTCCTGTTGAAGACGACTCGACCAGAGGCGGTCGCCCGGATCGGGTCGATCCTCGGCGAGGAGGGCGGCGAGCTGGTGGAGGCCCTCGACAATCCATGATCGGGAAGCGGCCATCAGGAGGCCGGGCGCGATGATCGACGATCACGCGCACCCGTTCCCGCTGGAGTTCGAGCCGCTGGAGCTGTCCGGCATCTCGCTGGACGTCGAGCAGGGTGAGGCCGCGGCGGACCGCCGTCGCGGCCTCACCGCCGGCCGGTTGGCGATGCAGCTACTGGTTGTGCGGCTGGCCCACCTCCTCGGCGAGGCGACCGACGACGCCGTAGCCGCGAGGAACGAGCGGGCTTCCTCAGATTGGGCGAGATGGGTCCGTCACCTGTTCGACGACGCCGACATCGCGGGGGTGGTGCTCGACGAGGCGCGGCATCCGGCAGCGGCGCCGCGTACGTCGTCGTACGCCGACCTCGCTGGTCGCCCGATGTGGGAGATGGCCAGGATCGACCCACTCGTCGACGACCTGATCGGGCGTGGCACGGCAGCGGCGGACGTGCTGTCGGCGGTGGAGGACGCCATGGCTGCGGCCGCCGCCCGTGGCTGTGTGTCCTTCAAGACCATCATCGCCTACCGCACCGGGCTGGCTGTCGAGACCGCCGGCGACCTGCGCAGCGCCCAGCGGCAGCTCGACGACGAGAGCGAGCTGCCGGTACGGCGACGAGGCAAGGCCCTGCGCGACTTGGTGCTGCGACGGATGCTGGCCGTGGCCGCGGACCTGGACATCGCCGTCCAGATCCACACCGGATATGGCGACTCCGAGATCGTGCTGGCCCAGTCGCACCCGCTGTTGCTCGAAGAAGTCCTCCGCACGCCGGAGGGCTCGGCGGCGCGGGTGGTGCTGATCCACGGGTCGTTCCCGTGGCATCAGGAAGCGGCACACCTGGCGGCGACCCGGCCGAACGTCTGGGTCGAGCTGTCGCTGTCGAACGTCTTTGCACCGGTCGGCACCGCCGATCGGCTGATGCAGATCATCGACGTGGCCCCGGCTCAGCGGGTGCTGCTGGGCAGCGACGGACACGGCGCCCCGGAGACCCACTGGTTCGGTTGCCTGACGCTGCGCGATGCCTGGACACAGGTCGAGCAGCGGCTGGATGCTGCGGGCGTGACCGAAGACTGGCTGGCGCGCACCCGGGACGCGCTCTTCGAGGACAACGCGCGGGCGGTCTACCGCCTGGGCTGAACCCACGTCCCTTCATTGCCGACCGACCACTCCTGACGGCCCGCATGTGGACGAAAGACGTCCGGACTCGGGCGACGGTGGGTGTTCGGTCGGGGGAGGGTCAGGTGACGGTGGCCTGGCGGAGAGTCCGGCGC
>JAICMS010000163.1 GCA_025929075.1 Propionibacteriales bacterium
ACCCGCGCCAACCACCGCCGCAAAACCTTCAGCGGCTGGCACGTCACCCAACCCCGAACCGGCGTGTTCGTCTGGCGCGACCCCACCGGCCGCCACTACCTCGTCGACGGCAACGGCACCACACCCCTCGGCAAACTCTGACGGATACGACCCGGTGAGACGCTTGTTGTCATGCCCGATGCAGCCGATGACGTCGTGGATCTCTACCGACGCCATGCCAGCGCCTGGGTGGCCGCGCGCGGCACCACACCGGGAGAGCGCGCCTGGATCGCACGCTTCGCATCCCTGCTTGGGGCCGGCGCGCCGGTGCTGGATATCGGCTGTGGGTCGGGCAAGCCGATCGCCGGCTCCCTCGCCGAGCAGGGCCATCCGGTAACCGGCATCGACAGCTCGCCAGAGATGGTCGCCATGTTCCGGACCAATGTGCCTGGCGCGACGGCCATCGTGACTGACATGCGCTCCCTCAGACTCGGCACCAGGTTCGGCGGGCTGATTGCCTGGGATAGCCTCTTCCATCTGCGGCCGGACGAGCAGCGTCTGATGTTTCCCGTCTTCCGTGACCACGCCGAACCGAACGCGCCGCTCCTCTTCACGGCCGGCCCGTCGTCTGGCGAGGCAATCGGCAACCTCGAAGGAGAGCCGCTCTATCACTCGAGCCTCGACGCGAGCGAGTACCGCTTGCTGCTCGACCACAATGGTTTCGCCGTTGTAGCCCACGTTGACGAAGATCCAGACTGCGGGAGTCACACCATCTGGCTGGCACGTCGATACCCAGGTCAGCCGTCCTGAGCGGCGTCGTACCAGTGCAGCACGCGAAGCGCGCGGAGCGTGTTCCAGCGGCTCGGGCTGCCGTCGCCGTCTTCCAATTCGAACCAGACGAGCCCGGGGTGGGTGTTCTCCAGCAGCCAGGTGCCGTCCGGCCGCTGTTTGGTGCGCACCAGTTCGACCGCCTCGGACAGCCGCGGGTCGGGGCTGCCACCGACGGAGCGGAAGTAGTCGAGGCCGCGCAGGACGTCGAAATGCCATTGCACGGGGAAGGAGAACGTCAGGAAGTCGGGGTCGACCACGTCGCCAGTGCTCGCTCGACGAAACAGGCCGCGGCTCAGCAGGTACTCCTCGCCGCGCTGACGCACCGCCGCCACCGGGATGCTCCCGCCGGCACGCTCGTGCTCCAAGAGCCCTTCCAAGACGCAGATCGTGGAGTGGAACGAGGACCGGGTCGACCCGTTCTCGGCCTCGCAGTTCCACCCGCCGTCTTCGAGCTGCTCGCCGACCAGCCGCTCGACGATGCCGTCGACGTTCTCGCCGAAGTAGCCACCCAGGGTGACGGCGCCGCCATTGATGCACGGCTCCACCTCGCCCTCGAAGAACGGCGCGTCGTTGTACTCCCACTTCGAGCGCTCGCGAACACCGTCGATCGCCGTGCGGACCTCCGGGTCGGTCGGATCGACGCCGAAGTCGCGAAGCAGGCGGAGGGTCGGCAGCGTAGCCGTCCACGGCTGGGCGTCAGGGTCGCCCACGACCGACTCGGACGGTCGCCAATCACGGCTCGGGAAGCACGCGCCACCGGCCCACTGTCCCCCGGCCTGCAAATCGAGGAGACGCTTGCCCCACCCAGTCCGTGCTACCTGGGCGCGCTCTGCCGCCACCTCCTCGGCACGCGCGTCGGTGAGGTCGCGGAGCACCTGCCAGCGGATCGCCGGGTCTGCCTCGAGCAGCCAGGTCGTGATGTCGTTGATCTGTCGAGTGACCATGCGCGACATGCTAAAAGCTGCCTCGGACAGAAACGGCCAGGCCATTTGCGGCGCTACTCGCCGGCGCGCTGGGCAAGCCGGAACTTCTGCACCTTGCCGGTGGCCGTGGTCGGAAGCTCCTCGGCGGCGAGGAACGTGACGCCGCGCGGCACCTTGAACGCGGCCAGGTGCTGCCGACAGGCCGCAATCAGGATCCGCTGCTCGGGATTGGCCCCCTCGGCCGGCACCACAAAGGCCCACGGTACGGCGCCGTACCGCTGGTCCGGGACGCCGATCACATACGCCTGGCTCACCCCATCGACAGACGTCAGCAGCCGCTCGACCTCGGCAGGAGCCACCAGCTCCCCACCCACCTTGAACAGCTCGCCAGCGCGCCCAGTCAACTCCAAGTAGCCGTCGGAGTTGATCCGGCCGAGGTCGCCCGTTCGCAGCCAACCCTCGCCGTCGATCAGCGTCGTCGTGCGCTCGGGATCGTCGAAGTAACACCGAGTGACCTGAGGTCCCCGCACGGACAGCTCGCCGAACTCCCCCTCCGGCAGCGGCTCGCCGGTGAACGGATCGACCGTTCGGTACTGGGCGAGCCGTCCGTCGAGTCCCGTGTCCGCGGCCGCGGGTCCGCCGAGCTTAGGGGCGCCGACCACGGACGCGACTGTCTCGATGCTGTCACCCGGAAGCGTCAGGGCGGTCGCGGCCGACACCTCCGTCTGGCCGTAACCGGTGAAGATCATCGACGGTTGTAGGTCGCTCATCACCCGCTCCCACAGCCAGACCGGCGCTGGTGCCGCAGCTGAGAACACCGACTGCAGACTGCTGAGGTCGTACTGCGACTTGGCAGCGTGGTCCACTACTGCGATCGTCATGGTCGGCACGAACAAGACTTCGTTGACGCGATGCGTCTCGATCGTCTCGAGCACTGTCTTGGGGTTGAACACCTGCAGCGGGACGATTGCCCCGCCCGCATAAAGCGCGGCTAGCATGCCCTCGACGTAGGCGAAGACGTGGTAGAGCGGAAGCGCGAAACCGATCCGCCAACCGTCGGCGAAGGCGCGGTGGTACGCCGAGCCGAACGCGCTGCGCAGCATCATGTCGTGAGTCAGCTCGGCGCCCAACGCATTACCCGTCGTACCGGAGGTGAACACCATGTCGGAGACGTCGTCCGGTGACAGCTGATCCTGTCTGCCGATGACCTCTTCGTCCGGCACCTCGCTGGCCGCAAGCGCAGCCAGATCGAGGGCATGTTGCCGCAGACCCGAGTCGACCATCACGACCTGCCGCAAGTCGGGGAAGGCATCGCTGTGGACGCCGGCTTCCCAGCCGGGGATCTGCCGGTCGAGGACGGAGAGCCAGTCCGTCGCCATCGAGGACGGGATGCAGATCAGCACCGATGCTCGCGCTTGGCGCAGACGCTCGGCGAGCTCGGTTGCGGTGTAGGAGAAGTTCAGCGGCACCGCTGCGGCGCCCACTCGGGCCAGGGCGAGCTTCACCTCGGCGTACTCCGGCCGATTGTCCATCACTAGGGCAATGCGATCGCCGGGCTCGACGCCCAATGCGATCAGCCCCGCAGCCAGCCTGATCGACCGTCGGCGTACGTCGTCGTAGCTGAGCGTCAGCCGGTCGGTGATGACGTAGGGGCGGTCGGGATGGCGGTCGGCGATCTCGTCGAATGCCGCAGCCAGCGTCCGTGGAACCCACGCACCGATCTGCTCGGCCAACGCCGTACGGCGACGATCGACCTCGTCGGGTGTCATCTCGACCACGCCAGCGAGGCTACGCCGGTGGCCAGCCCTCACTGCGGCACATCTAGGCCGTGGGGCGAGCGAGGGTCCGGGCAAGGTTTGCCGGAGCCTGGAGGCAGTACGAGTCGGTGAGCAGCTCGGCCAACTCCTCCCAATCGGTGTCCTGGTCGATCACCATTCCTACAACGTTTTGACCCCAGTCAGTTTTGAAGCACCGCGGGCCCAGATGGGCGAAGGCGTGAACCTCGTCCATGCTGGCGCGGAAGGTGATCCGCACCAGCTTGTCTTCGCCGCCGAAGACGTGCGCGATGGTCGCCTGCCGCACCCGCCAGCGGGTGCCTACCCACGCGCTCTCCTCATAGACCTTCGGGAACCGGGACAGGATCGCGTCGAGGCGCAGCACCACCTCTTCGGGGACGGTCAATCTCGCGGCCATGAGCGGCAGCCTGCCACCAACCCCCGACATCGAGCGATTCTGGTCCGACGCCGGTCCGGCCCCAAAGGACGTCGGGGGCCGCGTGTTCAATGCCGTCGATAGATCTCGCGCCGGTGGCCGACAGCCACCACCAACACGAGCAGAACGTCGTCGTGGGTCTCGTAGACGATCCGGTAGTCACCGGTCCGCACTCGCCACTCCCCGTCGCCGCCGACCAGCTTCTTGGCTCCGGTGGGCCGGGGCTCTTCAGCAAGCAGCTCGATGGCCGCCTGTACCCGCTTCTGTGCGGTGCGATCCAATTTCCGCAGCTGACGCAGCGCAGCCGGTGCGACGTCGATCCGGTACGTCACGCCAGTCCGAGGTCCGCCTTGACCTGCTCCCACGGGATGGCTTCATCGGTTTCCGTCAGCTCCGCCCGAGCCGCCCGAGCCGCCTCGATATCCGCCAGGTCCTCGGCCGCCGCAATGAGCTTGTCGAGGTCGTCGGCGTCGATCACCGCGGCGATCCGCTGACCACGCCGAGTGAGGTAGACAGGATCATGACCTACGCGCGCAGCATCGACCACATCCGCGAGACGCGCACGTGCGTCTGTAACCGTCAGTTCGGCCATGCTCAGAGCGTAACGCGGAAACCGCCGAAACGTACATCTGCG
>JAICMS010000130.1 GCA_025929075.1 Propionibacteriales bacterium
CGACGATCGTCGCGAGCTCGTCCAGCGTTGCCGGCCGGACCTGGTGGGCGCGCTTGACGTTGCCGGCGCCGCGGATGTGGGCGGGGTTGTACAGGATGAGCGGTTTTGGCCGTTCCGAGGCCGCGGAGCCGAGGATCGTGCGCAGCAGGCTGTAGGCCTGGGCCCGGACGGTCTCCTTGCCGGGCGCGAGCGCGTCGTACCACTTGGTGACGTCCTCGGCGGTGATCCGGTCGAGCCGCTCGTCGCCGAAGGTCGGGTAGATGTAGGTGTCGAGCAGCATGCGGTACTGCTGGCGGGTGGTGGGCCGCAGTTCGCGGCCGCGGGTCTTGCGGCCCTCGAGCCACAGGTCGCCGTAGTCGCGCAGGAGAGGGACCGACGCCCGGGAGGCGCCGCGAGCAGCGGCGTCGGGAGCCCAGACCTCCATCTGGATCTCCGCCCGCCGTGCGGCCAGCCAGGCGACGGCGTCGTCCTTGGCGTCGAAGGTCACCGGCGCTCGGTACAGCTGCCCGTCCGGCCCGGTGTACGCCGCACGGTAGCGGCCGGACTGGCGTCGCTCGATCCGGCCGAAGCCGCGGCGGGCGCTACTGGTTGCCCGAGCCATCCTGTGTCCTCCCAGTGTCGCCTTTCGGGGAACATACGGGGAACATAGGCGTCTGAATCCGTCCGGAGATGGCTTCGTCTGTCAGGCGCCAGAAGGTCCCGAAAATTCCCTCTGACCTGCGAGTTTACCTCTGAGCCAGTGTCGCCGCGAGGTACAGCGGAGGACCGCTTCTCAAAGGTTCAAACCCAGTATCGCCCACCAAAGAATCCGCAGGTCAGAGCGCCTTTCTCCCGGCTGCTGCTAGCGCCTTGCAGGATACGTGCGGAACGGCCTTCATGAGGCAAACGAGGCCCAGCCGACCGGGCCCACCACTCCGATCCCGTCCGCGGGGGGGCCGTCGGGTCCGTGCAAGGGTCATGCCGTCAGGCGGATCCTCGTCCTCGCTCCGCGCGGGCTCTGGCTGGTCAGTGTGCAAGCTGTCCGACCTCGGCACCCCGCGCTTCTCGGCGGCGGCGAACGCGCATTCCGCGCATGCATCGGCGAGCCGCTTGTGTAAACAGTACGTGCACGAAAGACTCGATCCCTGTGGTGATGAAGAAGCACGAGACGATCGGCAACGGGCGGTGCTTATGCTGACCACGGAGGATCGCAAGGTCACCAAGGACCGGATCAAGAAGAACGACGACAACCCGTTCCGAGATGGGGCACTTAGACGCATCTTTCGTCGATGCCAACGGGCCCGCATGTGGAACACACAGGCGATGGCCCTGGTGGTAGTCGCTGGCTGCGCCCTTAACGCCTCGCCGCATCCGGCGTCAGGCACGTCGCACCCGACCAAGGTGCTCGTCTTCGTTGAGGAGAACCACTCATATAGCCAGGCCAAGTCCGGAATGCCGTATCTGTGGAGCCTGGCCCAGCGGTACGGCTATGACGGCAACTACCACGCGGTCGGCAACCCGTCGCTGCCCAACTACCTGGCGATCGCGGGCGGCTCGACGTTCGGGGTGACCGACGACAAGGCCCCAGCCGCCCATCCGATCAATGCCACCACGGTGTTCGACCAGGCGCTTTCGGCCGGCTACTCGGCCAAGGCGTACAACGAGTCGATGCCGAGCAACTGCCGAATGTCCAACGCCAGCCCGTATGCGGTCAGGCACAATCCCTGGACCTACTTCACGCCCAGCCGGACCAACTGCAATGCGTTCGACATCTCGACCTCCACGCTGCTGTCCAACGCCCAGGACAACGCATTGCCGAACGTCGGCATGGTGACGCCGAACCTGAACGACGATGCACACAAGGGCACGCTTGCCCAGGCCGACAACTGGCTGAAGGCGCAGATGCCGACCCTCTTGGGGTCGTCGGACTTCACCTCCGGTCAGCTCGCCGTCGTCATCGTCTTCGACGGGTCGAGCGGCAATCACGAGTCAGCGCCCACCCTGGCGGTGGTGTGCGACGTGAACCTGTCCGGCACGGTGGTGAGCACGTCACTCAACCACTACGGTCTGAGTCGCTGGCTGTCGGAGACAGTGGGCGCGGCTCCGTTGAAGAACGCGGCGACAGCCGTCGACATGGGGTCAGAGTTCGGGCTGTGACCGGCGGTCCCGAACGGTCGGAGCTATCCCCGCCACGGCCAGCACCGGCCGGGCGGGGTCTCGTCTGTTCAGAGAACAGGCAATCATCGGTTAGGACGGGGGGCCCTCAGCAGTGGATGCTGCCCTTTCCGGGCCCTGTCCAGGAGCAACTGGCCCAGACGTGGCCGTGCGGTCCGACCAGGATCGCCTCGCCGGCCGTGTTGTTCCAGACGTAGGTTTTGCGGTTCCAATAAAGGTCGTGGCTGGAGTTGCGGCCAACCCCCGTATGGACAGTGACCGAGCCTCCGGCCCCGAGCTTGAAGTGACGGAAGCGGTACCGGTGGCCGTGGCCATCGCGAACTGTCCAGCCGCTGAGCTTCTGCGCCGTGGCGGTGCCGTTGGTGATGACGACGTACTCGGCGTTCAGGCTTCCGTTGCTGCCGCTGTCCTTGCCCGGCGAGTTGTACTGCACCTTGCTGAACTGCGGGTGCGTGGGTCCGGCTGCAGTCGCCGAACTCGCTGCGAGAGGGGCGGCAAGGGCAAGCGCTGCTGCAGCCGCACCGACCGCGACTCTTTGAAACTGCATAATTGATCTCCTCATAGCGGGTGAAGCATCGACGTTACGCATCGGTGTGCACCTAGCGGGATCACTTGGGGCGGCCAAACCCGATCGCTGAGACATTGAAGACATTGAGCCCGCCAGGCACTCGTGCATTTGTCCGAGCAAGTGCTCCATCTGGTCAAGCCCGCTTCGCTAATCCGTGTCAGGAGGCTTGGGTCCCGACGAACCTGGGCGGTCGGCTCTGCGGTGGGCAAGCCGACGGGTTTGGCGGTCCACGTGCACGGGTATCTGTGCTGCAGAGGCGGACGACCGGGCCTCGGGGGAGGTTGCCCGCCTGCGGCACATGCGAGGCAGGCCCCGTCTCCCCCATCTACCCGGCCGAGGCGGGGCTGCCGTCTCGGCCGTCGACCTGTTGTGGTCTGGGAGAATCGCCGCATGGGGTTTCACATTGCCAACGATCCGGCGGCCGACAAGGTCCTGGACGAGTACCCGTTCGCTCTGGTGATCGGCATGATGCTCGACCAGCAGTACGGCATGGAGCACGCCTTTCGCGGTGGCCGGAAGGTCCTCGACCGCTTCGGGACGCTCGATCCGGCAGCGATCGCAGGCGCCGATCCGGACGAGTTCAAGGCGCTGTGCAGCCAGCCGCCGGCGATCCACCGGTTCCCCGGATCGATGGCCGCGCGGCTGCAGGAACTGGCAGCGATGGTCGAGTCCAGGTACGACGGCGACGTGACCGAACTCTGGAAGGGTGCGGCCACCGGCAAGGAGCTGCTGAAACGCATCCAGGAGCTGCCCGGCTTCGGCAAGCAGAAGGCGCAGATCTTCGTGGCACTGCTGGCCAAGCAGCTCGACGTCCGTCCCGACGGCTGGGAGGTCGTCGCTGGCGACTATGCCCTAGAGGGGCACCGCTCCGTGGCCGACGTGGTCGATGCCGAGTCCCTCGCCAAGGTCCGCGACTTCAAGAAGCAGAAGAAGGCGGCAGCCGCCGGATAGCAGCAAACCCCAGCCGCGGGGTGAGCTCAGGTGAAAGCCTGGTACGGCACCAGAGGGCTTTGGCGTAGCGCATGGTGGAATGGCGCCCGTGGACCCGTTCGCCGATGTACTCGCCGCCAACGCCGACTACAGCCGCACGTTCAGCGACTCCGGCTTGTCGGGCACGGCTGCACGGGGTCTGCTCGTGCTCACCTGCATGGACAGCCGGATCGCCCCGTTGGAGGCGCTGGGACTGCGGGCGGGTGACGCGAAGATCCTCCGCAACGCCGGAGGTCAGGTCACCCCCGACGTGCTGACCACGATCGTGCTGGCCGCCCACCTGCTCGGGGTGCGCCGAGTGATGGTCATGCCGCACACCGACTGTCGGATGACGAAGGCGACGGATGCCGAGCTGCATCAGCGCCTGCTGGAGGAGGGCGTCGACACCCGAAGCCTCTCCTTCGGCACGATCGCCTATCCCGACGATGCGCTGCACCGCGACGTGCAGCGGGTGCGCAGCTCGCCGTACCTGCCGGCCGCCGTTGTCGTCGGTGGTTTCCGGTACGACGTCAGCACCGGCAGAATCGCCACCGTCGTGCCGGCTGAACCGGCTGGCCGCGGGAACTGACCCGGTCGCGACACCCGACGCGAAGGAGCAGCATGGAGGTCTGGCCGGGCGGTCCCTACCCCTTGGGCGCCACGTACGACGGCGCCGGTACCAACTTCGCGCTGTTCTCCGAGATCGCCGAGGGCGTCGAACTGTGCCTGTTCGACGACGACGGCGGTGAGAGCCGGGTGCAGATGTCTGAGCGCGACGCCCTCGTGTGGCACTGCTACCTCCCAAGGGTCGGCCCGGGCCAACGGTTCGGCTATCGGGTCCACGGGCCGTACGACCCACCCAACGGCCACCGATGCGACCCGACCAAGCTCTTGATCGACCCCTATGCCAAGGCGCTGGACGGCGCGATCGACTGGGCGCCGGCATGCTTCTCCTACGACTTCGCCGACCCCTCGGTGCGCAACACCGACGACTCCGCTCCGCACACGATGAAGTCGGTCGTCATCAACCCGTTCTTCGACTGGCGGGACGACCGGCCGCCGCGCCGGCCCTACCACGAGACGGTCATCTACGAGGCGCACGTCAAGGGGCTCACCGAGACCCACCCGGACATCTCGGCGGAGGTGCGCGGGACCTATGCCGCGATCGCGCATCCCGCGATGGTCGAGCACCTGACCAAGGTCGGCATCAGCGCGATCGAGCTGATGCCGGTGCACCAGTTCGTCAACGACTCGGGCCTTGCGGACAAGGGCTTGACGAACTACTGGGGCTACAACACGATCGGGTTCTTCGCCCCCCACAACGCCTACAGCTCCGCCGGCCAACGCGGGCAGCAGGTGCTGGAGTTCAAGGCGATGGTCCGCGAGCTGCACCGGGCCGACATCGAGGTGATCCTCGATGTCGTCTACAACCACACCGCGGAAGGCAACCACCTCGGCCCGACGCTCGCCTTCCGCGGCATCGACAACGCCGCCTACTACCGCCTCAGCGAGGACCACAAGTCCTACTACTACGACACGACCGGCACCGGCAACACGCTGCTGATGCGCAACCCGCACGTGCTGCAGATGATCATGGACTCCCTGCGCTACTGGGTGACCGAGATGCACGTCGACGGCTTCCGGTTCGACCTCGCCGCGAGCCTCGCCAGGCAGTTCCACGAGGTCGACAGACTGAGCGCCTTCTTCGACCTCGTCCAGCAGGACCCGGTGGTGTCGCAGGTCAAGCTGATCGCCGAGCCGTGGGACGTCGGCCCGGGCGGCTACCAGGTCGGCAACTTCCCACCGCGGTGGACCGAGTGGAACGGGCGCTTCCGCGACACCGTGCGCGACTACTGGCGCGGCGAGCCCGGCTCGCTCGGGGAGTTCGCGGCCCGGCTGTCGGGCTCGAGTGACCTCTACGAGAGCGACGGGCGGGCGCCGTACGCGTCGGTCAACTTCGTCACCGCACACGACGGCTTCACCCTGCGAGACCTCGTCTCCTACAACGAGAAGCACAACGAGGCCAACGGCGAGGGCAACCGCGACGGCGAGGACCACAACCGCTCGTGGAACTGCGGCGTCGAAGGTCCCACCGACGACCGTGGCGTACGGCGGCTGCGTGCCCGCCAGCAGCGTAACCTCCTCACGACGCTGCTGCTGAGCCAGGGAGTCCCGATGCTGCTGCACGGCGACGAGCTCGGCCGCACCCAGGGCGGCAACAACAACGTCTACTGCCAGGACAACGAGATCTCCTGGATCGACTGGTCGGACGTCGACACGGAGCTGCTGGAGTTCGTCCGCTCGCTGGTGGAGCTGCGCACCGCCCACCCGGTCTTCCGCCGGCGCAGGTTCTTCACCGGTGACAAGGCCGGCAACGGTGTCCCTGACATCGCCTGGCTCAGCGGCGACGGTACGCCGATGGACGAGGCCGACTGGTCGCATCCCGTCGTCCAACCGCTGGCGGTATTCCTCAACGGGGGGGGCATCACCGAGTCCGGGCTGCGGGGCGAGCAGGTCCACGACGAGTCGTTCCTGCTGCTGCTCAACCCTGGGCCCGAGGACGTCACGATGACTCTGCCCGACGGGCCGTTCGGGCGCACCTGGCAGCC
>JAICMS010000218.1 GCA_025929075.1 Propionibacteriales bacterium
AGCCTTCGTCGGCACCGTCACCTGGCGGGTGCACCTGGTGGCCGGCACCTGGAAGTTCCAGTGCGACGTCCACCCGCTGACCATGCACGGCACGCTGAAGGTGGTCACTAGCTGACCTCACTGGCTGACCTCACTGGCTGAACTCACTGGCTGATTTCACTGGCTGACCGAGCAGGGCAGTGCTTGGCGCGGGATGACCACTGCATCGTCGGGTACGGCGACGGATGTCACCCAGCGCAGGTCGAGACGAGCAGCCCTCCGGCCGCGAGCCAACCGAAGGCCGCAGCGCACTCACGCTGCGACTGATGGTCGCGGTCGTAGGACTGGTCGTCGCTCTCGTCGGCGCCGCGGTCGCGCGCTGGCTGGTGGATCCGCGCCTCACCGCCCTGGCCATCGCGCTTCCGCGGGAAAGTAATCTCTCGGGATAGCCCGCCGTCGCCGGTTCCGGTCGAGTGGCCGAAGGCGGCGGCCCGAGGAAGGGAAGTCGGCGATGAGCGAGGCGAGCGTGCGGGACCACAAGATCTTGTTGACCGAGGACGAGATGCCGACTCGTTGGTACAACGTCCTGCGCGACCTGCCGACGCCGCCACCCCCGGTCCTGCACCCAGGCACCGGCCAGCCGGTCGGACCCGAGGACCTCGCACCATTGTTCCCGATGGATCTGATCGCGCAGGAGGTGTCGAGCGAGCAGTACGTCGACATCCCCGACGAGGTCCTCGACGTCTACCGCCTCTGGCGGCCGAGCCCGCTCTACCGCGCCCACCGGCTCGAACGCGCCCTCGACACCCCGGCCCGGATCTACTACAAGTACGAGGGCGTCTCGCCGGCCGGCTCCCACAAACCCAACACCGCGGTCCCGCAGGCCTACTACAACAAGATCGCCGGCATCAAGAAGCTCGCCACGGAGACCGGGGCCGGCCAGTGGGGCACCGCCTTGGCCTTTGCCTGCTCACAGTTCGGGCTCGAGTGCGAGGTGTGGCAGGTGCGGGCGTCGTACGACCAGAAGCCTTATCGACGCATCATGATCGAGACGTTCGGCGGCACGGTCCACCCCAGTCCCTCGGACCTGACCAACGCGGGGCGCGCGATCCTGGCCGAGCATCCGGACTCCACCGGCTCGCTCGGCATCGCGATCAGCGAGGCGGTCGAGGTGGCCGCTGGCGACCCGACGACCAACTATGCGCTGGGCAGCGTGCTCAACCACGTGCTGATGCACCAGACGATCATCGGCGAGGAGGCGCTGCTACAGCTGGCGAAGGTCGGCGAGCAGGCCGACCTGCTAGTCGGCTGCACCGGCGGCGGGTCGAACTTCGGCGGGTTGATGTTCCCCTTCCTCCGCGAGAAGTGGGCCGGCCGGATGTCGCCGACGGTGCGGGCAGTCGAGCCGGCCGCCTGCCCGTCGCTGACGCAGGGCCGCTACGCCTACGACTTCGGCGACACGGCCGGTATGACGCCGCTGATCAAGATGCACACGCTCGGCCACGACTTCGTGCCTGACCCGATCCACGCGGGTGGGCTGCGCTACCACGGGATGAGCCCGCTGATCAGCCACCTCTACGAGGAGGGCGAGATCGAGGCGGTGGCGAAACCGCAGAGCGAGTGCTTCAAGGCCGGCGTCCTCTTCGCCCGCAGTGAGGGAATCGTGCCGGCGCCGGAGCCGACACACGCGCTGGCGGCGGCCGTCGAGGAAGCGCTGCGGTGCAAGGAGAGCGGCGAGGAGAAGGTGATCCTCACCGCGCTGTGCGGTCACGGCCATCTCGACCTGGCCGCGTACGGCGACTACCTGGCCGGATCGATCGTCGACAGCGACTGGGGCGACGCCGAGCACCAGGCCGCCCTCGCCGCGGCGCTCGACAAGCTCCCCGCCTTCGCCTGAATGCGGTCACAGCCGACCACCCCTGCCCGCCGATTCGTCCGAGACCCGCCAACCGAGGAACCCC
>JAICMS010000220.1 GCA_025929075.1 Propionibacteriales bacterium
CCGTCGGCCACCAGCGCTATCCCCGCGGAGTCGTAGCCCCGGTACTCGAGCCGGGCCAGGCCCTCCATCACCACATCCTGGGCGCGAACACTGACCTGCGAGCCGACATACCCGACGATTCCACACATGGCAGCTATTGAACCCGATCGTCCTCGTGTCGTGGACAATGGCCAGCGTGTCTCGCAGCCGCATGCCCGTGCCGTCGCCGTATCTCGAGTTCGATCGAGCTGCTTGGGTGCGCCTGCGCGACTCCCACCCGATGAGCCTGACCGGCGAGGACGTCCGCCGTCTGCGCAGCACCGGGGACCGCCTGGACATGCCCGAGGTGGAGGACATCTACCTGCCGCTGTCCCGGTTGCTCAACATCTTCGTCGCAGCGACCGGTCGGCTGCACCGGGTCACCACCGACTTCCTCGGCGAGCGTCCGGCCCGGACGCCGTTCGTGATCGGCATCGCCGGATCGGTGGCGGTCGGCAAGTCGACCACGGCCCGCATCCTGCGGGAGCTGCTCGCTCGTTGGCCCGGCGCGCCGCGTGTCGAGCTGGTCACTACCGACGGCTTCCTCTTCCCCAACGCCGAGCTTGAGCGTCGAAACTTGTTGGAACGCAAGGGCTTCCCGGAATCGTACGACCGCCGGAAGCTGATCCGTTTCCTCAGCGAGGTGAAGTCCGGCGCACCGCACGCCACCGCTCCGGTCTACTCACACCTGAGTTACGACATAGTCCCGGGCGAGCAGATCGCTCTCCAGCAGCCGGACGTGCTGATCGTGGAAGGCCTCAACGTGCTGCAGCCGTCGGTGCCCTCCACCGACCAGGGCGGCACCCTGGCCGTCTCGGACTTCTTCGACTTCTCCGTGTATGTCGATGCCCGCGAGGACCACATCAAGCAGTGGTACGTCGAGCGCTTCCTCCGCTGGCGGCAGACGGCGTTCGCCGACCCGGACTCCTACTTCCACCGGTATGCCGCGCTGAGCGACGACGAGGCCGTCGAGCGTGCCGGGCAGATCTGGGAAATGACCAACGGTCCGAACCTGGAGCGGAACATCGCGCCGACCCGCAGCCGCGCGACGCTGGTGCTGCGCAAGGATGCGAGCCACAACGTGACCCGCATCCGGTTGCGCAAGATCTGAATCGTCAGCGCCTCTCGGGCGGGCCCGACAGCTCCTCGTCGTCGGCGTCCTCGTCCTCCGCGTCGTCGAACATGTGCTCCACGTCGTCGACCGACATGGTGTCCGCGTCGTCCTCGGCGTACTCATCGCCGTCCAGTGCCTGGTGCGCACGCCGGGTGCGCATCCACAACAGCAGCCAGACTCCGGCGAACACCGCGGCCACTACCAGTGCCAGCAGCACGCCGCCGAAGACCTGATAGAGCAGGTGGGAGACGCCGTTCGCCGGCACCGAGCCCTTCTCCGTGTTGTTGAAGGTGGGTGCCTCACTGTCGCCCCATGCGGCTCCGAGTGCACCGCCGACGGCGATCAACAGCACGGCAACGACCCAGTAGGTCGCCACGAACCAGCGTTTGTGCAGGAGCATGAGGCCCAAGGTAACCCGTCGTTCGGCAGCGGTCCGATCACTCGTGTGTCGGCGTTTCGCCGACCATACCGGTCGACGGCCGCAGCTCCCGGACCGGTCAGTACCAGCCGGTGGCCTGCGAATGCCCCCACGCGCCGCAGGGCGAGCCATAGGTCGACTTGATGTAGCCCAGACCCCAGCGGATCTGCGTGGCCGGGTTGGTCTGCCAGTCCGCGCCGGCGCTGGCCATCTTCGAGCCGGGCAGCGACTGCGGGATCCCATAGGCGCCCGAGGAGGGGTTGCTCGCACTGGAGCGCCAGCCGGATTCGCGGTTCCAGAGGCTGACCAGGCAGCTCATCTGGCCCTGGCCCCAGCCGTAGGACGAGAGC
>JAICMS010000189.1 GCA_025929075.1 Propionibacteriales bacterium
GGCTGACCAGGCGAGGCGTTGGCGACCCCGACGGGACTCGAACCCGCGACCTTCGCCGTGACAGGGCGACGCGCTAACCAACTGCGCTACGGGGCCATCGTGCGCACCGAGAGGTGCGCGTTCATCGCGCGCAACCCTAGCGCACGACGCACCCCCAACGGGATTCGAACCCGTGCTACCGCCGTGAAAGGGCGGCGTCCTAGGCCACTAGACGATGGGGGCCGGACAAGCCCAGGTGACCCGAGAAAACACCGCTCCTGGACCGGTCAAGCATAGGTGTCGCTGCGAACGGCGGCCAATCAGCGAGCAGCCAGTGACTGACACCGAGCTCAGTGGTCGCCGGCACCAGGCGAGTCGGCCAGGGGCTCGGGATCGGTGACCTCGAAGTCTCCGGTCCAGGGGGTCGGCGGGTCGCCGTCGGCCTGCTCGATGATCTGTCCGATGTACCAGGACCGGACCGCCTTCTCCTGTGGGCCGGCGGCCAGCGTGAGCATGCGACGTTCCCTGCAGAACTCGTCTGCCGCCTGCAGAGCCTGACCCATTTCGTCGATGGCTGTGATCATCACCCGGGGCAGGTCGTAGTCGAGCGTGGCGCGGTCTTTACCCTCTGCCACGGCCTTGTTGATCCGCTGGTTGGACGCGTCGCCGACATGTCGGAACCGCTCGAGCAACTGCGCGGTCTCATGCAGCCGATGCGCCGCCGTCCCTTCCTCTTCGCCCGACAGAGCGACGAGGGTCATCTCCCGGCGCAGGTCGCGGAACCGAACGCGGTAGTAGTTCATCAGCTTCACCGGTACGTCGATGAGGACGACGTGCACCAGGTCGTGACCCGGCACCGAGCTGGCCGCCGTGTCCTCCGACTCGGCGGCCCGGTGCTCGACGTCGTGCGCTGCGCTGTCACCGTCTCGGGCGACGGCCGCGGCCGGCTGGAACCAGACGCACTTGCGTTTGCCGTCGTAGTCGATGCCCCAGTCCTGCGACACCGACGCGACGATGAGCAGGCCGCGGCCAACGGTTGACGGGTTGGTTGGTCGAGTCTCGCTGGGCAGGTTCGGTGCTCCGGCGAAGAGGTGCGGACTGTCGTCGTACACCTCGACGCGCAGCCCATCAGAGTTGTCCGTGATCTGCAGTGCGATCTCGCTGCGGACATGCAGCAACGCGTTGGTGACGAGTTCGGAGACGCCAAGGACCGCTGAGTCGATGAGGTCCGGACGCGACATGTCGGTGAGCTCCTGGCGGACCCACTGGCGTGCTTGTCCGGCAGCACGGGGCTCTGGGGGCAATGTCAACTGGGCCGGCACGGGTCCTCCTCAAGGCGCGTCGGCCCGGGCCAGCCCGCCCTCTGCAGCGGCACCACGAAAACTGACAGTATCGGCAGAACGGCGCTTCGTCGGTGAAGCGGGCGCAACCGGATCTCGTGCCGCATGACGACCAAACGCGGCCATCCGCCGCCTTCCTACACTTGCCCGATGGTGGAAGTGGACGAGGAGGAGTTCGAGGACCTCGTCGCCCAAGCTCTCGACGACCTGCCCTCCGATCTCGTTGCGCTGCTCGACAACGTGGCGATCTTCGTCGAGGAGGACTCCCCGCCCGGACAGCATCTGCTCGGCCTGTACGTCGGGGTGCCGCTCACCGAGCGGACCGGTGCCTACGTGATGGCCCTACCGGACCGCATCATGATCTACCGGCGCCCGACGCTGGCGATCAGCCGTGACCGCGACGAGGTCAGGGAGCAGGTGCAGAAGACGGTCGCGCACGAGATCGCGCATCACTTCGGGATCGATGACGAGCGGCTGCACGAGCTGGGATACGGCTGACCGACCCGACACATCGAGCGGCCAGCCGCCACGAAGTTGGGCAAACCGACCACCAAACCAGTGCCGGTCTGCTGCAATGGCACGATGACCGACCGTCTGCAATCTCTCGGTGCCGTCATGGCAGAGACGGACGACAAGCTGCGCGCCGGTGTCTCCGCTGGCGCTCGCGTGTGGCCGACCGGGTTCGACGCGCTCGACAGGTACCTCACCGGTGGCCTGCGCGCCGGCGAGCTGGTCTTACTCGGCGGACCACAAGGACTCGGCAAGACGACGATGGCGCTGCAGGTCGCGCGCCACGTCGCGATGTCCGGCGGCGCCGCCGTGCTGTTCTCCTTCGAGCACGAGGCGCAGCTGCTGCTCGAGCGAGTCGTCGGCATCGAGTTCGGTGAAGCGGCCGGCCTCGACGCACCCTCGCTCAGCAAGGTGCGGCAGATGCTGCAGGACCCTGAGGGTGGCTCCCTCGAGGACCGGCTCGGCGACTGCCGCGGCGGCTACCAGGTGATGGAGTCTCTGGCGACGTACTCCGACCGGCTGTACCTGCACGCGTCCAGCGGCTCGCAGACCAGCATGAAGATCATCCGGGACATCATCGACCAGGTCCGCAACGAGAGTGGTCAGCCTCCGGTTGTGATCATCGACTACTTGCAGAAGGTGCACGTCCCGCTCTCGCCGCCAACCGAGGAGGAGCGGATCACCCAAATCGTCGAAGAGATGAAGGATCTCGCGCTCGACTGGGACCTGCCGCTCCTGTCGGTCGTTGCCGCCGAGAAGAGCGGCTTCATGCCGGGCAAGCGGATGCGCATCGAGCACCTGCGTGGTGCCTCTGCTCTGGCCTACGAGGCGGACGTCGTCTTCATCATCAACGACAAATACGACGTCGTCGCCCGCCACCACCTCATCTACGACCTCACGAACGCCGAGCGCTTCCGCGACTGGGTCGTCATCTCGATCGAGAAGAACCGGGGCGGCAAGGCCAAGATCGACCTGGAGTTCCGCAAGCGGTTCGAGCAGGGCCGGTTCGAGCGAGAGGGCAACAAAGTCACCGAACAGCTCGTCGACGAGCGCATCTTCGTCGAGTGAGCAAAGCCCTCGACTGACCCGCCAGTCGGGTCTCGTCGGAACGTGTCAGCCGGCCGGCCGCTGCTGAATGGCCTCGGCCGCCACCTTGAGGTCCGCCACGAAGGCGGCCATCGCCTCGTCGCGTTCACGGGACCGCAGCACGGCAGAAGGGTGTGTCGTCGGTAGTACCCACTCCGGCTCCGCCTTGCCGGCGAACGGGCCTTCGTCCGGCCAACCGGTGAGGCCGCCGCAACTGTCGCCGACTCTGAAGCTCGGACCGAAGATCGCCTTGCCTGCGGTCGCGCCGAGCACGACGACGCCGGAGGGCCGCACCACGGCGAGCTCGCGTTGGCCGCGCTGCTCGACCGCCTGCCTCGTGTCGTCCGCGCCCGCCTCGTCGGTGTGGAACGTGATGCCGAGGTCGAATCCGTTGCTCGCCAACCGCTCGGCGGTGGCCTTGCCCATCCCGGAGTCTGCGCCAGTGAC
>JAICMS010000138.1 GCA_025929075.1 Propionibacteriales bacterium
AGGTGTCGAGGTCGTGGCCGGTGGCTAGGTCGCCGCACTCGATGAGCGTCAGCGCAACGCGGCCGGCGCCAGTCGGGCGTGACCTGCTCGGATCTAGGCCGATATCGCCGGCCGCCTTAGCGAGGTAGTCGCGGGCGCCGCGGTCGCCGTTGGCGGCCAACGCCGCGCCCGGCCAGTGGTTGCGGCCGATGACCACCGGATGCCCCGGATGGCCGTCGTACGTCGCCCGGCCGAGCACGTCGGGGTCCGACACCGCAAGCCCCTCCACCACTCGGCGCACCACCAGCGCCCCCACATCCGGCAGGTCGACAAGCATCACCAACGCCGACGCATGAGCCGTGGCCTCCGCGCGTCGCAGGCCCGCCCGCAACGAAGCGCCCATCCCGTCGGCCCAATCGTCGGCCACGACCACGTCAACCGCCGGATTGGTCGCCCAACCATCGCGATCGAGCAACGCACGAGCCGCGGCTGCTTCGGCACCGAGCACGACCACGACCTGATCGCAGCCGCCATCGAACAGCGCGCCGAGCGTCCGACTCACGAAGAGGACCCCTCGGTCGTCGGCCGCCAGCGCCTTCGGCCCACCGAAGCGTCGACCCGCCCCCGCCGCGAGCAACAGACCGAGCACGACAGTCAGCCTCCGCCACCACCGGGCGCAGCAGAGGCCGCGACCGACTCCATGTCGCGCATCGCGCGCAGCACGTTGCCGTGTCCCAGCTTCGCGACGTCGCCGTCGGACCAGCCGCGGGAGCGCAGCTCATCGAAGAGCCGCGGGTACGACGACACGTCGGGCAGCTCGTCGGGATAAAAGATCGACCCGTCGTAGTCGCTGCCGACGCCAACGTGGTCGACACCAGCAACCTCACGGACCCGCTCGACGTGGTCGGCAACGTCGGCCACCCCGCACGGCGGAGGCGGATCGCCGGTCATCCGCTCGGCGATCACCGGCTCGACATCGGAGAACTTGCGCCGGTCGCCGCCGCGCTGCTCGGTTATGGCCAAGCACTCGGCGTACCAGTCCGAGACTGCCTGCGAGACGAACATCGGCACGAAGGGCACCATGCACACGCCACCGTTCGCCGCCAACCCGGCGAGCACGTCGTCGGGCACATTCCGCACGTTTTCGCAGACACTCCCCGCACCGCTGTGGCTGAACAGCACCGGCGCAGCACTCACCGCCAGCGCGTCGCGCATCACGTCAGCCGACACGTGGCTGAGGTCGACGAACATCCCGATCCGGTTCATCTCGGCGACGACGTCGCGGCCGAAGTCGCTCAGCCCGCCGAGCACCGGCTCATCGGTCGCCGAGTCGGCCCATGGCGTGTTCTCGTTGTGGGTCAGGGTCATGTAGCGGACGCCGAGTGCGTGCATCATCCGCAGCACCCCCAGCGACTCGTCGATCGAGTGCCCGCCCTCCATGCCCATCAGCGACGCGACCCGGCCGGCGTCGACCGCCGCGTCGACCTCGTCGGCCGTTGTCGCGAGCCGCAGGTCGTCGGGATAGCACTCCACCAGGCGATGCACGAAGTCGACCTGTTCGAGCGTCGCGGTGACAGCGACCGAGCCCGCGAGCGAGCACGGCACGAAGACCGACCAGAACTGCGCCCCGACCCCGCCGGCGCGCAGCCGCGGCAGGTCGGTCTGAAATCTCGGCTGGCCGGCTGCCAGCTCCGCAGCGTCGAGGTCGTACCCGAACGCCGCGCGCATCGACCATGGCAGATCGTTGTGCCCGTCGAGCACGTACGGCGACGACATCAGCGGATCGACATCAGTCTGCCGGGGTGGGATCCGTGGGCCGGCCGAGCCGACCGGCCCACCAGACCAGCAACAGCGCCACCGCCCCCACAACCGCGCTGGCCAGCACGAACCACCAACCGGCGAGCAGGTTCACCTCCATGTCGGTCCCGCCACCCATGTCACCGGTGCGCTCACCCACGACACTGAGCAGATCCGTGACCGCGAAGCCGAACCCGGCCGCGACCAGTCCCACCGCAAGCGCCGTCAGCCGTCGACGGCCGGAAGCCAGGACAGCGGCCGCCGTCAGCAGGACGACGATCGCCCCAATCACCAGAAGCCAGTTGGGCCAGCTGCCCCCAACCGTCTGCGACGGGTGGACGACGCCGGCACCAGTGGCGGCCGTCCGCCCGGTCAGCCAGACCTTCGTCCAGCCAACGAACCTGACGTCTTCGGCGGGCGCGGGGAAGATGATGATCCGCTGCGTCGCAAGGAAGATCGGGGGGATCAGCAGCAGCCCGGCCAGCCCCGCGCAGGCTGCCGCCACCGCTCGGAAGACGCTGCCATCCGCTCCTACACGGGGTCGGTGGACAGGCGGGGAGGGGACAATTGGATCGTCGAGCACGCTGCGACCTCCTCCACACACCAGCCGCCAGGCAGCACCTGGCAGCCGCTTCACCGTCGGCACCAAGCCGACACCCCTGCACAGCAGCAGCCGCCATCATCCCAGCGGCTGCCCGCTCTGGCCAGCGGCGAGCCGGTCGAGCAGCTGCTGCCCGTCGGGTACGCCGAGGCCGGTGCATGCGTCCCAGCCGCTAGCGGCGGCGTAGGCGCCGTTGCTGCCCTCGGTGATGTCTCGGAAGCCCGGCGCCACATCTCCCGCGGTCACGCCGCCGTACAACGCCGGCTGAAGCGGCCCGAGCAGTCGGCCGGTCGACTGTGCCAGTCGCGCGACCAGCGCCGCCCAAAGCGGCGCCACCGCACTGGTGCCGCCGATCACGGCGTCCTGGCCGCCGACTCTCACCTGGTACCCCGTCTGCGGGTCGGCGACGCCGGCCACGTCGGGCACCCCACGGCCGCCGCTCGACCCACCGGAACCGCCGGCACCGCCCGAGGCCCCCGCCGGCACGCCAACCGAGTCCTGCCAGTCGGGCAGCGGGAAGGCGTCGCTGACACCACCACCGGTCGCGCCCTGACCGGGGCCGTCGTTCCAGACGGTCTCGGTGGACACCTGCCCGGTCGTCGGGTCGGCCTGTAGCGAGGTGCCGCCGCAGCCGAGCGCGTGCGGGCTGGACGCCGGGAAGTCGACGTGCGCCTTGCCGTCGGTCTCGCGGTCGGCAGAGCCGTCGTCTCCTGCCGCGATGGTCACCGTGACCCCGAGCGCCGCCGCGTCGGCCAGCGCCTGGTCGAGCGCCGACCTGGCCTGTTGCGTCCAGACGTCCTCGCTCGCGCCCCAGCTGATGCTGATCGCCGCCGGTGTCGGCTGAGCGTGCGTTGCCTGGCTCACCGCGTCGACGAAGCCGGCGTCGGTGTTCGGGGCGAAGTAGACGACGAACTGTGCCGCCGGAGCGAGCGCCCCGGCCACCTCCACGTCGAGCATGACCTCGGCGTCGGCGCCGGAGTCCTGGCCCGGCTTGTTGCCCCCACCGTCGACACCGACCGCCCGCACCGCCGGCGCCGTCAGCCCGAGGCCACTGAAGTACGTGTTGAGATCGGTCTCGTCGAAGCCGCCGCCGAGCTCGACGATCGCCACCGTCTGCCCGCTCCCGTCGAGACCGTCGGGGAACCGATAGACGGCACCGACCTGCAGCGGCGTGTAGCTCGTCGAAACAGCGCCGGGCGCAGCGATCCGCAGTTGAGCGCGCGCCTGCGGCCGGTCGTCGAGACCGAGCACTGCCACCACGATGCCGTCGAGTGCCGCCGGCACGCTGAGCCCGCCGGTCCGGTGCCGGTGCGTGACCGGCACCCCCGCCGTCGTACTCGTCACCAGCTGCAGGTCGGCGCCGAAGACCCTGGCGACGTCTGCGGCCGCGCCGGCCACCCGCACCAGTCGGGACGCCTGCTCGACAGACACGACGTCGAGACCCAGCGACGAAAACGTGCTCGTCACCGTCTCGAGGTCGTCGGGGTCGGCGCCGTACGTCGACGCGAACTCCGCCGCCGACAGTGGGCCGCCGACGCCGATCGGCTCAGGCAGGGCGGTCTTGCGCCGCACCACCACCGTCACCTCGATCCGGCTGGCCGGGTCCAGCGGCGTGGGGGCCGGCTCGGCGCCCTCCGCGGATGGTCGCTCGCTGCCGGGCAGCGGCCTGAGGTCGAGGTGGTCGAGGTCCGGTGTTGGTTCGCTCATAAGGGATAGGTGTACCCGGTCCCACCGACGAAGCCACATCGCGCGGACGCAGATGGGCCCCGAGCCGTGTCCGGCCCGGGGCCCATCCCTTCCGAGGCGGCGACCCGACGGGTCAGCCGTCCCGGCCTGCTACTGCTGGTCGAACGAGACGTCCACGACCATCCGGTCGCCCAGCACGCTCGTCTTCTTGACCTCGATCCTGGTGCCGGAGCCGGCGACCATCACCGAGTTCATCGGGTTAGCCGACGACCAGTACTGGTTGGGATCGGAGTCGTCGAACACCGGGATCGCCTTGTGCGACCCGACATGCACCGGGACGCCGAGGCGGTGGAACGTCACCGCGTCAGTGCGCTCCTGGCCGAAGACGGCGTCGAACGGCTGCCGGCGGTTGCCGAGCAGTGAACCGTCGGGGAACGTGATCGGCTTCGGTCGCGCATCCACCGGCAGGATCAGCCCGTGACCCGGGTGGGTCTTGGTGTTGTTGTCGCCGTACGACTCGTCTGCGAACCACACCACCAGACCGTTCTGGTACGGGAACCGCTCGACCCAGTCGGGCCGGCTGTCGGCCCAGCCGAAGTTGTACGGCCCGGTCTTCAGCGTCTCGTCGTAGTCGGTGTAGGTCCGGTTCTCGGCCAGGTAGTAGTTGGCCGAGTGGACCGTCACCGACCCGTCGATCCGCTTGAAGCCCCGTGCTGACCACGCGCCGGTGCCCGACTCGACGTCGTCGGTCCAGACGGTCTTGCCGTCAACGGCAAGACCGATGTCGTCGAGGAACGGGCCGGCTCCGTGGGTCCCGCCGTCGGTCTTGTAGCGGAACCTGAAGAGCACCTTGTCGCCGGCGTACCTCGACAGGTCGTACGAGACGTCGACCCAACCGCTCGAGTTGCCGTCGAAGGACTTGCCGACCTGCTTCCAGCTCTTGCCGCGGTCGGTCGACACCTCGCCGTACACGAAGTCGTAGTCCTGCTCGGTCTGGTACCAGGCCTTGGCCGACAGCTCGGCAGAGCTCTTGGCGTCGCTCAGGTCGACGGACCGGGTCAGCGTCGTGTTGAGGTTGTCGGCGCTGCCGCCCCACCACTCCCACTGGCCGGAGAACGGCGTGTTGTAGGTGGTCGTGTTGACCTTGTCGGGCAGCGTGACGATGACCGCCTGGTTGCGCCCGCCAGCGCCAGCGGCCGGGCCGAGCTTGACCGTCTGGCCGTGGCCGTACATCACCACGTTGTAGTCGAGCCAGCCGAGGAAGAGCTTGCTCCACGGGTCCATGTAGTCCGGCGTGGTGCCGATGGAGTCGCCACCGTGGTTCATCCACGAGCCGGCGCTCATCAGTGTCCAGAAGCCGGTGCCGTTGTCCCCGCCCGCGGTGTCGTAGAGGTCCGGCAGACCGAGGTCGTGCCCGAACTCGTGCGCGAAGACACCGAGGCCGCCGTTCTCCGGCTCGGTGGTGTAGTCACCGATCCAGAGGCCGGACTTGCCGATCGGCACGCCGCCCATCTTGTTGAAGTCGGGTCCCGCCTTGCCGATCAGGTTGGAGAACGCGTACCAGCGGTGCGACCAGATGGCGTCGGCGCCCTGTGCACCGCCACCGGCCTCCTCGCCCTCGCCGGCGTGGATGTCCTGGAAGTGGTCGATGTACCCGTCCGGCTCGTTGAAGTTGCCGTCGCCGTCGTAGTCGTAGCGGTCCCAGTTGTCGAAGCCCTTGAGCTCCTGGCGGATCTCGGCCCGGCTCTTGCCGGCCGCGACCTGCGCCTTGTACCAGGACGCCGCCGAGTCCTTGATGAAGTTCCAGTAGCCGTCGGACTCGGGGATGTCGTTGGACCCGTAGCGAGCCTCGTTGTAGGGGACCTTGATCCAGTTGCTGACCTCGCCCTTGGCGAGGAACCGGCCGTTGGACTGGTGGAGGTAGAAGTCCTGGAACGACTC
>JAICMS010000160.1 GCA_025929075.1 Propionibacteriales bacterium
ACGACCGCCGGCCGGAGGACCGATCGACCGCCGTCAGTGAACGCGAGCCGCGCCCGCCGGCTTCGACGATGTCGGGCGAGACCGCTCCCCGTCCGGATAGGGCGGCGCGACCATGACGAGGACACGTCGCCAGCCTGCCGCAGATGCCACGTCCGGCGCTTTCGCTGTCCACAGGCACGCTCCGCCGCCGCGTCGACCGAAGGCGAGAGCCGGCAGACGGAGCCGATCCGGCGGATGGACCGATCGCCAGCCGCCGCTCAACCCTCGCCAACTACCGTGGAGGGGTGACACCGGTTGGCATCGACTCCACCTCAACGTGTGGGGATGGAATTGACGCTCTTGACCCGGCGACCCAGACGGCCCTTCTCGCTGACCTGCCGGCGGCCGGTGAGGGAGTGCGCTTCTATCGGGTCGGGTACGGCGACCGGCCGGTCGACTACCACGCGGCCTGGTCACTCCAGCGCGACCTGCACGCCAAGCGCGTCGCGGACGACATCGACGACGTCGTGCTGCTGCTGGAGCACGCTCCGGTCTTCACGGCCGGCAAGCGCACACAGCCGGCCGAGCGACCACTCGACGGCACGCCTGTCGTGGACGCCGACCGGGGCGGCAAGATCACCTGGCACGGGCCGGGCCAGCTCGTCGGCTACCCGATCGTGAAGCTGGCGTCTCACGTCTACGTCGTCGACTACGTACGGCGACTGGAGGAGGCGCTGATCCGCGTCTGCGCTGACCTCGGGGTCAAGGCGGGGCGGGTCAAGGGCCGCAGCGGTGTCTGGCTGCCCGCCGATGCCGGGCGGGTCGAGCGCAAGGTGGCGGCACTCGGCGTCCGGGTGGCCGGCGGCGTGACCATGCACGGCGTGGCGCTCAACTGTGACAACAGCCTGGAGCCGTTCGGCGCCATCGTGCCCTGCGGGATCAGCGATGCCGGGGTCACGACGCTGAGCGTCGAGCTCGGCCGCGACGTGCCGGTCGCCGAGGTCGACCCGCTCGTCGAGCGGCATCTGCGCGAGGTGCTCGACTGGTCGCCGTACGAGCGGAGCCCGGATCTGCACTGAGCCAGTCCGGCTTGGTCCCGAGCGGTTGCCGTCGTGTGCACGCTGATGTCGGCACCCAGATAAGCGCATCCCGCCGAGGGTGCAGGGGCAAACACCCGGCCTGCGGGGCAGATTTGCCCCGACCTCAGTGCAACTGCACTGACGTCGGGGCAAACACCAGGCGGATGCGGAGCAAACACCAGGCGGATGCGGGGCAGACATCCAGGCGGAGACGGGGCGAGAGACGCGGACCACAGCCAAGGGAGGAGGAGGGCTCCCGCGTAGGGTGGAGGGCGTGACGGTGACGGCAGAGGGGCGCAGAATGCTGCGCCTGGAGGTCCGCAACGCCGAGACGCCGATCGAGAAGAAGCCGTCCTGGATCAAGACTCGGGCGAAGATGGGGCCGGAGTATCAGCAGCTCCAAGCCCTGGTCAAGAGCGAGGGCCTGCACACGGTCTGCCAGGAGGCCGGCTGTCCCAACATCTTCGAGTGCTGGGAGGACCGCGAGGCCACCTTCCTCATCGGCGGTGACCAGTGCACCCGGCGCTGTGACTTCTGCCAGATCGACACCGGCAAGCCCGCCGCCCTCGACACCGAGGAGCCGCGCCGCGTCGCCGAGAGCGTGCAGGCGATGCAGCTGCGTTACGCCACGGTCACCGGAGTCTGCCGCGACGACCTGCCCGACGAAGGCGCTTGGCTGTACGCCGAGACGATCCGCCAGATCCACGAGCTGAACCCCGGCGTCGGCGTCGAGATGCTCGCGCCCGACTTCGGTGGCAAGCCCGAGCTGCTAGGCCAACTGTTCGACGCGGCGCCGGAGGTCTTCGCGCACAACATCGAGACGGTGCCGCGGATCTTCCGTCGGATCAGGCCCGGCTTCCGCTACGAGCGCAGCCTCGACGTGCTCGCGCAGGCGCGCGCCGTCGGCCTGGTCACCAAGTCGAACCTGATCCTCGGCATGGGCGAGACCCGCAACGAGATCAGTGCGGCGATGGCTGACCTGCGTGGCGTCGGCACCGACCTGCTGACGATCACCCAGTACCTTCGCCCTTCGGTCCGCCATCACCCGATCGAGCGCTGGGTCAAGCCCGAGGAGTTCGTCGAGCTCCGCGACGAGGCGCTCGGCCTGGGGTTCGCGGGCGTGATGAGCGGCCCGCTCGTTCGCTCATCGTACCGGGCGGGGCGGCTCTATCGCGAGGCGCTCGCCTCACGCACGAGCGCCGCCGTCGCCGTACGTTAGTCGTCGGCTGAGCAAGACCGGCGCGTACGACGGCCGGCCGACCACCACTCGCCGCGCAGTCGCCGACCATGGGGCAGCGAAGAAGACAGCGGGGAGCCTGTCCCGTTCGGCCGACGAGTTGTAACGTGCCGGCGTGGATCGGCACCGCCACGGCGAGCAGGCCGTGGGGCGAGACGCGACCCGACCGCGCCCTCCCGGGCTTGTGGTGCGGATCGGCTGGGGGCTAGTGGCAGTGCTGCCGCTGGCGGGGTTGCTTTCGCTGCTGCTGCGGTCGAGCTTGGACCCCAACTGGGATGACTACCGGGTCCACTTCGTGCTCTTCCTCGCCGTCGGTGTCGCAGCCTCGCTGCTCGCCTACGCCGCCGGCGAGGCTGCGGAGCGGCGGGGCGACGCCCGGGTGCTGCTGTTGTCGATGGCGTTCCTTTCGACCGGACTGTTCCTGGCGCTGCACGCGATCGGTACGCCGGGCGTGCTGGTGTCGCACGAGTTCGCCGGGTTCACTGTCGCGATCCCTGTCGGACTGCTGTTCGGCGCCGTCTTCGCGGTCGGGTCGGCCTTCGTCGACGCGTCACCCGCCCTCGCCCGGCTGGTGATCAGCCGCCGTCGATCGCTGCGCGTCGCGCTGCTCGCCGCGGTGGCGGTCTGGTGCGTCTGGACCCTGTTGGCGTGGCCACCGCTGTCCCACCCGACCAGCGAAGGGTCCGCGCTCAGCCTGCTGGGCGCAATGGCCGCCGTCGGAGCCCTCCTCTACGCCGCCTCGGCGGTGCGCTACTGGCGGGCCTACCGGCTCGACCTCGGGCTGCTGCCCGCCAGCGTGATCGGCTGCTTCGTGCTGTTGTGCGAGGCGCTGATCGGGGTGGCGATCACCGGCGAACGGACCTGGCACGCCAGCTGGTGGGAGTGGCACGGGCTGATCGTCACGGCGTACGTCGTCGTGTTCCTGGCCGCCCGGCGGGAGTGGCGGGACGAGCGCTTCCGCCGGCTCTACCTGCCGACCACCCGTGAAAGGGGCGAGCAGATCAGCGTGCTGTTCGCCGACCTCGCCGGATTCACGACGTTCACCGAGCAGTCGCCGCCGGAGCGGGTCGCGGCGATGCTCCAGGAGTACTACGCGGTCGCCGCGCCGCTCATCTCCAAGCGGTTCGGCGGCGAGGTCGAGAAGTTCATCGGCGACGCGATCATGGCCACCTTCAACACCCGGGGAAACCAGCCCGACCACGCGATGCGGGCGGCGGCCGCCGCGCTGGCGCTGCAGGAGCAGCACGCCAGGTTGCTCGCCGATCACCCGGACTGGCCGGCGATGCGGGTCGGTGTCAACTCCGGCGATGCGGTCGTTCGCGAGCTGGGCGGCCACGGCTACGTCGCCTACGCGGTCGTCGGGGACGCCGTGAACACCGGCTCCCGGCTCGAGGGTCAGGCACCACTCGGCTGCGTGCTGATCGGCTCCGCGACCTACCAGCGCCTCCCGAGCACAGCCGTCGCCGATGCTCTTCCCGGCCTGCAGGTCAAGGGCAAGGAGCAGGCGCTGACCGCCTACGTCCTGCACAGCATCTGAGCCGGCCCGTCGGCGCTGCGCTAGCGGTGAGGGAGATCTCTGGGCGTGGGCCGTCCGTCTACGTCACCGCTGGCCAACCCCTCGACGGGCCGCAGGTGCCGCTGGCGGCGCCGTGTCGCCGTACGCTAGACACCGCTGTCGGATGGGTGGGACTAACCGACAGCAGCCGACCTGGACCGGCGAGCCACGACAAGCAGAAGGCAGCGCAATGGCACTGAGACGACGCAAGGCCGACACCGGCGCCGCGCCGGAGGAGAAGGGCGGCATCCGGCGGATCTTCGCCGCGTACAAGATGACCCGCGAGCAGGACCGCTGGGTGGGCCTGGTCTGCCTGGCGTGGGCGATCCCGCCGGCGCTCGTGGTCGGCTTCCTCGTCGGGTTCTTCATCTACTGGTTGGCCGGGGTGATCCTGGCGATCCCGACGGGCGTGGTGGTCTGGCTGTTCGTGTTCGGCCGACGAGCCGAGCGCGCGGCGTACGCGCAGGTCGAGGGCCGGCCCGGTGCTGCCGGCGCCGCGCTCGGGTTGCTGCGACGCGGCTGGCAGGTCCAGCACGCGGTGGCGGTCACCAAGAGCCAAGATCTCGTCCACCGGGTCGTCGGTCGGCCGGGCGTGGTTCTCGTCGGCGAGGGCAACCCGAGCCGGGTGCGCAACCTGCTCGCGGTGGAGAAGCGCAAGCATGCGCGGGTGGTCGGCGAGGTGCCGATCTACGACATCGTGGTCGGTAACGGGGAGGACGACACGGTGCCCGTGACCAAGCTCGCGCGACACGTCAGCAAGCTGCCGCGCAACATCGCGCCGGCCGACGTCACCGACGTGCTGCAGCGGCTCAAGGCGCTCGACGCGATGCGGCCGCAGATCCCGATGCCGAAGGGGCCGATGCCGACAAGCGCCCGCCAAGCCCGCCAACAGGCCCGCCAATC
>JAICMS010000112.1 GCA_025929075.1 Propionibacteriales bacterium
CCGACGATCCCGGCGACCGCAATGCCTTCGAACAGCACCCCTCCAATGCCCGCGAGGGCGATCCCTCCTAGCCAAGAGATTGCCGCTCCGCCGAGCACTACACATCCAGCGACGCCGCCCACGCCGTGGCATTTAGTTTCGACGAAGTGTGTGACGGGGCGCCCGACGTCGTGGTTAATGGTGACCTCAGAGTGGTGCCATGCCTCGTTCGCGCCGTGCGCCACATCGTGTACCGCTCGCTCGAACAAGTTCCGGCGATGCTTCTTGGGCGGGGGTGGCAGATCACGACCACGGCCGCCGTCCGCGGCCAAGTTTTGCGTGCCACCGAGGTCGAGGCTGTTGATGGGGTCCTGATCGCAGTAGTCGTAGTCGTTGGCGCTTCCGCCGGGGACCGGGTCGACTGAGGTGAATCGGCCTGCGTACGGGGCATACAGCCGGCGGCCCATCATGACGAGGCCAGCAAGGTCCCCGGCATCTCGGCGTTTGCCGCCGAGCCAGCCGTAGTGCGCGGGCTTGACCGGGTTGGCGGTACGGGGCGCCCCGAACTCGGTGGACTCGAAGTACGCCGTCGTCGCCGCTGACCCGCTCGAGGGATCACTCAGCGTCGCTACGACGTCGCCGTGCGGGTTGACGAGCTGCAGCGCGGCTTGACCGGCTGCAGTGCCGCTCTGGATGGCGGCGAGGTTGCCCGCGATGTCGGTGATGTTGCGCGACCACGTGCCGTCTGACATCGCTTGCCAGGCGGGTGAGTCGCCCGAACCGCCGTAGATGTTGGTCGTCGTCAGCGCGGTGGCGCTCGCGGTGCTCGAGAAGGTCCGCGATGCGGGATCGAGGGTGAAGGTGTCGGTGTTGGTTCCGTCGTTTTCGCTGTGGACCATGTCGTTGGCGAAGTAGGTCAGTGCCAGGCTGCCGCCGCTACCGATGGAGGTGTCCGTACCGGGCATGTTCAGGGTGCGGCCCATCGGGTCGTAGCTGTACCCGGTGTTCGTGGTGCGATCCGCCGCGTCGTGCGTCCAGCTTTGCATGGTGGGCGTTGTCGAGGTCGAGCAGGCGCCGGAGTTGTTGGCTGGGTAGGTGCTCAGCCCGGTGCGGTTGGTGTCGGCGTCGAAGCTGTAGGAACGGGTGACACAGGTGCCGTCGCCGGAGTCGGCGACCTGGGCAAGACGCGCCGCGGCGTCGTAGGTGAACGTCTGGCTGGACTCCGGGCTGGACTGGGTGCGGATCTCCCCGAAGGCGTTGCTCGCCTGGCTGAACTGGGCGATCGTGCTGCCACCGGACGTGTACAGCAGGCTGGTGAGGGTGTCGGAGTTGTCGAAGTGGCTGGTCGCCAACACCCCCGCCGGGTAGGACTCGCTGACCAGGTTGCCGTCCGCGTTGTAGGCGGCGGCGAAGGTCGACGGGTTGGATCCCATGCCGACGTTCTCACCGGTGAGCAGCCCGCGGTGCTCGGTGCGGCCGAGGCTGTCGGTGCCGTCGTAGCTGTAGGTGGCGGTGCCCTTGCCGTCATTGACCGACGTTGGCCGGCCGTCGATGTCGTAGCTCGCGGTCGTGGTGTTCGTTCCAGCAGCGGCGGGGACGGTGTAGCTGGTGACCCGGCCGAGCGCGTCGTAGCCGGCCGTGATCGTTTGGCTGGGCGTGCTCGTGGTTGTCGGCAGGCCGGTGGACGTGTCATAGCCGTAGCTCACCGTCGGCACCTGGGCGACACCACTCGTGGTGTCGTTGACCGCGACGGAGGTTTGACGGCCCGCGGCATCGTAGGTTCCCGTGGTGGTTCGGATGGAGCTTCCGGACGTCTCGGTGGTGACGGCGGGCTCGCCGAGGTAGTTGTAGGTCACCTCGCTGGTCGGGACGCTTTGTCCGACCGGTTGGCTCGCCGGTCCGGTCCAGCACGCGAAGCCGGCCCATTCCGGATGGCTACCGCAGTCCGGGTGGACCGCGTCGGTGCCGGCCGAGTAGTAGTCGGTGAGGGCCGTGTAGGCGTCGTCGCCGGCGCTGTCGGCTTTCGGCATGCGGGATTCGATGACGTTGCCGTCGGCGTCGTAACGCGTCTTGGTCACCAGCGCCGTCCCGCCGGGCATGACGACGGTTCGCTTGGTGGGCATCCGCAGGTCCCAGCCAGAGGTATCGCCGGTGTTGATCGGGTCGTAGCCGGTACGGGTGGTGCGCACATCGTGGTCGCTCGCCGTGCCGGAGCCGTCGTCGTAGTACGCACCGGTGGTCGTGGTGGTGACCAAGTGGTACATCCCGCCCGAGGGTGCGTCCTGGTCGAAGGTGTAGTGGGTGTGGCTTCGGGCGTCGACGGTGGTGCCGTTATCGAGCACCATCGGCGCTGTCGGGCCGTAGCTGTCGGACAGGTCGACGTTCTGACCGTCGCCGACACCGTCATCGGTGTAGGTGCTGATCGTCGCGAGCGCGTTGGCACGCGCGGCGCTGCTGGTCATCGCGGCAACCGCCGGATCAGTGTCAGTGCCCGGGTTCAGCGCCTGCGCGCGGTTTCGGGGCGTGAGCGACCAGGTGACGTTGCCGCTGCTGTCGTTCTGGTCGGTGGACACCAGCCATGCGCCGGCGCCGTAGTCGGCGGTGTTGACCTCACGGCCGTTGACGTCGCGGTAGCTCAGGCTGGCGTAGGGCCAGTCCGAGGATGTCGGTGCGTAGTCCCCGCCGCTGCCGGTCGACGGCACGTGGTCGGCGGCGAAGATCGCGGTCCCGGTGCCGTAGGGAAGGTCCTGGGTCTCATCCCAGGTCGCGGTCGCGGCCGGTGAGAGGTCGACCGGAGCGACGCTGCCGGTGAGCGGCACGCCGTAGGCGACGGCTTGGGTGGCGGTGCCGTTGACCGGGTCGGTCTGGGAGACCGAAACGAGCCGCCCGGCGGTGTCGTAGCTCATCGTCCAGGGGTTCAGTCCGGGCGGGGTGAGGGTGACCAGCCGGTGGGTCGGGTCGTAGGAGTAGGTCGTCTTCAGCGCCGGGCTGATCCGCGGGTCCCACTCTGCACGCAGCAACCCGTGGGGGTCGTAGGCATACTGCGCCACGGTCGTCGTCGTCATCGCCGAGGAGTCCGGGTCGAACGCGGTGTAGCTGACGCTGGAGAGTTGGTTGAGGTAGTTACCCCAGCCGGCCGATGAGTCGCTGGTCGCGGTCGTCGACGTCGCGTAGTGGAAGGTCAGGACGCGGCACCCGGCCGGCGGGGCGTAGGAGCAGCCCGACACTCCTGCCGGTGGTGGCGCGATTATCTGGCTGAGACGACCCGAGGTGTCGAAGACGTAGGATGTGACGCCGTCACGACCCGGCTGGGTGACGCTTTCGAGGTGCCAGCCATAGCCGTTGTTGCCGTTCTGCCATTCGGTTTTCGTGCCGTCGGCGTCGGTGAGATCGAGCAGGTTCGAGCCGACCCTCACCGACGAGGTGAGCGTCGACCCGTCGGCAGCGTCCCCGACCCCGGTGTAGACGTAGTAGTTGTTCGGAGCGTTCGCGAAGGTTTGCTTGTACGTATACGTGGTGCCGATGTCGTCGACGAGGGAGATGACGCCGTCCGCGAGGTCGGCGAAGGACGGGGTGAGTTCGGAGCCGCCGGCGAAGTCGGGGCCGGGGATGGCCAGTCGCCATGCCGGGCCCAGTACCCCGCTCGCGCCGCTTGTGCCGCTCGGCGGCGCCAGGGTGGTCAGGTCACGGCCGACCGACAGGCTGCCATACGGTTCGACGATGCTCGTGTCGGTGGCGCTTACCAGGTAGTCGCCGGTCGCGGGTGCGAGCGCGCCTGGCCCGAGGGGATCGGTTTCGCGGGCCGCGCTGAACGACGTCCGATCCAAGTTCACGGTGGTGGCGGTTGAGCACCCGTCGGGGTCACTCGACGTGTTGTTGCCGGTGAAACAGGCCTGCATTTGCACCTGCCCGTCGCTGCCGCCCGCGTTGGCGACGGTGGCCGCGACGTCCCAGGTCATGTCGGGGTAGGCGCCGTTGCCACCGGTGATCGGCCAGCTACTCGGGTGGCTGCCGGTGCCGTTGAGGGTGAGGTCACCGGTCGGGATCGGCGTCCAGGTGCCGCTGCTGCCGATCCGGTAGTTAAGCGTCTCCATGGCTTTGGACGGCTCGGAGCCGCTGGAGACTACGACGGCTTGCTGCGTGGACTGCCAGTTCAACGGGCCGGACAACCCGCCGACCCCGATCCCGAAGCTGTACTTGACGAGGGCGCCGGTGCGGCCCGCGGAGTTGTATGACTGCAGGTACAGCGTGTGCCAGCCGGCGGTCATTGATGCGGAGAGATCCAGCGTCGTTTGTCCCGCGTTCTGCGTGGGTGGCGTCGCGTCGACGCTGTAGTAGATCCCGCCCCAGTCCGGGTCGCCAGTGGGCGGGGTCCAGTAGCAGTACGGGGAGGTCTGGGCGTTGTTGGTCCACGTGTTTTGCGGCAGACCGGGGCAGTCGACGCTCGGGGTCGGCGGCGGATCCAGGTCGATCGTGAAGGGCTGGGGCGCGCTCCACGCGCCGAACAGTCCCTGGGTCGCGTCGATGGTCTGGGCTTTCATCAACAGGTGGGCGCCTTGCTGGAGGTAGATACCGCAGCAGGTCTTGAGCTGAACCGACTGCGGTGAGCCGGCCTGCCCGACCGTGGTGGATCCGGAGAACACCCAGCCGCTGCCCCCGCCCGGGTAGCCGTTCGGGTAGTAGGCCGGGTCGTAGTCGATCTCAATCCCTATGTACAACGAGTCACTGGTGGGGCCGGGCTCGGTGGGTGTCGCATACAGCGTCGGCTGGGTTTGCGGCACGTCGTAGACGCCGTCGCTGTCCAGCGTGCCGGGTGCGATCGACAGCCCAGTCGGCAGGCCGGGAAGGCAGGAGCCGTCGGCGCGGCACTGGATGCCGATACCGAAGTTGTAGGCGTACAGGTCGGAAGTGCCACCGGGGTTGTAGGCCTGCACATAAAGCGTGTGCCAGCTGTTGGTCGCCAGCGAGGTCGGCATTGACACGGTCAGCGACCCGGTGGACGTCTGCGAGGTGAGGTTGGTCGATGAGTCCCAGCCGTAACTGAACCCACTGAGGTTGCCATCGGTATCGGTCAGGGTGCAGGAGTCGCCGGACTGCACGGCGCGGTTGGTGAAGATGTTCTGCGGGTAGTTCGGGCAGCTCACCGTCGGCGATGGCGGTGGCGGCAACGCGATGGTGAACTGCCGCGGATCACTCCATGCCGAAATGTCGGTGCCGTCATCCGTGCGGGTCTTCCACGTCAGTTGATCACCCTGGTGGAGCAGCCCGCTCGGCACCTGCACCGACGCGGGTGAGCCGGCCGTCGCGGAGACGGCGTGGGAATACACCACGCCACTCGAAGAGTCGACCTCGACATCGAGCGTCACCGTCCCGCCATCCGGCTGCACCGGAGTCGCCGTCAGCGTCGGCGTGAGCGTCGGCACCTGATACGTCCCGCCGCTCTGCGTTCCCGGCGACGCTGATAGTCCGGTGGGTATGCCGGGGTAGGACTTGTAGGTGTAGGTGAGTACCGGTTCGGTCGCGGCGGTCGTGCAGGCGGTCGAGGTCGAGGACGGGTTCAGCGAGCAAAAGCTCTTGTAGAAGTCGGCATTGGTGTTGGTCTGCACCAACGCAATGCCGTCGCTCGGGATCGTTCCGGCGGCCCAGGCCTGCGCCATCTTCGACACGCCGATCGGCGCTGTCGCGGCCGGGCAGCCGGACACGTAGCCGTGGTTGAACGCTGCCGATGCGCTGTAGTCCGGCGAGGTGTCATAGGCGGGACGGTTGGCGTACACCGTCGATGCGGTCGGCGCTGATTTGGTCGGATACAAGTCGATCGGCTCGCTGGTGCATGTCGCTGCCAGCCACTGGTAGAGCTTCAACGTCGCGGACAGCACATGCTTGCCGGTGAATGCGGAGGTGTTGAAGTTGACGTAGGAGGTGTAGGTGTTCGGAGGAAGGGTGCCAACCTGTAGCTGGTAGCCGCTCCACTGCGGGCTCGTGTTGCCACCGAGCGCGCTGGTCGAGACTTCTGTCGAGCCGATTGGGGTCGCCGAGGCCACGTCCGGGTCGATCGTCACCGGGTACTTCGTCGACGGGTCAGTCAGGAAGCTCATCGCCGGGGACAAGTCCAGCTCCTGGCGCCCGGAGGCGTCCTTGCCCACCGCGTACGACACGTCCGCCACGTTCGTCGGGTTCCCTGCCGCGTCGGTCTGCGAGTCCCACATCACGAACGGCCGGGACTGCCACGCCTTCTTCCCGCTCGAAGAATCCGACACCACGAACGAGCCGTCGTCGGCCTCTGACGCGGCCAGCTTCTTCAACGTCAGCGGCAGCTTGTACGTCGGCGCCGAGCTCGGCGCCGCGCTCAGCACGACATGCGTGGTGAACCCGAGCGCGGTCGAAGCCACCACCAGCGTCGTCGTCGAGTCCAACTGATAGGTCGCCGTCCCGCCCTTCACGGTCGGGGTCGGCAGCTTCGACGCCCAGCCCAGCCCGAAACTGCGCCTACCCGCATCGGCGACCGTCGCAAGCGACTTGTCCCCGCCGCCGGAGAAGGCGACAGCGGCAGGAACCGCGCCCGGGGACCAGCTGCCGTCCTTGTTCTGCGCCAGACCGAGATCCAGCGGCGACCAACTGCCATCCGGCTCTTGCGCCCGGATCGGACCGGCCGCCTGCTCGGTGGTCAAGGTGCCGTCCGGGTTCGCGTAGGTCGTCGACGTCTCGGTGTCATCCCCGGTGATCTCGATCCGATGGCGCTCGGTCTTCGCCGTCAACATCGCCGACACCGCGTCCGGCCGAGACTGCGCGTCCACCGGCGCGTTTCGCGAACCACTGTGGGGCGTGAACGCGAAGAGTGGCGGTTGGAGGCCCGCCACCATGGCGGAGACCGTCACCAGGATTGTCGCAAGCCGTAAAGAATGAGAGTGGGCGCGCAAGATTCCCCCGTGAATCCTTGTCCCCGGACTGCCCGAGGCATCAGCGTCGTCGGCACTGCCCCCATGCCACCTCAGTCCGCCGAACCAATATGGCTCGAAAGGACCACGGCCAGATCACAACGGATCTGACAAATTGGGGGAATCGCGAGCGACGTCGACAACGAGTACCGCTTGGCGTAGGGCGTATCGCAGATACCTGTGTGTCCTGACGATGGTTCGGGGCGGAGACGGGACGTGTAGCCGCTCGAGGTGACCGGCGCGGTCGCTTTCGCTTGGTCGGTCAACGACTCGGTGCGCGGGCGACGCTCGGCGCACTGGAGAGATCCAGCCGTTGGAGGACGGGCGTCCGCGATGGACCGCAGCGAGAGTCTCCCCTGCCGCCCCGGTGCCGGGCAGGTCGGTCGGCTGCCCCCCCCCCCCCGAACCCGCTGGGTGGTCCCCCGAGCGTGATTTTCGAGCGATGGGTACGTCGGCCGATACGTTTCGGGGGACGTTTCGGGGTACCCCTCGGCGCCAGCCTGTCCGGCATGGCTACCTGCTCGTCCCGCTGCTCGGCGCCCCCGCCGATGCCGCCACCTTCGCACTCTGCGGATGGTGTGCGGTGTTGAGGTTCGCGACGTTCGCCTCGGCACGGGCAGCGGTCCGGTATTTCGTCGAGCACGG
>JAICMS010000061.1 GCA_025929075.1 Propionibacteriales bacterium
CGGCATGCCGCGGCGCCTACGCCCCGCGCCGACCGTACGGCGGAACCTGCTCAGGTGGGTGCGCGATCGTCGGCGGTGACCGGCGCCAGCTCCGCTGCCCACCGTGGGGCCCCGAGGGCGGCGTAGGCAACCGTTGCGGCGTCGAAGAGGTGCTCTGCCTCGTCGGTGCGGCCCTGATGCAGCAGCCACCGGCCCAGATCTGCTTCTGCCCGCGCGCGGTTGGGTGGAGACCCGTAACTCTCGAATGCGGCGATGCCGGCCCGTAGGTCCGCTTCGATCGCGGCCGGGTCGCCCTGTGATGCGATCGCTACCTCTGCCCGCAGGACGGTCAGGAAGGCCCTCATCGCCGGGGTGACGTCGCCGGGCGGCACTGCCTCGACCCGTCCGAGGAGGTCGGCAGCCAGTGGCAGCCGATCGGCTGCGAGCGCAACTCGCACGGTCTCCGGCCAGAGGTGGTTGAAGTCGTCGACGGGTCCGACCAGCGGGGCGAACACCTTCGCGGTCTCCTCGGCGAAGGCCGCCGCTCGATCGGCATCACCGGCTTGAGCCGCCCGGAGCATCCGCACGTGCAGGGTCCACAGCCGGACGCTGTCCTCCTCCGACTCCACGACCGGCATCTGGGTGGCGATCGGCTCCCTGCCGGCTGCCCGACGCCACAGATCGACGGCGTAGACGATCAGGTCGGAGACGTCCTTGTCGTTGTCGCTGGCCTCGAGGTAGTCCTGGATGGTGTCGTCGAGCCGGTCCCACTCGCCCGCGGCCCACAATGCCAGCGCCAGGTTCGCGGTCGCGGGTTTGCGCAGGCTCTGCAACCCGTGGTCTTCGGCTACCTCGACGCCGGCCATGGCCTGCTCGATGGCGTCCTCGGGTGAGTACGGGAGCCTGGCGTCGGCGAGGTTGGTGTAGGCGCCCGCGAGCGAGGACCAGAGCCGGTGCTGGCGGCTCAGGTCCACGAGGTCACGCAGCAGGGCACCGCTGACCCTGGCGGAGCCGACGCATCGCTCGAAGATCGCCAGCTCGTTGATGGCTCGCGCGAGCTCACCCATGTCTTCGAGCTGCTCGGCCAGCCGCAGCCAGGTGTGCAGGATCGCGGGAATGGCCGGGTCGGCGATGTCGAGGGAGCCGAGGGCGTTGCCCAGTCTGCCGACGAGCTTGAGCTGGGCCCACTCCGATCCTCCGGCCTCGAGCAGGGCGTCGTAGCGGGACTGCAGGAAGTCTGCCGCTGCCCGGAGCTCGCCGCGGCGCCAGAGCGTGCCGCCGTAGAGGGAGGCGGCATAGGCGGCAGCCTCTGGATCGCCAGTGCTGTCTCGGGTCTGCAGAGCGGCCCGGGACAAGTCGAGGGCGACGTCGAGCTGCACCAGGCTGAGGGCGGCCTCGGTCGCCTGTTCCTGCAGCTCCGCACGCTGCTGGCTGTCGTCGAGGCGCTCCAGCGCTGACAGGAAAAGGCGGAGCCCGTCGGAGAGCGAGCCGAGCGAGCAGGCACGCGCTCCGGCCTTGCCGAGCAGGTCGGCAGCCCGCCGATCGAGCTCCGCGACGTCGGACTCCCCTGGGGTGGAGGACTCGACCGCATCGATCAGGTGCTGGGCTACGACGACACCGAGCTCGTCGATCCGCTCGACCTGGTTGCCGAGGTGGCCGGCAACGGCGAGGTGTCGGGACTTGCGGTCCCGCCGGGACAAGGTCGAGTAGGCAACCTGCCGGACCACGGCCTGGACGAAGCGGAACCTGCCGCGCTCGGAGGAGTAGCGCCCGGTCTCGGTCGAGAAGATCTCCTTGCGCTGCAGCGAGGCGAGTACCGCGTCGAGGTCGTCGATCTGCGGGCACAAGACGCCGATGCCCTCGCGGGTGAACGTCAGCCCGAGCACACTGGCGTCGGTCACTACCCGGCGCTCGTCGGCGGTGAGCGCGTCGAGGCGAGCAGCGACCAGGGCGTGCAGCGACGGCGGGGCCTCGACCGAGGAGAGGTCAAGCTCCTTGCCCGGCGTTACGACGTAGTGGCCGTCGACGGCCTGGACCAGGTCCCGGTCGATGAGCGCCCGCACGGTCTCGACCGCGTAGAGCGGCACCCCCTCGGCACGGGCGACCAGATCCTCCAGGGCCGACCGAGGCAGACCCTCGACCAGGTCGTCAACGAGCTCGGTCATCGCCTCGTCGGACAGCGGCCCCAGCGGGATCACCGTTGCCCGGCGGCCGCCGAGATCTGGCCGGGTGGCAGTGAGCTCCGGCCGCGCGATCACCAGCACGAAGATTCCCGCCCGGGCGGTCGCGACGAGGTGCTCGATGAAGTCCAGCAGCCCTGAGTCGGCGTGGTGGGCGTCGTCGATGACGAGGACGACCGGGTCAGTCCCGCGGCTGACCCGTTCGAAGTACCGGGTCCAGGCGGAGAAGAGGTCCTCCCGTTGGAACTCGTCGTGGCCCTCGCCGAGCAGCGAGGCCAGCCTCGGCTGCAACCAGGCCCGCTCGTCGGCGTTCCTGACGTACTCCTCGAGGGCCTGGTCGAGGACGTCGAGCGTCCGGGCGTCGGTCGTCTGGTCGAGGAGACCGAGGCCGGACCGGATCGCCTCTGACAGCGCCCAGTAGGCAACGCCCTCGCCGTAGGACAGGCAACGGCCGCGATGCCAGGCGACCCGTCGGCCGAGGTCGAGGATGTACTTCTCGAACTCGTGGGCGAGCCGGGACTTGCCGACGCCCGGTTCACCGTCGAGCACCACGAGTCTCGGCCGGCCGGACTCCTCGGTGACGTGGAAGAGCTCCTTGAGCAGCCGCAGCTCGCGGTCGCGGGCGAACATGGCGGTGGCAAGGCCGTCGATGCGCTCGGTCCCGCCGACCGGTGCGACGACCCTGTCGGCCCTGAAGAGCTGAAGCGGCTCCGCCTTCCCCTTGAGCTCGTGCCGGCCGACGTCGGAGTAGGCCACGACCGCGGCAGTGAGGCCTCGAGTGGTCGCGTCCACCCACACCTCGCGAGCCGCGGCGGCGGACTGCACTCGCGCAGCCGTGTTGACGGCGTCGCCAGCCACCATGCCCTGGTCGGTGGCACCGACCGTCGTCGAGACCTCGCCGGTCACGACTCCGCCGCGCAACGCCAGGTCGTCGATGCCCACCCGGCGGCCGAGCGCGTCGACCTCCGCCACCATCTCCAACGCTGCCCGCACCGCCCGCTCGGCGTCGTCTTCGTGGGCGGTCGGCACGCCCCAGACGGCCATCACCGCGTCCCCGATGAACTTCTCGACAATGCCGCCGTAGCGCCGGACGATGGCGCTGCAGGCCTCGAAGTACTGCGAGAGCAGCTCGCGGACGTCGTCGCTGTCGCGCTCCTCCGACAACGTCGTGTAGCCGACCAGGTCGGCGAACAGCACCGAGGTGAGCCGCCGCTCCGAGGCTCCGACGACGGTCTCGGCGCCGTCGGCTGCCGGGTCCGCTGCGGCGGCCTCGCCGACCGGTCCGGTCGAGGGTGCGGCGCCGGGGATCGCGCTGCCGCAGCTGGAGCAGAAGCTGGCACCTGGGACGATCGGCGCCCCGCACGTCGGGCAGCGATCACTGCCCTGCGGAGCGCCACAGGAGAAGCAGAAGCGTGAACCGGGGGGCAGCGTCGTCCCACAGACCGCACAGGTCATCCGTCGCCTCGCCACACTGCCGCAGCCACGTCCCGACCCTATCCGGCATCACCGACACCAAAGAACCCTTTCCGCGCCGCCGAGACGGCGCCAACGCACGGGTTGTGTCGGCCTGTCGCTGCATCAGTGGCGTCTCGGCGAGGACCACGCTGGGGACGAAGCTGTGGAGAAGCAGCCGGTCCCTGTGGACCGCGGGGACCGGAGCTGTGTGCATCCTGTGGACAGCCAAAATTCTCGACAATCCTTGCCACAAAGGGCTTGTGCTCGACCGCAGAACAGGAGTAGACATCTGCTACGCCCTCCCGAGAGGGAAGGCGGGATCAGTCGAAGACCGAGGATCCATCCGACGGGGCGACCCGTCGAGCCAGCCGGTGACGAGGGTGGTGGGATCTGACGGAACGACTGTGAGGCCGGAGACGTCACAGCACTTCGGCCAACCGTAGGGCCCCCCAGCCTCATACGCTGAGGGGCCCTACACCTGTCTATGGGGGCGCGCCGGCGGGCGGCTTGCGGGGTACCGACGCTAGTGCGAACTGCGTCGAGCCAGCGTCACGCCGTCCGCGATCGGAAGCAGGACCACCGAGACCCGATCGTCGCCGGCGAGCTTGCGGTTCAACGCCTTGATCGCGACGGCGTTCGCATCGTCGGGCTGGTCCTGCAGCACCCGGCCGTGAGAGAGCGTGTTGTCGAAGACGATCAGGCCACCGGGGCGGACCAGCCGAACCACCCGCTCGTAATAGTCGTCGTACGACGTCTTGTCGGCGTCGATGAAGGCGAAGTCGTACGTCGACTCCTCGCCAGCCTCGAGCAGTCCGTCGAGCGTGGTGACACCCGGGCCAAGCCGCAGATCGACCTTGTCGGCCACGCCGGCCTGCTCCCAGTAGCGGCGAGCAACAGCCGTCCACTCCGCTGAGACGTCACAGCAGACGAGCCGCCCGTCGGCGGGCAGGGCAAGCGCCACGACCGTCGAAGAGTAGCCGGTGAACGTCCCCACCTCAAGACAGCGCCGAGCTCCCAAGAGGCCGACGAGCATCGCGAGGAACCCGCCCTCCTCCGGAGCGATCTGCATGTTGTGCTCAGGCAGCTCCGCAGTCTCGGCCCGCAGCCTGCGTAGCACATCCGGCTCCCGTACGCCGACATCGAGGATGTAGTCCTGCAACTCTTCGGTGATGCCCATCGTCCGGTTGGCCATGCCGACAGCGTAGGCCCGGGATCCCAGCAGCCGGGCAACCTCGTGCACCCGCCCGCTCTCAGGCAACGAGTCGACTGATACGGGCAACGGAAGGCGCCAGTTGGGCCGACCGGCGACGCCGGGCAGGTTGGGTCGCTGCCGTGCGCCCACCAAGTCGTCGAGCGTCGCGACCAGCAGCGTCGCCGGTGAGTCAGCGAGCGTCGCGTGCGCTGAGAGGATGGCATCGTCGACGTTCGCTTCCGCGGTCAGCCCGGTGCTGCGGCGTAGCCGGCCAAGCTGAACGTTCCGCCCGTGTGCGAGCGCATCCCGCGTCCCCGACTCGTACGCGAGCTGCTCGCGGAGGTCGTCACCGCTCCACAGCCCCGCAACAGTCGGCAGGTCGTGGGTCGTAATGGCGGCCATCGCCTCGACGGGCCACAGGCTTGGCGGCTCGTCCTCGAACCACATGACCCGGTAGGACAGGATCCGTCGAGCCCGCAGCGTCTGCCGCACACCGGGCTCCACAGTCCCGAGGTCCTCCCCCACGACGATCGCCTTGTTGCGGTGGCTCTCCAACGCGACGATGTCGAGCAGGTCGTCGGACGGGTAGCGGACGTAACCGCCCTCGGCCGGGGAACATCCGTCGGGCACCCACCAGAGCCGGAACAGGCCCATGACGTGGTCCACCCGCAGGCCGCCGGTGGCCGCCATCGTGGCCCGCACGGAGGCGGTGAACGGCTCGTAGCCGCTAGCCGCCAGCGCCCACGGCAGCAGTGGGGGTGCCCCCCACCGCTGGCCCTGACCGTTGAACAGGTCCGGTGGAGCGCCGATCTCCGCGCCCTGAGCGGTCTGGTCCTGCCATGCCCACGCATCCGCGCCGCCGGGGTCAAAGCCGACCGGAAGGTCCTGCAGCACGGTCAGGCCACGGCAGGCCTCCTCCATCTGACGCTGCACCAGCCACTGCAGCCAGGCATGAAACGACACGACCTGAGCGCGCCGGGAGGCGAACGCGCCGACGTCCTGGCTGCCGGGTCGGCGCAGCGGCTCGGGCCAGGCGCGCCAGTCGGGACCGTGGGCCTCTGCGAGAGCCGACCAGGTGGCGAAGTCCTCCAGCGGCCGGCCACTCTCCGCCCGCCACACCGAGAACTCGGCCCTGTCGAGCGGGCCAGCCGAAAACAGCTGCCAAAGGGCCTCCCGCTTGAGCTGCCAGGACTGGTCGCGGTCGATGAGCGGCTGTGTGTTGAGCCCGCGGCCTCGATCTATGAGGTCGGCCAGCGATCGCTGGTCGGCGCCCGGGACGCCCTCGACCCGCAGGTAGATCGGGTTCCGGAACTGCCGGCTGGCTGGCAGGTAGGGGCTGTCCTGCTGCGGCAAGGCCGGCGCAACGGCGTGCAGCGGGTTGAGTAGGAGGAACTCCGCGCCCAGCGACTCGGCGAGGCCGCGCAGCTCGGCCAGGTCAGCGAGGTCGCCGATTCCCCAGCTCTTGGACGAGCGGGCCGCGTACAGCTGCATCGCCCACCCCCATGCCCGCCATCCCTCCGGCAGCCAACAGACACCCGGCGAGACGATCAGCCGTCGACTGGCGCCGCCTGCCGCCAGTAGGTCGTGGTAGCCGAACGGGAAGTCGCCCGGCAGCCTCTCGCCAACCGACACAGTCGTGCCGTCCTCGCAGCGCACCGCCACCGATCCCTCCGGAAGGCGGCGCCCCGGTCGGGTGACGATTGCTCCTCGATCGACCTGCTCACCGGGCGACCGACCGATCTCCGATCGCAGCCGCTCGACGGTCGACTTCGACAGCTGTCGGGGTTGGTCGTTGGCGTCGACCCAGTCTCGCTGCACCCCCCACTCGTCGACGCGCTGGACGGCCGGGCTCATCCGGCCGCCGGCGGGGGCCGTTCGTCGGAGTCTGCTTCAGCACCCGATGGGCGGCCGGCTGCACTCCGCCGTCGGTTCTGCCGGTGGTACGACGCGCGGCTGGCCTTGGACAACACGTTGGTGTCATCCCATCCGGAGCGCTCCCGCAGTCCGGCCACCTGACGCTGCTCGCCGGCCACATCATCGGCCATGTCGATCGGGGCGAGCTCCAGAGCCGCCAACAGCGACCGTTCCGCTGCGCCGAAGAGCTCGTCGGCAAGGTGACGTTCGCCGAGCTCGAGCGCCTCCGAGGCTTCGCGTTTGGCCACCTGCGCCTCCTGGAAGAGCAGCTCGGTGCGGACCTGCGCATCGGGCGTCCTCGCGGCGGCCGCATCGCGGGGGACCACGTTGACCCGGATCGGCACAGTGACGGTTCGCTCGACCACGTCCGGTAGGTCGACGTACCGGAGCTCGACCGTTGCGACGGTGGCCAGCCCAAGCCCCGCCATCGCCGGGACGGCGAGCCGAAGCACCAGCCGGCGCTGCTCACCTGCGTAGAAGTCGCCGAGCTCGACCATCAGGCCGCCGTCAGCCAGCCGGCTCGTCGGCAGGTCGTTGTAGAGCTGAGCCACGGACACCCCCGGCTCGAGGCGGAGCAGCACCGAGACTGCCTGCACCGACTTGGCCAGCAACTCTGACACCTCCGATCCGATCGCGGCACCGGCCGCGTCCGGGTCCTTGGCGAAGTGGTGGTTGCCCGAGCCGTCACGGGCCATCGCCACCAGCGCGGTCTCGTCGTAGCCCAGTCCGTATCCGAGGGTCGAGGTGATGACCCGCCCTTCAGCGGCTTGGCGCGCGATCCTCCCGAGCTCGGCCGGGTCGGTGATGCCCTGGTTGGCGTACCCGTCGGAGATCAGCAGCAGCGTGCCACCGGCACCCGCGGCGACCCGGCGCAGCTCTTGTAGGCCGCGGAGATATCCGCCGCCGAGATCGGTCAGACCGCCCGAGACGACGTGGCCGAGGAGCCTGACGACTGTGGCCTTGTCCCGAAGTCGACCGGCCGGGACGACGACGGTCGCAGAGTCGTCGAAAGCGACCACTCCGAAGTTGTCGCGTCGGTCCAGCCTCGCCACCAGCCGGCGCAGCGCTTGGAGCGCGCCGGCGAGCGCGGGCCCCCCCATCGAGCCGCTGCGGTCGAGGACGACCTCGAGGGTCGCCGCTGGGCGCCCGTGCGGGTCTTCCGCGGGGTCCGGCTCAGCCGAGCCGACGTCGACAAGAACGGCCACTTCGTCTGCGGTCTCGACGGCGACCACGTCGAAATCGACCCGCGCCGACAATCTCATGCCGCGCCCCTGGTGAAGGCCCGGGCCCGGCATTCGGTCGTCGTGGCCGCTCACTGCGCCTCCAGCAGCGTCCGGACGTCGGCGACGGACAGGGGCCCACTCATCAGTCCCCCGTCGTCGACGACGTTGGCGAACAGCTCAGCCTTGCGAGCGCTCAGCTCCAGCACCTTGCCCTCGATGGTGTCGGCGGAGACCAGCCGGTAGACCACCACGGTCCGGTCCTGTCCGATGCGGTGAGCCCGGTCGATGGCCTGCGCTTCCGCAGCGGGATTCCACCACGGGTCGAGCAGGAAGCAATAGTCGGCCTCGGTGAGGTTGAGGCCGAATCCGCCAGCCTTGAGGCTGATCAGGAAGACCGGCGCCACGCCTTCCTTGAAGGCGGTGATGACCTCGGCGCGGCGGCGCGTCCGGCCGTCGAGGTAGCAGTAGTCGATGCCCTCCACATCGAGCCGCTGCCGCACCCGCCCGAGGAAGCTGGTGAACTGGCTGAACACCAGCGCCCGGTGCCCTTCGGCCGCCAGCTCGTGCAGCTGCTCGGTCAGCACATCGACCTTGGCGACCCGCACGGCGCCGTACGACGAGTCGACGAGCGCGGGGTCGAGGCTGAGCTGTCGAAGCAGCGTCAGCGACTTGAGGATCGTGAAGCGGTTCTTGTCGAAGTCCTCGAGCAGCCCGAGGATCTTCTGCCGTTCGCGTTGCAGATGGGTGTCGTAGATCCGGCGATGCCGGGACGAGAGCTCGAGCTCGAGCACCTGGACCTGCTTGGGCGGGAGCTCGGCAGCCACCTCCTCCTTGGTCCGCCGCCGCATCAGTGGCCGGATCCGGCGTCGGAGCATGCCCAGCAGCTCCGGTGCAGTGCCGCGTTCGATCGGTCGCCGGTAGAACTCGGCGAACCGCCGCGGGCTGGGGAAGAGCCCCGGAGCGACGATCGAGAGCAGCGACCACAGCTCCATCAGGTTGTTCTCCAGAGGTGTGCCGGTGACCGCGAACCGGACCGGTGCTGCGAGCCGACGGACGCACTGATGGGTCTTGCCTTCATGGTTCTTGACGAACTGCGCCTCATCGAGCAGCAGCATCGACCATGACAGCGCTGAGTAGGCGGCGAAGTCGATGCGAAAGAGTGCGTACGACGTCACGATGACGTCTGCCTGCTCGGCCACCTCCTCGACCGGCCGACCACTACGCCCCTGGCTCTCCTGCAAGGTCGCCACCCGAAGGCCGGGGGTGAAACGAGCGGCCTCGCTCGCCCAGTTGTGAACCACACTGGCCGGCGCGAGGACAAGAACCGGATGGTCGAGGCGCCCCGCTTCCTTGACGTGGCAGAACAGGGCCAGGGCCTGCACCGTCTTGCCGAGTCCCATGTCGTCTGCCAGGATGCCCCCGAGACGCTGGCTCCACAGGAACTGCAGCCACTGGAAGCCCTCCAGCTGATAGGGCCGCAGCGTTGCTGTCAGCCCCTTGGGCGGGCCCGGCGCCTCGATGTGGTCGAGCTCCAACAAACTGCTGATCGAATGGGCCCACTCCCTGCTCTGCTCGTCCACCACCCCGAGGGACTGCAGCTCCTGCCACCAGCCAGCCTGGTAACGACTGACGCGGAGCGGTCCACGCTCCTGCTCCTGCAGTGCCCGCGCCTCGTCGACCAGCTGACGCAGCCTTGCCAGTCCCTCGCTCCGCAGCGGGAAGCGCAGCCCGCTGTCGAGCAGCATCGAGTCGTCTCCTGCGGTCATGGCGGTGAGGAGCGGTCCGAGCGGCACCTGCTCGCCGTCAACATGGACGGAGATGTCGAGATCGAGCCAGTCGGCCGGGCCGGGCGCTGCACGAGCAGTCGTCGGCTCACTCAGGGCGAACCGGATCTCGGGGTCACCCTGCGCGGTCCGGAAGTCGGGCCGCCCGCCCTGCTCGACCACCTCGACGTCGTCCATGCCGCTCAGCACCGGCAGCGCCCGCTCAACAAACTCGGCAGAGTCCATGCCGCGCATCACCAGCGGTGAGACCAGGCGGCGAAGCCCGGGCGGACCGAGTCGCAGCGGCAGCGTGACGTCGTCCAGCGGCAGCCGTTCGACGAGCCGACGCTCGGCGTCGACGTCGCGCTCCAGGTCATCGGCCGAGGGCACCAGTTCGTGCAGCGCGACGCACCGGACGTGGTCACCGACGGCGTACAAGACCTGCCAGGTCAGCTCGATGTGATGGGCAGGCTGGTATGAGACGGTGACGCGCAGCCGTGGCGGATGGACGGTCGGCACCTCGAAGCTGCCATCGCTGGAGACGACGTCGACCGCCGCGCGCAGCCTCGGGTAGTAGCCGGTGACGAACCGGTCGAGGTCGCTCGGCGGGATGGTGATGTCACCACGCTCCAGCGCCTTGGCAAGGCCGCTGTCGAGTCGCCGGCTGAGTCCGGCGAGGACCAGACCGCCGGCGGCGTCGCGCACGGCAACCCCATGGGCCGGCGAGCCGACGAAGTCGACGTCATCGGCCTCCGACACCAGCGCGTCGTCGACCGTGAGCCGACGCAGAACCGTCAAAGAGCCGTCGCGGTCCCGGCGCAGGTCCGCGGCAACCGACGCCGCGCCGGCCAGCCGGACACCCGTCGAAGCCGGACCGACCATGAGCAGCTCGACACCGCTCTCGACGGCCGCGTCCAAGAGCCGCCACAGGCCCGGTCCGAAGTCGTCGAGGTGCACGGCGTCGTTGGTGGAGTAGCTGTAGGGGCGGCCAGCGAAGTAGCTGGTGACGATCTCGCGAAGCGCTTCATGGTGGGCCGGGTTGAGGCCGAGCATCGGGTTGGCGAACCGCAGCTGGCTCCACGACACCCCGCTGCGCACCCAGTTGCCGCTCCGACCAGGCACCACCGGTCGCAGCCGGATCCGCCGCACCTGCGGCGCCGTCCGCCACGAATGCGCACGGTACGGCGACGACGTGGCCGGCTGGGAGGGCGCGACCACCTCGAACTGGAGCCCGATGGGGACGCCAGCCGGCCGCCGTTGCGCCACGCTCTGCAGGGCCAGCTCCCAGCCCGCCGGCCGGCTCCATGGCCAGGCGGGTGGTTGGCGCGCGCCCTCGGTGGACCTGGCCAAGACGCCGTAGGCGGAGCCGGAGCGGGCGCTCATCAGCAGGGCGGCCGCATGCTTGCATTCGATCTGCACGGGGCAGGTGCAGGCAGTTGACAGGCTGCTGCCGCCGCCTGGTCGGTCGAGAACGATGACCCTCGTGTGGTAGTCGTGAGCCGAGCTGCCCATCACAAGGCCGCTCACCGAGGCCTCGGACTCGTTGATCTCCATCTCGATCACGTGCCCGCCGAGCCAGTAGCCCGTCCCGCGGTTGAGCGTGACCGGGTCGAACGCCGACCGCAGCACGTCGTCGCTCAGACGCACTGCCAGATCGGAGGTCACTGGCACACCATAGATCGCCGACCCGACATCCTCCGGGGCCCTGTGGACGGCCGAAACTGTCGGTCCCGACCGATACAAAGAAGGTGTCGGAAGGCGCCGTCAGACCCCGGCGGTGGGTAGGAGGAGAGCGACATGGCAAGTGAGATCGAGCTGGTGCGGGCGTACGTCGAGAAGTGCCTCCTGGAGTTGTCCGAGGATCGTCCGCTGGTCACTGACGAGGACGGCGACTTCCCCTACCGGTTCGGCACCGGAGCAGGCTGGGTGATGGTTGTCGAGGGCAGCCCCTTGATGGTCCGCGTGGTCGCCCATGCGGCGTACGGGTTGAAGTCGTCGGTCGCGCTCCTCCGGGAGATCAACGAACTCAACCTGCGGGCCGTGACCGGACAGGTGGCGCTCACAGAGTCAGGAGTGCTGGTCGTCAGCCAGACGTTGCTCGCCTCCGCGATCACCTGCGACGCGTTGCGTCAGGCGATGGCCCAGGTCGACATCATTTGCAACGACGTCGGCACGCTGGCCGCCACGGTGTTCGGCGGCTCGACCCCGTTCGAGTCGGAGCCCGCCGACGCCGGTTAAGCAGCTCAACCGTGCTGGCGCTGCATCCAGTCGATGAGGTCGGGTGCGGCGAAGGCGGCAAGCCGGTCGTCGTACTCGCGGATGTCGCCCTCGTTGAGCCAGCCCTTCCACTCCCCTGAGCCGGCACTGCGGAAGAAGGCTGACGCGTCGTGAAAGAAGTCGAGCCCCTCGTCCGGCACGTACGACGACGAGTCGGCCCGCATGCTCTCGAATCCCGCCGCGGCGACCAGCGCCGGCCACACCCTTTCGTCCACCTCGATGCCGAGCCGGGACGCCAGCCGCCGCATCTCCCCCTCGAGGTCGGCCCTGAGGTCGGCGTAGTGCAGCAACACGACGTTGGGCAGAGCCTGCCGAGCCCATGCCACGGACATCTGCCAGCCGAAGCCGCGCAACGTGTCCAGGTTTTCGTGCGGGTCGAGGTCGCTGCGGATCCAGCGGAGGATCGCCGCTCGCAGATCGAGCTCTTGTCGGCCGCCGCTGCCGGCCGCCACCAGGGCCGCACTCCCGACGAGCGACTCCTGGCCGGGCTGACTCGCCGGCACTGACTCCGCCGACTCCGCTGCCGCCGCGGCGTTGGCGATCAGGCCCTTGATGTGGTCGCGCTGCAGATTCTGGCCATGGTGCAGGAGCGACACGGCGACATCACGCGGGTCACGGCAGACGGCGAGATAGGTGACCTGCTCGTCATAGGGGATGCCGTCCAGCGGAGTGTGGCTCTTGATGAACCGCCGGTGGTGCTGCTCGGCGAGCCGGCGGCGCACCTCGGCGATCGGCCGCACCCGCATGTCCAGCCACGGCGACAAGCGCGAGAGAGGCGCGGGCAGTTCAGGTGACTGGAAGACCAGTAGCGCGCAGATCATCTGGGTCCAGGTCGTTCCGCTCTTGGAGGGCGCGCTGATCACGATGTCTCCGGGACGGAACTCGAAGCCTTCCCAGCGCCCGCTGTCCTCGACATCTGTGCGGTAGCGCGGCCGCTGCGCGGCGCGGGGCGCCGGGTCCAGACCTGCCATAGCGTCGAGTCTGCCTGCTCCGTTGCGGACACCGAGGCGGGGTGTACGTTTCTCGGCACACCGCACGGCCTGGGCGCCCTGTAGCGCACGGAGCCCCGGAGTCTGTGTCCGGTCAGGCGCTAACCGGTCGGGGAACCGCCGCGAAGCCCGAGAGCGTGAACCAGGTCGGCAGCCCTCGCCGTACGGCGACCGAACCGCTGACTGCCACCTCGCCGGACGCCAGCGCAGCCGCCCACGTACAGTCGCCGCGCCACACCTGCACGAGCCGGCGCAGCGACCCCTTGACCGTCGCGTCGATGTCGAACCCGGGGTCGGCGTCACAGACGTCCGCCTCACCACCTTCGATGACCAGCCACCACTCTCGCTGCCTCACCGGGACGCCGGTGAAGTCGAACTTCACCACGGTCCGACCACCCGGCAGCACCGCGAAGTCGATGTTGCGGTGCATGTCCCACAGCAACAGCTTGGGATCGAGGTCGACGTCGCCGAGGTGCCCAATCCAGCGGATGCCCCAGGCGCCCAGCGCCTCGATGACCGGCCCGAGCTCCGCGCCGGCTGCGGTGAGGACATAGCGGGACTCCCCGTCGACCACCTGCCGCTCGACCACCCCGGCCTTGACGAGCTGATGCAGACGCTTGGAGAGCAGAGTCGGTGACATCCGCGGCAAGCCGCGGCGCAGGTCGTTGAAGCGCTGGCTGCCGCAGACGAGTTCACGCACGACCAACAAGGTCCACCGCTCGTCGAGCAGTTCCATCGCCTTGGCCACCGGGCAGAACTGGTGGTAGGGACCGCCCATGCCCGGAGGGTACGCCCGCTCGCCCCAGCGGTACAGATGTCGTACTAGCCCGCCGTCACCCGTCGGCAATACGGTCCGAGCCATGACAGCTATTGATGGAGCAGGTGCCACCGAGGCCGACCAGGGGCTGGACCAGGCGCTGAAGGACAAGCACCGCGCCATGTGGGCTCTCGGCGACTATCCGGCTGTCGCCGATGCGGTGATCCCCGACCTCGGCGCCGTCCTCGTCCGGGCGTGCGAGGTAGGAGCCGGCGACCGCGTGCTCGACGTGGCCGCGGGTGCCGGCAATGCCGCAATCCCGGCGGCAGTGGCTGGGGCGCGGGTGGTGGCGAGCGACCTGACCCCACAACTGCTGGAGGCCGGCCAGCGCCGGGCCGCGGCAGCCGGCGCACGGCTCGAGTGGCGGCTGGCAGACGCTGAGGCACTCCCCTTCGAGGACGCCGCGTTCGACATCGTCATGTCGTGCGTCGGCGTGATGTTCGCGCCCCATCACCAGGCCAGCGCCGATGAGCTGGTCAGGGTCTGCCGGCCCGGCGGCACGATCGGCCTCGTCAGCTGGACGCCCGAAGGGTTCGTCGGCCAGATGCTCGGGGC
>JAICMS010000123.1 GCA_025929075.1 Propionibacteriales bacterium
GTGACCGGCCTCCCCGCCGTTCGCAGCCTCGGGCCCAGCACCTGTCTCGCGACCCTCGCCGCCGGGCGCGCGGCCGTCGCCGTACCCCTCGCCGTACTGTCCGACCGGGCCGTCGGCGGGCTCGCCAGCAGCCGGCCGGTCCTGGTCAGGCACCTCCGGCGGCTCGTGCGCGGACGGGTCGGACACGCAGGTCTCCTAGCGCGCTGCTTCGGTGGGCGGACGGTTGTTCGGTGCCCCGGTTGACCGCGGCGAATCGTCCGACGTCAGGACGATACCGGGCTACGGCGTCAGGGCCGACGCCATCGCCGCGAGCCCATTGCCGATGCGCGTCCCTGTCCCCACCGGCGGCATAGTCGCGACGTGCGGCATCGCGGCTACCAGTGCCGAGGTGGTCGGCGCTGGCGCGTCGGTCACGGCGCTGTAGACGATGCCGGCCGACTCCCAGACCGCGACCGACGGCAGCCCGTCGCGCAGGTAGACCGGCTGACCGTCGACCGTCCCCCGGTGGAAGCCGACCAGCCGCTGCGGCGTCAGACTGCCGCGCTCCTCGAACACCGACAACGCGGAGAGGCCGTCGGAGTACGACGCGTGGACGACGCTTGCTCCCGTGTCGACCTGGTGCAGGAAGACGAGCCGGAAGCCGTCCGGCAGCCGCTGCGGGCAGGCGAAGCCCTTGTCGCTCAGCGCCGGTGCGACCGAGGTCGGAAGCGGGCTGGCAGCCGGCGCCTGCAGCTCGGGCGGGAGGTGCGGGAGGAAGCTGTGGTCAAAGATGCGTACGTCGACGAAGCGGCTGGAGCGAACGAGCTTGCCGTCGGCGTAGATGTCACGGCGCAGCAGCAGCCCGGTCTTGGCGTCGACCCAGAACTTCGCCGCAGGCTGGCCGTCGCGGCTAGCCGTGATGACGGCGGCTCGCCGCCCGTCGACGATGGCGTGCCCGGCCAGGTCGACGTCGTACGCGCTGACGAGCAGACCGAGCGGCCGCTGGTCGAACCCGTCGGCGCGGGCTTCACCTTCGGCGACGAACGTTTCCGCCGGATCCGGCGACCCGCCGAGCACGGAGAAGGTCATGCCTTGGCCGGGGAAATGCTCGACCCCGACGAGTACCCGGGTGACTGTGCGGCCGTCGACGATCCGGACCACCTTGGTGCCTTCGTAGGCTCTCCGCTCGGCCGCCCAGACGGAGCGGCGCAGGTCGCGGACGGCCACGGCGTCGTCTCCGGCTCCGACCACGACGACGAACCGGCCCATCTCCCGGGCTGAGTCCGGCGGCAACGGCGCGGAGACCGATGATGTGCTGCTGGTCGCCGTACCGACTGTCTGCGCCGTCGCGTCGCTGGACCCGGTCAACCCGCCGACAGCGGGATCGGAGAACGGTCCGAGCCCGGTGCTGCCCGCGAACTCGGCAGCGAACTCCTTGACGGGCGGGTCGACGGTCTTTGCGGTCGGGGTGGTGTCGGCACCTCCGACGACGTAGGCGATGGCCAGCACGGCGGCCGACAGGGATCCGAGGCCGACGAGGGCGGAGCGTACGACGAGTTGATAGCGCCGTGGCGAGGTCGCCCCGGCGGGTGTGGATGCCTGGCCGCTGGCCGGACCCGCCGCGGGCGTCGAAGTGGTGCCACCGACGGCCAGCAAGAGGTCGGCCGGCGCTTCCACCGGCGCGAGCCCGGCGAGGCGCTGCTTGACGTCGAGCAGGTCGGCCACCTGGTGGCGACAAGCGGCGCATCGGTGCAGGTGGGCGATCGCCTTGGCCCGGGCCGAGGCAGACAGCTCCCCGTCGATCAGCGCCGACACCTTGTCATGCAGGTGGTTCACTGGCCGCTCCCGGTGGCGCTGCCGTCGAGCGCGCCGCCGATCCGGGTGCGAGTGGACGTCGGGGCACGGTGCGCCAGCGCCTTGCGGAGCATCGCCCGCCCGCGGTGGATGCGCGACCGAACCGTGCCGACCTTCACGTCCAACACCGTCGCGATCTCCTCGTACGAGAGCCCTTCGACATCACAGAGGACGACGGCCGCCCGGAACTCCGGCTTCAACTCGGCCAGTGCCAACTCGATGTCGTCGTCGAACATCGTGTCGAGCAACCCGAGATCGGGCGCGGGGACGTTGCCCGGGAGCCGCTCCTCGGCGTTGTCGGGGAGGGCGTCGAAGCGGATCCGCTTCTTGCGACGAGCCTGGTCGAGGAAGAGGTTGGTGGTGATCCGGTGCACCCAGCCGTCGAACGTGCCCGGCTGGAAGTCGTCGAGAGAGCGGAAGATCCGGACGAACACCTCTTGGGTGAGGTCCTCGGCGTCGTGGCTGTTGCCGGTCAGCCGGTAGGCGAGCCGGTAGACGCGGGCAGAATGCGAGCGGACGACCTCGTCCCAGCTGGGCCGTTGCCAGGACTCGCCGGCCTGGGTCTCCACGGTGGCTGCCCTTTCTGGCTTGACCTGCGGCGCCGCAACCACGAGAGCCTCCCCAGCACGCTTGGTGGCGGCCTTGGGTCCCGGCTGTCGTGCCCGGTGGCTGACCGGACCGTGGCTCGGCGTCGCGACATGCCGTCGCGATCCGTCAAGCGTACGTGACCGGCAACCGGGCCAAGCCGCCACTAGAACAGACGCACAGTGCCGTCGAAACGTTCCGCCCACTCTGCCCGCACCACCCCGCACCACCACCCCCGCGCTGCGAATTGCGGGGAAGTGGCTGGACAATCCGGACGAAGGCGAGCCACTTTCCCGCACATGCCGGGGGTGGATAGGCTCTGAGCCGTCCGCGCCACAGGGAGGTCGTCATCGCCACCGGGTTGAAGCCAGCGTCCTGGTCGTACTCGCAGTGTTTCGTGGCCGAGGACGAGGTGCTGGCTGACGCGCGAGCCCGAGCGGCCGACCTGCCGGCCGTGCCGATCGGTCCCGGCGGCGGCGCCGCCCTGCGTTTCGTCGCGGCTTTGCTGGATGCCCGCAACGTCGTCGAGATCGGCACCGGCTGCGGGGTCTCCGGTGTGTGGATCCTGCGGGGCATGCGGCCCGACGGCGTCTTGACCTCCGTGGACGTCGAGCCGGAGCACCAGCGGCTGGCCCGCGAGGCGTTCACGGCAGCCGGCTTCCCCAGCCAGCGGGTTCGGCTGATCTACGGCTCGGCCCTCGACGTACTGCCCCGCCTCACCGACGGGCACTACGACATGGTCTTCTGCGACGGCGACAAGCGCGAGTACCCGCAGTACCTCGAGCAGGCCATCCGGTTGCTGCGGCCGGGTGGCGTCGTCGCCTTCGACAACGCGCTGTGGCACGACAAGGTGGCCGATCCCGCAGCTCGTGACGCCGACACCACGGCTGTGCGCGAGATGCTCGAGCAGGCCAAGGAGCACGAAGGTCTGGTGCCGCTGCTCCTGCCGGTCGGCGACGGCCTCCTGGTTGCCCAGAAGCGCTAACCCTTCCGCGCCACCCCCCGTTGTGCGACCGAACACCGCCAATCCGGTGTTTGGCGGTCTCCTTCGGCCCAATTCGCCGACACCAGGTGTTCGGACGGCAAGGGGACTCGGCCCGAATAACGAAGGACCCCGCCGCGTCGTGATGACGTCGGCGGGGTCCTCGAGTCTGGTGGTCTGGACGGTCAGCTGGTCACGAGGCTCAGCGCGTCCTCAAGCGCCTTGGCTTCCTCAGCGTTGAGCTCGACGACGAGCCGGCCGCCACCCTCGATCGGGACTCGCATGACCAGCCCGCGCCCCTCCTTCGTGACTTCGAGCGGACCATCGCCCGTCCGCGGCTTCATCGCCGCCATGCGCGCACCTACCCTTCCTCATGAGCGCCGAGACTCGTCCCCACCTCGGGTTGAGACGTCGGTGGCGCACCGGTTGTGTGCCACCCATTATCGCACCGTCCCTGGACCCGTGCGGCAGACTGCTTGGTTGTGAACGCCCGGTCGGCACTCTTCGACCTGTACGGCGACCACCTCGTCGCCCGTGGCGGGGAGGCGCCGGTTGCGGCGCTGGTCAAGCTTCTCGCACCGCTTGCGATCGCCGCCCCGGCCGTGCGGACCGCAGTCTCCCGGATGGTGCGCCAGGACTGGCTGACACCCGTCCGTCTCACGGCCGGGCCTGGTTACCGACTCACCCCATTGGCTGAGCAGCGGTTGTCCGCAGCCGCCCAGCGGATCTACCGACGCGGCGTGAGTGAGTGGGACGGTCGATGGAGCCTGCTGGTACTCGACCTGACCGGCCAACGTGGCGCCCGGGACCGCATCCGCAGTGCGCTCGGCTACCTCGGCTATGCCCCGTTGCGCGACGACACCTGGGTGAGCCCTCGGGAGTCTGCGGAGGTCGACACCGTGCTCGCCGCCGCAAAGGTGTCCGCGCGACGTTTCCGAGCCCAGTTGGAGGGCGATGACGCGGCGCTGGCAGCTGGCGCGTGGGACCTAGAGTCGCTCGACAAGTCATACACGCGTTGGCTGGAGGACGCGCGTGTGTTGGTCGGATACCCAACCGACCCACGGACCGACGAGGTGTCCTTCACCATCCGCACCCGCCTCGTCCACGAGTGGCGGAAGTTCCTGTTCACCGATCCCGGCCTGCCGCGCACACTGCTGCCCGCCGAGTGGGCCGGTGACGCCGCCGCGGAGTTCTTCGACGTACACGCGGCCGCTTTGAAGCCGGCCGCCGAGCGGTACGTCGACGCCTGTCTGGCAGCCAACGGAGGAACCAATGAGCGACGCTGAGCCCGTCCGCTACGAGCAGAGCGACCACGTGGTCACGATCACGCTCGACCGGCCCGAGGCGATGAACAGCCTCGACAACGCGACCAAGGAAGCGCTGCTGGCCGCGTTGGCCAGAGCAGCTGATGACGACGGCGTGCGTGCCGTGGTGTTGACCGGGTCGGGTCGGGTGTTCTGCGTCGGCCAGGACCTGCGTGAGCACGCCGGCAACCTGGCCGTGATGCCGAATGACGAGGTCTGGTCGACGGTCAACGACCACTACTCCCCGATCGCATCGACGATCGCCACGATGGCCAAGCCGGTCATCGCAGCCGTGAACGGGACTGCCGCCGGGGCCGGGATGTCGATCGCGCTGGTGTGCGACTGGCGGTTCGCGGCCGCGAGCGCGAGCTTCAGCACCGCGTTCTCCGGCGTCGGGCTGTCCTGTGACACCGGGTGCTCATGGACGCTGCCGCGGCTGGTCGGGCGTGGTCGGGCGATGGAGCTGCTGCTGTGGCCGCGCAGGGTCGACGCCGAGGAGGCACTGGCCATCGGATTGGTCAACTGGGTCGTGCCTGACGAACAGCTCGCCGACGACGTCGCGGATGCGGCTCGCAGGCTGGCGGCCGGGCCGCCGGTGGCGTTTGCTGCGATCAAGCAGTCGGTCCGGTACGCCGCGACCCACTCGCTGACCGAGTCGCTTGCCTTCGAGGCAGAGGCGATGGCGCGCACCGGTGGGTCACAGGACCACCGCGACGCGGTCGAGGCGTTCCTCGCCAAGGAGCGCCCCACCTTCCACGGCCGCTGAGCCGCCGCCAGTCGTTGCACCCCCGCCGATCGGCGGACGGCTTGCCGGGCGGAAGGGCAGGGGGCGGAACGGTCAGCGGGCGAAGCAGTCGGCGAGGTGGTCGTTGACCAGCCCCGCCGCCTGCATGAGGGCGTACGTCGTGGTCGGACCAACGAACACGAACCCCCGCCGCTTCAGCTCCTTGGCCAGGGCGACCGACTCCTCCGACCGCGCCGGCACCTCGTCGAGCGACGTCGGGGCTGGGCGCTCTGGCGGCGCGAACCGCCAGATCAGCTCGGCCAGCGGCTCGTCGAGACCTGCCGCCACCTTGGCGTTGGTGATCGTGGCCGCGACCTTGGCGCGGTTGCGCACGATCCCCGCGTCGCCCATCAGACGCTCGTGGTCGCGGTCGTCGAAGGCCGCGACCACGGCGATGTCGAACCCGGCGAAGGCTGTCCTGAACGCCGGCCGCTTGCGCAGGATCGTCAACCACGACAGGCCGGACTGGAACGCTTCGAGGCAGAGGCGCTCGAAGAGCCCGTTGTCGTCACGGATCGGCCTGCCCCACTCGGTGTCGTGGTAGTCGACGTACTCCGGCGTCGACAGCGCCCACGGGCAGCGGAGCCCACCGTCGGGGCCGGGGACCGCCCCGCTCACTCGTAGGGCCAGTTGTCGCCCGGCTCGGCGGCCCGGGCCTCGTCGGCCTCCCCCTCGGCGGGTGGGCGCCCCCACTCTTGCCGGGACTTCCGTGCTGCCGGTCCTGCCGCCGGGTCCGTCGTTGAGATGTGCCGAGGCGCCGGTTCGACGTCGCGGGACCGGCTGGCAGTCCCGCCGGTCTCCCGGTCAAGCAGGTCAGCCTCGATGCGCTGGAGAAGGGCATCGACCTCATCCATGCGATAGCCGCGGAAGCCGGTGCCCAGCTGCACGCTGCGGATGTCGTCAGCGGTCAGCGGGCGACCTGCGGGCAGCGTGGCGTCGGGCCGGTCGTCGTACACATCGGCCATCTCCCCGCCTCGCCCGGCCACGACGACCACGATCGCGCCCACTATCGCGATGAGCACGATGACCCAAAACCACACCACGGCCCCGATCGTGCCACCCTGGGACGTCGCCAGCCGCGAAGGGTGAGGAGCCGCCGTGTCGCCGATCGATCCACACCAGGGTCGCGATGGGGTGCGGTCGGGTACGTCGACCCCGCGGGCCGCGGACGACGGTGAAACCGCCTCGGCGCCGCCGGGTCCGACGACCAGTGCCGACCTCATGCTGGGCGACCAGGTGTTCGGGCCGGACCGGCTGCTGGTGATGACAATCGTCAACCGGACGCCGGACTCGTTCTACGACCACGGGGCGACGTACGGCGTCGACGCCGCGCTCGACCGGGTCGCCCAGGTGGTCGACGAGGGCGCAGACATCGTCGACATCGGTGGCGTCAAGGCCGGGTACGGCGACGACGTCAGCCCCGACGAAGAGCTGCGCCGCACCGCGCCGTTCGTCGCGGAGGTGCGGGCGCGGTTTCCCGACCTGGTGATCAGCGTGGACACCTGGCGTTCGGACGTCGCGCGCGA
>JAICMS010000162.1 GCA_025929075.1 Propionibacteriales bacterium
CCCCTGGTGCTGGCCAAGGTCGAGTACCTCAACCCGGGCGGGTCGGTGAAGGACCGCATCGCCGTCCGGATGGTCGATGCCGCGGAGGCCAGCGGCGCCCTGCAGCCCGGCGGCACGATCGTCGAGCCGACCAGCGGCAACACCGGCATCGGGCTGGCCCTGGTCGCCCAGCAGCGCGGCTACCGGTGCATCTTCGTGTGCCCCGACAAGGTGGGCCAGGACAAGATCAACGTACTGCGGGCCTACGGCGCCGAGGTCGTCGTCTGCCCGACAGCGGTGCCGCCCGAGCACCCGGACAGCTACTACAACGTGTCGGACCGGCTGGTCCGCGACGTCGACGGGGCCTGGAAGCCCGACCAGTACTCCAACCCCAACAACCCGCGCAGCCACTACGAGGAGACCGGGCCGGAGATCTGGCGGCAGACCGAGGGCCGGATCACCCACTTCGTCGCCGGAGTCGGCACCGGCGGCACGATCACCGGCGTCGGCCGCTACCTCAAGGAGGCCTCCGACGGCCGGGTCCAGGTGATCGGTGCCGACCCGGAGGGGTCGGTCTATTCCGGGGGCAACGGTCGTCCCTACCTGGTCGAAGGCGTCGGTGAGGACTTCTGGCCGGACGCCTATGACCGCGGCGTCGCCGACCGGGTGATCGCAGTGTCGGACCGCGACTCGTTCCTGATGACGCGGCGGCTGGCCCGGGAGGAGGGCCTCCTCGTCGGCGGCTCGTCGGGCATGGCGGCTGCCGCCGCGATCCGGGTGGCGAAGGATGCGGCCGACCCCGAGGCGGTGGTCGTGGTGCTGCTGCCGGACGGCGGCCGCGGCTACCTGAGCAAAGTCTTCGACGACGCCTGGCTCGCCCGTTACGGCTTCCTCGCCCGGCCGGCTGAGCAGACCGTCGGCGACGTGCTGCGCGCCAAGAGCGGCCGGCTGCCCGACCTCGTGCACACGCATCCGCAGGAGACGATCGCCGAGGCCGTGGCGATCCTTCGCGAGTACGCCGTGTCGCAGCTCCCGGTCGTGCAGGCCGAACCGCCGGTGATGGCGGCCGAGGTCGTCGGTGCGGTGAGCGAGCGCGAGCTGCTGGAGGCGTTGTACGGCGGCAAGGCCCGGCTGGCCGACGGCGTCGGCGACCACATGGGGCCGCCGCTGCCGAGCATCGGCTCAGGTGAGCCGGTCGCGGCGGCTGTCGAGCAGTTGCACGGGGCCGGCGCGGTGCTGGTGCTCGAAGACGGTAAGCCCGTCGGCGTACTAACCCGGCACGACCTGCTCGGCTTCATCGCCGCCGACTGACCGCATCCAGACACGGCTGATCCGACGTTTTCAGGCCCCGATGGGGCCGAAACGCCCGATCAAGCGGTGTCCAGTCGGGCCTTCAGGTGGTGGGCTCGTCGAGCCACTCGCCGAAGGCGTAGGGCTCCCGGGTGACCAAATAGGTGGCCCAGTTCATCTTGGTGACGGTGCCGTCGGGGCCGCGGGCGATCCGCAGCAGTTCGCCGGTCTCGCGGCCGGACTCGGTCCGGTAGAGGTCGTCGCTGATCTTGGCGAAGACCGAGGGTGGCTTGTGCTCGGGCTGGCCGTCGGCGCGCGCCTCCAGCCGACCGTCGCGCACGGTGAACGTGAACGGTGCTCCCTCCGAGAACCACCGCCCCAGCACTCCGACCAGCTCGGCGGGCACCTCGGTGCCGGGCGTCCAGGGCTCGAGCTCGGCTGGGTCGTTGGTGAGCACGTACGTCGCCAACTCGACCGCCAAGGCGGCCGGGTCCGGCGCCGACGAGGAGTTCATCAATGCGATGCCCGCCGTCTTAGCTCCTCGGTCGACGAAGATGCCGGTGATGTGGCCGGGCATGCCGCCGGTATGGCCGACCCAGATCCTGTCCTCGAGGCGCAGCAGCATCAGGCCGAGCCCCCAGGCGAGCTGCCAACCTTCCAGGTCTGCGACGATCTGCGGCTGGCACATCTCCTCGAGCGAGTCGCCGCTGAGGATCTCGTCATTGGGGTCGGCGAGGAACGCCGTCCAGGTGGCCAGGTCCGTCACCGTACTCGCGAGTCCTCCGGCACAGGCCATGGCCTTGATGTCGAGCACCGGCTCGACGACCGGCACGTCGCTGTACGGCGGCACGTAGTAGCCCACCGCGTGCGCGCCGTCGTCGAAGCCGAGCGTGGTGCGCGTCATCCCCAGCGGCGACAGGATGCGCGCCTGGATGCAGTCGATCCAGTCGCGGCCCTCGATCCGGGCGACGACCTCGCCGAGCATCGAGTAGCACAGGTTGGAGTAGTGCCAGCGGTGGTGCGGGCGCAGGATCTTCTCGGCCTCGTTCCAGCCGGCGACGAGCTCATGGCGGTCGGGATAGCGCAGCACTTCCCAGATGTCGCCGACCGGCTCCCGCTGCATGCCGGTCACGTGGCTGAGCATCTGGCGGATCGTGATGCCGGTGTGCTTGCTCTCCGGGATGAACTGCTCGACGGTGTCGTCGAGGCTCAGCTTGCCCTCGTCGCGCAGCGCCATCACCAGCACCGCGGTAAACGTCTTGCTGATCGACGCGATGAGGAACTGCGTGTCGGCGGTGGGCGGTTCGCCACTACGGGAGAGGTCCCCCGACCCGACACCTCCGGACCAGAGCAGGTCCTTGCCGCGGCTCACGGCGCCGAGCACGCCGGGGAGCCGGTGCTTGCGCTGCCGCTCGAGAAGGATGCGCCGGAGGGCACGCTCGGACTGCTCGCTGATCATCTGAGGCATGCAGCGAGCCTAACGACCGTTCACCGCCCCGGGTGGCGCCAGTCAGCCCCCTACCGCCTACTCGGCGGGGCCTAGGCTGTCTCGACTTTCGGCCCCCATCGCCCAGAACTCCCGGCTAGGGTTTCTGCCAAGCCAAGCGAGGGGAGTTCCATGACCATCCAGCACAAACTCGTGGGCAACGCGATGCAGATGGCGGTCTGTCAGGTGGAGGCAGGCCAGACGGTCTACTGCGAGGCCGGCAAGTTCTTGTGGAAGACGGTGAACGTCGACGTCGAGACCCGGCTCACCAAGCCGCAGGGCAACCAGGCGGGCGCTCCGGCGGCTGCCGGCTCGCTCTTCTCCAAGGCGCTGGACGTCGGCAAGCGGGCGCTCGCCGGCGAGAGCCTGGCTTTCCAGTACTACACGCCGCGCGGCGGTAGCGGATTGATCACCTTCGCCGGCGTGCTGCCCGGCGAGATGCGGGCGCTGGAGTTGGACGGCACCCGCGGCTGGTTCGCCGAGAAGGACGCCTTCGTGGCGGCTGAGGCGAGCGTCGACTTCGACATCGCTTTCTCCGGCTTCAAGGCCGGCCGCCGAGGCGGCGAGGGCTTCGTGCTGGAGAAGTTCACGGGTGCCGGGACCGTGCTGATTGCGGGGGCCGGCAACTTCATCGAGCTCAACCCGGCGAAGTACGGTGGCAAGATCCAGGTCGACACCGGTTGCATCGTGGCCTTCCAGGACACGATCAGGTACGGCGTCGAGCGGGTCGGCAAGCTGAACACCAAGACGCTGATGACGGCTATGTTCGGAGGCGAGGGCCTCTCGCTGGCAACGCTCGAGGGCGATGGCCAGGTCATCCTCCAGTCGATGACAATGGAGGGCCTCGCCGCCGCGCTGGCCAAGAACATGGGCGTCGGTGACGACAAGCAAGGACCACTCGGTGGTCTGCTATCAGGAAGTTTGGAGTAGCGATGGGATTCCTGGATAAGGCGAAGGCCGCTGCCACGCAGGCGACCGCCAAGGCGCAGCAGGGGATGGCGCAGGGCCAGTCCAAGCTCGACGGCATGCAGGCCAAGAAGGAGCTCGACGGGCACTACCGCAACCTCGGTGAGGCGCTGTACGCCGAGCAGCGGTCCGGTGGCAGTCACGAGGCTGTGGCGTCCGGGCTGGCCGCGATCGACGAGTGGCATGCGCGTCAGGCCGCGGCCGGTCAGGCCGACGGCCCGATGGGTTCGACGGGCTCGATGGGCTCGACAGGTACGGCGACTGCTGGACCTGGTTCCAGCGGTGGCGGCGACGTCCCCGAGGGTAACTTCACCCTCGACGACTGACCCCACCTGCCCGACCCTCCGCCGAGACGCCAAGAATGCGCCGGTTTTGCCGGCGTGCCGTGGCGTTACTGACGTCTCGGCGGACTTCGTGTGCCGCGCGGCGGGACCGTGACGGTTCACTTCTCGTACGCCGTCCGTCGGCGCATCCGTCGCGATCGAGCAGGATCGGAGAAGCGCCGGGAGCGCAAGCCCGCCTAGCGTTATCTCACACAGTGGCGACCCGCCGTACGCGAGTTGGAAAGGTAGAGACGATGCCTGCGAAGAAGTCCAGCACCCAAGCCGGCGGCTTCAGCGCTGCGGAGCGAGCGGCGATGAAAGAGCGCGCGGCGGAGTTGCGCGCCGAAGGCAAGCAGGGCGTCAAGAAGGCAGATGGGCTGCAGGCGGTCCTGGACGCCATCGCGAAGATGACTCCCGACGACCGCGCGCTCGGGGAGCGTGTGCACATGGCGATAACCGAGAACGCGCCGGACCTGTCGCCCAAGACGTGGTACGGCATGCCGGCTTATGCCAACGGCGACGGCAAGGTCGTCGTCTGCTTCAAGAACTCGGG
>JAICMS010000131.1 GCA_025929075.1 Propionibacteriales bacterium
GAACAGCACCCGGCGCGGTCGGTTGGGCGGGCGGACGACCTGTCGGCGTACTGGTGGCTCGAACTGGCGGAGGAAGTCGCGGATTGCATGGTTGACGACCACGGGTTCCCGTGCCTGCGGGAGGTGACCGGCACCGACCAGCCGGAGGTGTGACCCGCCGGTGATCTCGGCGACGCGTTCGCTGCGCGAAATCGGCTGACAGCGGTCGTCGTCGCCGTGGATGGTGAGCACCGGGCAGCGCACCGACTGAAGGACCTTCTCCGAGTCCTCCTTGCTCGCCGACAACGTGCTGCCCTCTTGGAGGGTCAGCAGTGTCTCGGGACCGATATCCACTGCCCAGCCGACGGTGTCCTCCCACTGCTTGGTCGAGTGCGGTTCCGGCAGCAGCTGGTCGAAGAAGAACTCGGCGAAGCCACGCCAGTCGTTGAGCCAGTAATGCCGGTTGACCTTGTCCCAGCCTTCATAGTTGTCGAGCTCCTCGTTGAAGCGCGGACCTGGTTTGTAGGGAAGCGGAGGGGTCAGAAACGGCACGTTGGTGCCGATGGACACCACGCCAAGCACCCGGTCGGGATAGAACGAGGCAATGGCCAGGGCGTGCCAGGCCGAGCCGCACAGCCCGATCAGCACCGCCTGGTCCAGGCCGACGGCATCCATCACCGCGACGGTGTCCTCGACGAAGTTGATGTCGCCGCATTGGGCGGGGTCGGTCGGCCTGTCGGAGCGACCGTTGCCGCGCGGGTCGATGGTCACCACGCGGTGTCGACGTGCGAAGTAGGGCACCTGCGCCTTCCAGGCCCGGGACTGCACGATGGGGTCGATCGGCACGAAGACCACAGCCGGCTCACCCTCACCGAAAACCTCGTAGCCGACCTTCAAACCGCCCCGCTCGACGAATCCCTCGACATCTGGATACCTGGCCCGCATTCCGCGCCTCCTCGTCGTTCTCCGCCTACTGCACACCCGCCCGGCTTGCGTCGGCAAGCGCTTTGGCCAGCCTCGTCACCGTCATTGCAGAGCCGTTGCAACGCAGAACTGCGTACCGTATGGCTGTGATCCCATTGGGACCGGCGAGGCGGGCTTCCTCCCCGAGCCGGTGACGGACGATGGATACAGCCGGAAGCGTCGTCGCGCGCGGCACGGGCACGCCGCTGCTTCAGATGGCCGGCACCTTCACAGTGACGCGGGGCGGCGCGGAACTGCCTCCGACCCAGCTCGGCAGCCGGCGCGGCCGATTGCTGCTTCAGCTGCTGTGCGTCGAGCGCCCGAACAACGTCAGTGTCGAGCAGATCGCGGCGGTCCTCTGGCCGGACGGGCCTCCGGCGGACACCGATGCCGCCGTGGCCACACTGGTCAGCCGCTTGCGCTCCGTGCTCGGCACCGAGGTCATCGTCGGCCGGCGCGGGTCCTACCGACTCGGTGACGGGTCAGCGGTCGAGGTCGACATGGACCGTGCCGCGGCACTCATCGACGAGGCTGAGCGGCGGGTGGACACCGAGCCCGGTACGGCGGCAAGTGCCGCGGCGCGGGCGATGGAGGTGCTGGGATCGGGTGTGCTCGCCGAGGCGCGCTACGACGACTGGGCCGAGCCGGCGCGTGTCCAGCACGCCAGTGGCCTGAGGCGGGCGCGACTTGCCGCGGCGCGCGCGCTCACCCTCGGCGGTGATCCGGCAGCTGCGGCCGAGGTCGCTGAGGCGCTCGTCGTCGCCGATCCGCTGGACGAGGCGGCCCGACGCACATTGATGAGCGCGTACCTGGCGGCCGGCGAGCCGGCTCGCGCTCTCGGCACGTACGACGACCTGCGAACCGTGTTGCGGGACGAGCTCGGGATCGATCCGTCCCACGCGAGCCAGGACCTGTACCTGACCGTGCTGCGGGCGGGCTCCCCTGAGCTCGCGCCGAGCGAAGAGCCGACCGGCGACGTCACAGGGGCGGCACCCGGGCTGGTCGGCCGTAGCACTGAGCTCGCGGCGCTGCGGTCGCTGTGGGAGGCAGCCAACCGGGGACAGCCGGCTACCGTCCTGATCAGCGGCGAGTCGGGGATCGGCAAGACGCGGCTCGCCGACGAGTTCGCGTCCGACGTCGCCCGGACTGGGGGCACGGTGCTCAGGGCCCGGTGCTACCAGGCCGAGCGCTCGCTGTTCATGCAGCCGATCCTCAACGCCACCGAGGCCGAGCTCGGCCGCTGTTCGGCTGCCGCCTTGCGCGGCCTGGTCGGGCCGGACGCCGCCGAGCTGGCCGCCATGATGCCGATGATCGGCCGAGTGTTGACGGTCGGACAGGCAGCCGGCGGAACCGACGCCTTCCGCCGTCGCCGGTCCTTCGAGGCGGTCACCGGGCTGCTCGCGCGGCTGACCGGCCGGGCCCCGGTGCTGATGGTCGTCGACGACGTCCACAACGCCGGCCGGTCAACGCTGGAGATGATCCACTACCTGGCGCGGCACGTCGGGCCAGCACGGCTGCTCGTCGTCCTCACTGCCCGCGTGGAGGGTGCCTCACAAAGTTGGCGTCGGCTGCTTCCCGATGCGTCCACTGAGCTCGAGCTCGGCCCGCTCGGCGAGGCCGCGGTACGCGAGCTCGCTGCCGAGGCCGGTCACGAGGCCCTTGCCGATCGGATAAGCCAGCTCACCGGCGGACACACGCTCTACGTCGTCGAGGTCTTACGGGCGCTGTCGGCTGGATCGGACGACCTGCCGTCGTCGCTTCGAGACACGGTGCTCGACAAGGTCGGTCGGACTGGGCCAGCGGTGGAGACACTGCTGCGAGCGGCCGCCGTCGTCGGGAACCGGCTGGAGCCGGAGCTGCTCAGCCAACTCGTGGGCATCGACTTGCCCGATGCAATAGCGCTGTGCGAGCAGGCGCTGTCGGCGCGGCTCCTCGCGGTGAACGGGCAGGCCTACGAGTTCGGCCACGACGTCGTGCGAGAGGTGCTCTACGCCACTACGCCAGGGCCGACGCTCGCCGCCTACCACCGCCGGGCCGCGGACCTGCTCGCCGACCGACCCGAGCAGCTGGCCGTCCACGCCGCGGCCGTCGGTGACTGGGAACGGGCAGCGCGGGCGTGGGTGCTGGCTGCCGACCAGGCGATGCTGTCCCTGGCCGCGCTGGATGCCAGATCGCTCGCCGGTCACGCGCTCGAGGCAGCCGAGACCGCCTGCCTCGTCGACGTACAGGCCCGGGCCTTGCTGCTGCGCGGACGCGCACGCGAGGTGACTGCGGAGTACGTCGACGCGCTGGCCGACTTCGAGCAAGCGGCAGACCTGGCGCGGGCGGCGGGAGACGACCGGCTGCACATGCGCGCCTTGCGTGAGCTCGGCGGTGACGTCCCGACAGCGCTGGGGATCCCGGTCGACCAGCACAGCCGTCGGCTGGAGGCGGCGCTGCGGATCGCCGAGTCGTTGGGCGACCGGGTGATGCAACCGGAGCTGCTGAGCCGGATGGCGGTGGTGAACACCAACCGGCTGAAGTTCGTCGATGCCTTGCGGTTCGCGCAGCGCGGCGTGGACGGGTCCCGTGGGGACGACGACCCGAGGGCGCTGGCCATCGCCCTCGACGGGCTCAAGACCGTCTACGCCTACCTCGGGGACATCGACGGGCTGATGCCCGTGGTCGCCGAGCTCGAGCCGCTGCTGCGGCGCCAGAACGACCAGTGGCGGCTGCAATGGCTCGTCTTCGAGTCCGCGTTCGAACCGCTGGCCGCCGGTCGATTCGACGACGCACTCGCCCTCGTCGACGTCGCGCTGCAGCTCAACCGGGCCAGCGGCTACGTCAGCTACGAGGCGTGGTTCCTTGCTCACCTGGGCTGGATGCACCGATTGAGCGGAGACCTCGACCGGGCGGTCGACGTCGGGCGTCGTGCGCTGGTGCACGCCGAGCGGTTCGGCCATGCCTGGTGGGCGGCCGCGACGGCCGCCTGCCTCGCCGTCAGCCTGCTTGAGCGCGGTGACCGGGAGGAGGCGACCGGGTTATTGAATGGCTGCCTGCCGGTCGCCGAGACCAGCGGCGCCGAGGGATACCTCGCCCGCTGTCTCGGACCGCTCGCGCTGGCCACCGGCGAGCGGGCCCCGCTCGAGCGGGCCGACCGGCTGCTGACCGGCGTCAGCTGTCCACCGGGGCGTGCCTGGCTCCTCGGTGCTGACGCCTACCTCTGTACGGCGAAGGCGTGGCTCGGCTACGACGAGCAGCGGGCAGGTGCACTGCTCCGCCCGTTCGTGGCGGCCGCCGAGAGCTCCGGGTGGTCTCCGCTCGTCGAGGCGGCAGCGGCCGTCGTACCGGCTGCAACCTAGCTGCCACCGGACTGCAACGCCGTTGTCGATGCTCCTGGTACGCGATCTCACGCGACCACCAAGGAGGAGACATGTCCATCGACGAAGCGAAGCTCAACGACCTGCTCGGCCGGTTCGTCGGCGACCTCGGCGCGACCATGCACGCCGGCAACGTCGTCGTCGGCCACCGGCTCGGCCTCTACCGCGCCCTCGCAAAGGGTCCGGCGACCGCCGAAGTGCTGGCCAAGCGGACCGACTGCCACCCGCGGTACGTCACCGAGTGGCTCCGCGGACAGGCCGCCGGCGGGTACGTCGACGTCGACCCGGAGACCGAGACCTACTCCCTCAGCGAGGAGCAGGCCTTCGCGCTGACCAACCCCGAAGGCGGCGTCTACATGCCCGGCGCCTTCCTGCTCGCGCTGGGCTCCCTCCATGCTGAGCCGCGGGTCACCGAGGCCTTCCGCACCGGTGCCGGTCTCGGCTGGCACGAGCAACACGACGACGTCTTCGTCGGCTGCGAGCAGTTCTTCCGCCCGGGCTATGTCGCCAACCTGGTGTCTGCCTGGCTGCCGGCATTGGACGGTGTCGTGGCCAAGCTCCTGGCCGGTGCTCGAGTGGCGGACATCGGCTGCGGGCTGGGTGCGTCGACAGTCCTGATGGCCGACTCCTACCATCGCTCGGAGTTCTCCGGCTCGGACTACCACGCCGGCTCGATCGAGCTTGCCCGCAAGCGCGCTGCCGAGGCGGGCGTCGCCGACCGGACCTCCGTCGAGGTCGCGTCGGCACAGACGTTCACAGGCGGCGGCTACGACCTCGTCACGACGTTCGACTGCCTGCACGACATGGGGGACCCGCTGGCCGCCGCCAAGCACGTGCGCGAGTCGCTCACTGCAGACGGAACCTGGATGATCGTCGAGCCGGCCGCTGGTGACACCTACGCCGACAACCTCAACCCGGTGGGTCGCGTGTACTACGGCTTCTCGACGTTCCTGTGCGTCCCCAACGCGATGTCACAGCGCGGCGGCTACGCGCTGGGCGCCCAGGCGGGCGAGGCGGCGATCCGCCGCGTCGTCACCGACGCCGGCTTCACCCGGTTCCGCCGCGCGACCGAGACTCCGTTCAACATCGTCTACGAGGCCCGCCCGTAGCCCGCCGCTCGGAGCGGCTGTGGCCGATGCCTGCACGGTTCGCCGAGAGTGGCCGGAGGACGCACGATGCGCCGCGGATCTGTCGCCGGGATCGGCCACATTCGCTGGGACGCTCGGGGGCCGCTCGGACGCTGGCTAGGTGGCGGGGGCGGGGTCGCTGCCGATGAGCTCGAACGACTCCCACATCCGGGCGTAGGTGCCCTGGAGGGCGAGCAGTTCCTCGTGGCTGCCGAGCTCGGCAACCCGGCCTCCGTGCAACACGGCGATCCGGTCTGCCGTCCGCGCCGTCTGCAGCCGGTGGGCGATGACCACGGTTGTCCGCCCCCGGCTGACCGCCCGCATCGCCGCCGCCACGGCGGCCTCGGTCGGCAGGTCGAGGTTCGAGGTCGCCTCGTCGAGCAACAGGATCGCCGGGTCGACGAGCTCGGCACGGGCCAGCGCGACGAGCTGACGCTGACCGGCCGAGAGTGACCGGCCACGCTCGCTGATCTCGTGCAGGTAGCCGCCCGGCAGGGCCACGACGAAGTCGTGTGCACCGACGGCGCGAGCCGCTGACTCCACCTCGGCGTCGGTGGCGTCGGGCCGGCCGTAGGCGATGTTGTCGCGCACCGTGCCGGTGAAGAGGAACGCCTCCTGGGGGACGTATCCGAGGTGGCGCCGGAGGCCGCGCAGCGACATCGTCCTCAGGTCGCGGCCGTCGACGGCGAGCCGGCCGCTGTTGGGGTCGTAGAACCGGATCAGCAGCTTCATCACCGTCGACTTCCCGGCGCCGGTCTCTCCCACAAGGGCGACGGTCTCGCCGGCCGAGATGTCGAGGGTGACGCCGCGCAACGCCTCGGGCGGCTTCGGCGGAGCCACCGC
>JAICMS010000077.1 GCA_025929075.1 Propionibacteriales bacterium
AGCCCGCTCAGCCAGCTGACCATCGCGCAATTCTGGCATAGGGAGCGGGCATCTCCGGGGGGCGATTCAGCGCCTTCTTAGTCGGTACGGCGACGGTCACTCGCACCACCGATTGCCGTCCGTTGGCATCTCGATGGGAGACTGTGCAGGTGCCGGACGCCGCCTCTCCCGACGAGATCGACCACATCGTCAAGGACCTAGAGCGCGACCTCGTGACGTTCCGCCGGGCGCTCCACCGCCATCCGGAGGTGTCCCGGCGCGAGACCCGGACGACTGCCCGCCTGATCGAGAAGCTGACCGCGTTGGGGTTGCACCCGCGGACATTGAGCTGCGGAACCGGCCTCATCTGCGACGTGGGTGACGACGGCTCCGATGCTCCGAGGCTCGGCCTCCGGGGCGACATCGACGCGCTCCCGCTCGACGACCGCAAGGACGTGTCCTATCGCTCGGAAGTTGCCGGAGCCTGTCATGCCTGCGGCCACGACGTCCACACGACGATCCTGCTGGGCACCGCCTCGGTGCTTGCCGAGCTGGCAGGTCGCGGTTTCAGCGTCCCGCCGGTGCGGCTGATCTTCCAGCCGGCAGAGGAGGTGGTGCCGGGTGGTGCCGAGGACGTCATTGCCGACGGTGAGCTGGACGGCCTGCGGCGAGTGTTCGCCTTCCACTGCGACCCACGGCTGGAGGCCGGCACGGTCGGCCTGCGTCCGGGGCCGATCACTGCGGGCGCCGACCGGGTCCGGGTGACGCTGAACGGACCGGGTGGTCACACGGCGCGGCCCCACCTGACCAACGACCTCGTGTTCGCTGCCGGGTCTGTGATCGCTGTACTGCCGGGCCTGCTCTCCCGACGCTACGACCCGAGAGCTGGGCTGAGCCTGGTGTGGGGGCAGGTGCACGGGGGGACCGCGCCCAACACGATCCCGCAGTCGCTGTTCGTCGAGGGCACGCTGCGCTGCCTCGATGCCGACGTCTGGCGAACCGCAACCGACGAGTTCGAGGAGGTGGTCCGGTCCTTCCTGGTGCCGTTCGGAGTCGATGCGGACATCGAGGTGGTCAAGAGCGTCCCGCCGTGCGTCAACGACCCCCTTGCAACCGAGGAGTTCCGCGACCTGGCCCGAGTGTGCCTCGGGGACGCGGGCGTGGTAACCATGGACCAGAGCCTCGGCGGCGAGGACTTCGCCTGGATGGTCGAGCGGGTGCCTGGATCGCTCATTCGGCTGGGCGTTCGTTCGCCCGGCGACCACCACGCGCCAGACCTGCATCACGGCAGCTTCGACGCCGACGAGTCAGCGATCTCGGTCGGCGTGCGGCTGTTCGCTCGGTTGGCCGCCCAGGCCCTATGATTCCTGCGATGCGTGCCGATTCAGGCATCCGGCCATGAAGGAGTCTCAGTGCGTCACCTGACCAAGATCGCCGCTGTCGTGGGCGTGTCCGCCCTTCTCGTCGCCGGATGTAGCTCCAAGCCGGGCAACAGCAGCTCCGGAAACGGTAGCTTCAACGCTTGCATGGTCCTGGACACCGGTGGGGTCGACGACCACTCCTTCAACCAGTCGTCGTGGGCGGGGATGAAGGCCGCCGAGGCGGCCAACTCCAACGTCAACCCGTCGTACGTCTCGTCGAACTCACAGAGTGACTACACGCCGAACCTGAAGGCCGAGACCAGCAAGGGCTGCAACACGATCATCGCGGTGGGTGGTCTGATGTACAAGGCGGTCGCGAGCATCGCCAAGGCCAACCCCAAGCAGCACTATGCCGAGATCGACAACAGCAACCAGGGCCTGAAGAACGTCTACGGCCTGCAGTACAACACCGCACAGGGCGCGTTCCTCGGTGGCTATCTGGCCGCTGCGATGTCCAAGACCGGCGTCGTCGCGACGTTCGGGGGTCTCAACATCCCGCCGGTCACCATCTACATGGACGGCTTCTGGGAAGGCGTGCAGTACTACAACAAGACCAAGCACGCCAACGTCAAGGTGCTCGGCTGGGATGAGACCAAGCCCCAGGCTGGTGAGTTCGCCAACTCGTTCACGAACCTCAACGTCGGGCGCTCCATCAGCGAGACGTTCATCTCGCAGGGCGCCGACGTCATCTTCCCGGTCGCGGGTGGCACCGGTCTCGGCGCCGGTGCGGCCGCTGTGGCCGCTGGGGGCAAGGTCGCCGTCATCTGGGTCGACACCGACGGCTGCGTGAGCGCGGCGCAGTACTGCAAGTACTTCATCACCAGCGTCACCAAGAACCTGACGGGCTCGGTCAAGCAGTACGTCGACAAGGCGGCCAGCGGGTCGTTCCCGACGGGCAACTACATCGGCACTCTGGCCAACGGCGGGACCGGGCTGGCCCCGTTCCACCAGTGGAACAGCAAGGTCCCGCAGGACGTCAAGAACGAGCTGACCACGATCAAGTCCGACATCATCTCGGGCAAGATCCAGATCACTTCGCCCCACCAGCCGCAGTAATGGCTGCCTGAACCAGGAGCAGCGATGCGACTGGAGCTTCGGGGGATCACCAAACGCTTCGGGTCGCTCGTCGCCAACGACTCGGTCGACCTGACCGTTGAGCCTGGGCAGATCCACGCTCTGCTCGGCGAGAACGGCGCCGGCAAGAGCACGCTGATGAATGTCCTTTACGGGCTCTACCGCCCCGACGAGGGCGAGATCTTGGTCGACGGCGAACGCCACGTTTTCGACAGCCCCGCCGATGCTATGGCCGCCGGCATCGGCATGGTGCACCAGCACTTCATGCTGATCCCGGTGTTCACGGTTGCGGAGAACATCGAGCTCGGCCACGAGCGGACCACGCTGCTCGGCTTCCTCGACCGGAGGCAGGCCCGGCGCGATGTCGCCGAGGTGTCGCGCCGGTACGGCTTGGAGGTCCCGCCAGATGCCCTGGTGGCGGATCTTCCGGTTGGTCTCCAACAGCGGGTCGAGATCGTCAAGGCCCTGATTCGCGAGGCCAGGGTGCTCATCCTCGACGAGCCCACGGCGGTGCTCACTCCGCAGGAGATCACCGAGCTGATGGGCGTCATGCGCTCGCTGCGAGACGCTGGCACCTCGATCGTGTTCATCACACACAAGCTGCAAGAGGTGCGATCCGTTGCCGACACGATCACCGTCATCCGTCGCGGGAAGGTCGTCGGCGAAGCCGCTCCCGACACCTCCGCAGCGGAGCTGGCGTCGATGATGGTCGGCCGGCCGGTACAACTGACCGTCCAGAAGACCGCCAAGGAGCCGGGCGACCCGGTGATCCAGGTCGAGGACGTCCACATCCTCGATGAGCGCGGCCAGGTGGTGGTCGACGGGGTTTCGTTCGAGGTTCGGCGCGGCGAGATCTTCGCCCTTGCCGGCGTGCAGGGCAACGGCCAGACCGAGCTGACCGAGTCGCTGGTCGGCCTGACGCCGGTCAGTTCCGGCCGGATCCTGCTGGAGGGCCGCGACGTGACGCGCGCCGACGTCCACCACATCCTGTCCGCCGGTGTGGGCTACGTGCCCGAGGACCGGATGCACGACGGGCTGATCGGGGCCTTCAGCATCGCCGAGAACCTCATCCTCGACACCCATGACACTCAGCCGTTCGCGAACGGCCCGGCGCTCGACCTCGCCGCCATCCAACGCAATGCGGTCGAGCGGGTCGAGGAGTACGACGTGCGTACGCAGTCCGTCGAGGCGGCGGCCTCGACGCTGTCCGGCGGCAACCAGCAGAAGGTGGTGCTCGCTCGAGAGCTCTCCCGCCCGCTCAAACTGCTCGTGGTGTCACAACCCACGAGGGGGGTTGACGTCGGCTCTATGGAGTTCGTGCACAAGCAGATTGTGGCCGAGAGAGACGCCGGCGCAGCCGTCGTACTTGTCTCGACCGAGCTGGACGAGGTGCTGGGACTGGCAGATCGGATCGCCGTCATGTACCGGGGCCGGATCATCGGCGAGGTGCCCGCGGGCACTCCGGCTGAGGAAATCGGACTGCTCATGGCGGGCACCCCCCAGGAGGACATCGAGCATCACGAGACCGCGGCGACCGTCGCGGGCAACCCCGCACTCGGGATCGCCGGCCCGCAGGAGGAGGACGGGCTGCCATGACCGACACCGCCTCGACCCCGGCTCGCACTGACAGTCCGCCCGAACCCGGTCTTGGCGAGCGCACGATCCGGGAGATCCTCGGCTCGAGCAATGCCGCCGTGACCGTCCTCGCCTTCGTGGCGGCGATGGTCGTCGGCGGCATCCTCATCGCGATCGCCGACCCCGACACCCGCACCGCTTCGAGCTACTTCTTCAGCTATCCCTGGGACACCTTCACCGACGGGTTCAAGGCGATCGGCAACGGCTACTGGGCGATGTTTCAGGGCGCGATCTTCAACCCGCACACGGCGGCGCAGGGCACGCTGTCCGGCTACCTCGGCCCGATCTCCGAGACGCTGACCAACGCAACTCCGCTGATCCTCGGTGGGCTCTCGGTGGGGCTGGCGTTCCGGGCCGGCCTGTTCAACATCGGCGGACAGGGGCAGATCATCGCCGGCGCGGTCTTCGCCGGGTACGTCGGCTTCGCCTGGCACCTGCCGTTCATCATCCACGTGATCGTCGCAGTCATCGCAGGCACGATCGGTGGCGCGATCTGGGGTGGGCTCGCCGGCCTGCTCAAGGCCAAGACCGGGGCTCACGAGGTCATCACCACGATCATGCTCAACTACGTGGCGCTCAACGCGTTGGGTTATCTGCTCTCGGTCAGGGGCTTCCAGGCGCCGCCGTACGGGCAGGCGATCTCCAACAGCGTCGACCCCAACGCGATGCTCTGGAAGCTGTTCGGCAGCTCGATGCGGGTCAACGCCGGGCTGTTCCTCGCGCTCGGCGCGGCGGTGTTCATGTGGTGGCTGCTGACACGGAGCACGCTCGGCTTCAAGCTGCGGGCCGTCGGCGCCAACCAGTTCGCCGCGCGCACGGCCGGCATCAAGGTCGAGCGCGGATACATCGTGGTGATGCTGCTCGCCGGCGGGCTGGCCGGGCTCGCCGGCGTCACCCAGATCCTCGGCACCAACGGCCAGATCACCGGAGACATCGACGCTGGCATCGGCTTCGACGCGATCACCGTGGCCCTGCTCGGGCGTGCCAAGGCCGGCCCGACGGTGCTCGCGGGTCTACTGTTCGGCGCGCTGCGTGCCGGCGGCATCCAGATGCAGTCCAACACCGGGACGCCGGTCGACCTCGTCGAGGTAGTGCAGGCGCTGATCGTGCTGTTCATCGCCGCTCCCGGGCTGGTGCGCGCGATCTTCCGGCTCCGCGGCAGCGGCGGTGGCGGCGAGGCGTTGGCGAAGGGATGGAACGGATGAGCGTCGCAGTCCAGGACCCGTCCCGTCCGGAGCCTTTCGTGGCCGACGTCGTCAGCCGTCGGATGTCGCCACGCCGCCGGATCGGCGCTGGGATCGCGTTGGTCGTCGTCGGACTGCTGTGCGCGCTGTTGCTCGGGCTCGGCTCGCGGGCCGGCTACGACGCCCGGTTCGACCTGGCCAACGGTGGCGAGTACTTCACGGTCCCCCAAATCGTCGTGCCGGCCAGGGTGAGCGCGTTCATCCTCGGGGCCGTCGTCGTCGTCCTCGGCTGCTACCAGGCGCTACGCGGATTCGGCCGGGTCGGGCTCCGCTGGGCGATCGGCATCGCGATCCTCGCGTTCCTGCTCACGTTCCTCTGCTGGTCGACCACGGGTGCACCCGACCAGCACATCGACATGCTCGGTGTTCTCGAACAGTCGCTGTTCCTGTCGATCCCGCTGATCCTGGGCGCGCTGGCCGGCCTGATGTGCGAGCGGTCTGGCGTCATCAACGTCGCCATCGAGGGTCAGATGCTGGCCGGCGCGTGGGCCGGTGCGCTTGTGGGCTCGGTCGTCAGCAACCTGTACATCGGCGTGCTCGGAGCCCTCGTCGTCGGCGGCCTGATGGGGTGGTTGCTCGCCGTCTTCGCGATCCGCTATCTGGTCAACCAGGTGGTGCTGGGCGTCGTCCTCAACGTCTTGGCGCTGGGTCTGACCGGCTTTCTCTACGACGCGCTGATGCAGCCGGACACGGCGACCCTCAACTCTCCGGCGGTGTTCCAGGATGTCGCCGTACCGGTGCTGTCGCAGATCCCGGTGGTCGGGCCACTGCTGTTTGACCAGACCGTCATCGTCTACCTGACCTACGCGCTGATCATCGCCGTCGACGTGGCCCTGTTCCGTACTCGTTGGGGGTTGCGGGCTCGGGCGGTCGGAGAGCATCCTCGGGCAGCTGACACCGTCGGCATCAACGTGCTGCGGGTGCGCTACCGCAACGTCATCCTCGGCGGCGCTGTCGCCGGTCTCGCCGGCGCCAACCTGACCATCGGTGCCATTGGGGGCTTCTCCAAGAACATCTCGTCGGGCATGGGCTTCATCGCGCTGGCAGCGGTGATCTTCGGCCGCTGGAGCCCACGCGGCGCGGTGGCCGCGGCGCTGCTGTTCGGCTTCGCCTCGGAGATGCAGAACCTGCTGTCGTCGATCACCACGCCGGTCGCCATCCCGTCGTACTTCATGGCGATGCTGCCCTACGTCGCGACGATCTTCGCCGTCGCCGGGCTGGTCGGGCGGGTGCGGGCGCCGGCCGCCGACGGGGAGCCGTATGTCAAGGGATGAGCCGGCTGACGTCGACTGGGCCGGGCTCATTGATGCTGCCCGAGACGCCATGCGGCACGCGTACGCGCCGTACTCGAACTATCCCGTCGGGGCTGCCGCGCTGGTTGATGACGGCCGCGTCGTGGTCGGCTGCAACGTCGAGAACGCCTCCTACGGTGTCGGCCTCTGCGCGGAGTGCGGGCTGGTCTCGGCGCTGCACGCCAGCGGTGGCGGCCGGCTGGTGGCCTTCGTCGCCGTGGACGGTGCGGGTGCGGTGCTGATGCCGTGCGGGAGGTGCAGGCAGCTGCTCCACGAGCATGGCGGGCCGCAGCTGCTGGTCCTGATGAGCGACGGCGTACGGCGGATGGCCGAGGTGCTTCCCGACGCGTTCGGGCCGCAGCAGCTGGGCCGGAGCTGACCGTTGGAGCCGTTCGTCGCGGTCGACGTCATCGCCGCCAAGCGGGACAGGGCAGAGCTCACCGACGAGCAGATTGACTGGGTGGTCGACGCCTACACGCGTGGGGTCGTCGCCGAAGAGCAGATGGCCGCCCTGGCCATGGCGATCCTGCTCAACGGCATGAGTCGTCAGGAGGTGAGTCGGTGGACCGCCGCGATGATCGGCACCGGCGAACGGCTCGACTTCTCCGGACTGTCGCGGCCGACGGCCGACAAGCATTCGACGGGCGGCGTGGGGGACAAGATCACCCTGCCGCTGGCTCCTCTCATGGCGGCCTGTGGCGTCGCCGTACCGCAGCTGTCCGGTCGTGGGCTTGGGCACACGGGCGGCACGCTCGACAAGCTGGAGTCGATCCCCGGCTGGCGTTGCGATCTCTCGTACCGACAGATCGTGAAGCAGCTCGAGGAGGTCGGAGCCGTCGTGTGCGCGGCCACAGAGGGCCTGGTGCCAGCGGACCGGAAGCTGTATGCGCTGCGCGACGTCACGGCGACGGTTCCGTCGATCCCACTCATCGCGAGCTCGATCATGAGCAAGAAGATCGCCGAGGGCACGGGCGCGCTGGTGCTCGACGTCAAGGTCGGCTCCGGAGCGTTCATGAAGTCCGAGGCACCGGCCCGCGAGCTCGCCCAGACGATGGTCGAGCTGGGAACTGACGCGGGGCTGCGCACGGTGGCGCTGCTCACCGACATGTCGACGCCGCTGGGTCGCGCCGTCGGCAACGCCGTCGAGGTGACGGAGTCGGTGGAGGTGCTCGCCGGCGGCGGTCCGCCAGACGTGGTCGAGCTGACGCTCGCACTGGCTCGGGAGATGCTCGCGCTGGCAGGTCAGCCGGACGCCGACCCGGCGCGGCACCTCGCCGACGGCTCAGCGATGGACGTGTGGCGGGCCATGGTGTCCGCGCAGGGCGGCGACCCGGACGCGCCGCTGCCACGGGCCCGTGAGTCCCATCAGGTGGTCGCTCAGCAGGCCGGGACGGTCACCCGCCTCGACGCCCTCGCGGTCGGAACCGCCGCCTGGCGGTTGGGAGCGGGGCGAGCGCGCAAGGAGGACTCGGTCCAGGCCGGGGCCGGGGTGTTGTTGCATGCCAAGCCCGGCGACACCGTGCGCGAGGGTCAGTCGCTGATGACGCTGCTGACCGACGACGCGGACCGGTTCGACCTCGCCGAAGCGGCACTTGCTGATGCGGTTCGGATCGAGCCGGCTGACGGCGCTGCGACAAGCCGTACGTCGGTCGTTCTGGACACCATCCGGACGACAACGACTAGCTGAGCGCGGCCGTTAGAACCTTCCGAGGGCGGTGGTGCCGGTGCTGTCGACGAGATAGCGGTAGCGGCGCGGTGAGGTCCAAAGCCAAACCCCGGATCTGACTTGTTTGACGCGCCAGTTGCCGAAGGTCTTGACTCTGTGGTGGAACCGCTGCAGCCGACCGAGATTGGAAAGGCGGGTCTGGCCGGGTGTTCCACCTCGGTCAGGGAGAACGTAGGGGTCGGTGTGGTCGATGTCGCCAGCCCTTCGGGAGGTGCTCACGCCATACGGGAAGCAGTCGGCCGGTGTGCGCAGGTGGACCGCCTCGGCGAGGTCCTCCGGAACCTCGTAGGCGTCCACCGACCGCATCTTGTTGAGGTCGACGACTGGTTTGATGACGACATTGCGGTGGCCGAGGAGTTGCTGGACCTGTTCGACGATGATCGGGCCGAGGTCTTCGATCCTGGCCACGTTGTAGTTCCCAGCCAGCGCCTGCTGCGACAGGTGGACATAGACGACGGCACGGCCGGTGCTGTGCGTGCGCTGTCGCGGCGTAGCCCTCCGTGGTCGGCCAGGTTGGGTGGGGTCGGCTTGCGGGTCGTCGCCGTCGGCCTCCTCCAGCCGTTGCGCGGCTAGCGCCAGTATCTCTCTGGTGGCGTCGGTCGAGGCGAGGATACCGATAGCCTTGGCTCGCCGGACATCCTCAGAATCGGTATCGCCGAGCAACCCGAGCGCGGTGGCGATGTCGTCGACCATGGTGTCGAAGGCGTCGACATCAACACCGTTGGCGCGGGCAATCAGGGTCTTGTCGCCATGGTCGGCCTTCCGGCTGACCCACACGCCCTGCCGATCCCTGGCCTGCTCTGCTGCTGCCCTGGCGGCGTCGGGGTCGGCAGCCATGACAGCGGCGTCCACCACAGGCTCCAACCGCCCCCATGGGATTGTCGAGGCGTAGCGAGCGACTCTGGCGTCGACCTGCGCGGCCGCAGCCAGGGATAGGTGCCGCGTGCGAGTGGCGACCTGGCGTGCGGTGAAACCGGTGACGTCGCCGGCACAGAGCAGTTGCCACAGCTGGGGCATCCGGTGCCGCAGATCCAGCGCGTCACCCATCAGCATCGCCGCGGTTGTCGGTGATCTGCCCAGTTGCGCACCGAGCTCGGCGCAGCAGAACTCCGCGACCAGCGGCGTCCCGGCCCCGCCAAGGTGCACGAGCCGTTCCATTCCCGGCAGCCCAGCAGACTGGCTGGGGTCGAGCACAGCATGCAGGTCCGCCCAGCGCGCCGCCAGCCTCAGCTGCCGGGCAGCGACGAGGTTGACGAGTCGCTGGACCTCTCCGGCCTCAGCCAGCGTCGCATCGGCATCCAAGTCGTCGACCCCGGCCAGCGCCGACCTGGCTGCATCGATCGCCGACTCACCGGCCGGCGGCAGATCCGTGCCATCGGTCCACCGGTCGGGCTCCTCCGCTAAGTAGACGGCGGCACCTCGGTCTGATGTGTCCAACGAGTTATCGTCGGAGTCGAACAAGATCTCAGCCATGGCTCCAACGCTAGAGGTGCCCGCCGACACTTTGAGACCACGGAAACCTTTATGCACAAGGCAAAACGGCAAGCTTCGGCTATGAGCTGTGTGGCTCTCCGGGCACAGGTCCCCGGATCGACAGCACAAGGACATCACTGAACCCGCTGCCGTCGATCTGGAACCCGTAGCATCCCGGTTCGCGCACCCATGTCCCACCTGGCCAACTGCGCATACCCACCGATCCGCGTTTTCCTGCAGCAGTTCCGCCGTCAGCGAGAAAGCCGAGGGTATGGGCGCCACCGAACGTGATCGAGCCGGGTCCGTCGAGTCGCGCACCTCGGATCAGGAGGGGCCCCTGATACTTCTTGAGCGCGTACCAGAGCGTCTTGACGCTGTACCAGTTGTCCGCGCGGTCAGCAACTGCAACGCCATGCCTGAGCGGGATCAATGGGGCAGCGATGATCGGGTGGACCGGCCCCGCCGTTCCCAGCGAGAACCCACCGAAGGCTCGGAAGTCCACCTTGTGGCCGTGTGTCGTTGGACATGGCTGGCCAGGTTGGATTCGGGGCAGATGCAAGGGTCGATCGAGTCTTTGCGGGATGGCGTAGGTCGTTCCTGACGCTGGGAATCGATAGTCCGGAACCGACGTCGGGTTGATCGTCACGAAGACCGTGCCATCGTGTTGTTGTGTTATCGGAGGGGAGCCGCTGCAGCCAGCAACGCCGATGCAGCAGACTGTAAGACCGGCAAAAGCCAATCTGCGCATGAGGTCACGGTAGTCTCGGCCGCCGATAGCCAGCGAGCTGTCCGGGTCGGGCAAAGGTCCGGCGGATCAGCCGCCACCAGCGAGCAAGGTGAGGAGCTCGGCCACCAGGGCTGGTCGCGGAGCAGGCTGCCCGTCCGGGTCTTCGATCTCGACGGTGACGGCGAGCGCCACCTGGATCCCCGCCGGGGCCTTTGTGACTGCGGCGACCTGAGCGCCCGCCCGGACCCGCGACCCGACCACGACCGGGCTCGGGAAGCGCACCTTGTTGGAACCGTAGTTGATCCGCACTGGCCAGCCCGCGTAGTCGACGAGGGAGCCGACCAGCGCCGGCACCAGCGACAAGGTGAGGTAGCCGTGCGCGATCGTCGCTCCGAACGGACCGGCAGCGGCGCGGGCAGGGTCCACATGGATCCATTGGTGATCGCCGGTGGCATCGGCGAACAGGTCGATCCGCCGTTGGTCGACGAGCAACCAGTCGCTGTAGCCGAGGTGTTCACCGACCGCTGCGGTCAGCTCCTCAAGGGTGGTGAACCGGCGCATCCCGTCAGCCTCGTGGGCCGCCGGCGACGTACAGCACCTGGCCGGTGACGAACGAGGCACCCTCGCTCACGAAGAACGACACGGCGTGCGCGATGTCGTCGGGCTGGCCGACGCGCGGCACCGGTGTCTCCTTGGCCCGCGCCGCTTGGAAGTCTTCGAAGCTGACGCCGAGTCGCTCGGCTGTGATGCGGGTCATGTCCGTGACGATGAAGCCCGGAGCGATGGCATTCGCGGTGACTCCGAACCTGCCCAGCTCGATGGCGAGCGTCTTGGTGAACCCCTGGATGCCCGCCTTGGCAGTGGCGTAGTTCGCCTGCCCGCGGTTGCCGAGCGCGGAGGTGCTCGAGATGTTGACGATCCTTCCCCAGCCGGCCTTCGTCATGAATGTTTGGACGGCACGGCTCATCAGGAATGCGCCCCGCAGGTGGACTGCGATCACGGCGTCCCAGTCGTCGTCGGTCATCTTGAAGAGCAGGTTGTCTCGGGTGATCCCCGCGTTGTTGACCAGGACGAGGGGTGGGCCCAGCTCCTGGCTGACCCGCTCGACGGCAGCGCCGACCGACGAGCCGTCGGCTACGTCGATTCCGACGCCAATCGCGCGACCACCGGCCGCTTGCAGGTCACCAACGGTCGTTGCGCAGGCCTCCTCTGCGAGGTCCAGTACGGCGACGGCGAACCCGTCTGCGGAGAGTCTGCGGGCGACGGCGGACCCGATTCCGCGCGCGGCCCCGGTAACGATCGCGACGCGCTGATCCATGGGCGCTCCTGCCGGACGAGGGAGGTCGACTGTTGGCCGAACACTCGGAGGATAGCCGTGCCGGGTGGCGGCGAACGGCCCGGCATCA
>JAICMS010000088.1 GCA_025929075.1 Propionibacteriales bacterium
CCGCCTCACCGCTTGCGACACAGGCCGGAATGCCCACCCCGTCAAGCGCTGCCCCGCACACCTCCACGGTGGCCAGAGTGGACAACTGCTCCCGGATGCGGCGCACCCGGTCGAGGTGGCCCACGGCGTACTGCGGCAGCGAACCGCCCCACCGGGTCACCAGGGCGTCGACAACCGTGCCCCGCAACCGGGTGGCGGCCCGCAGGTCCGCCTCGGCCATGGCGACCAGCTCGGCGTCGTCGTGCTGCAGCTGCGACTCCTCGCCGTACCTGCCGATCGAGCACCGGACGACGGCGAGCTCGCCTCGCAGCCATCCCCACTTCACCGACGAGAACGTCGCCGCCTTGATCACGGTGCCCTCGACCGGAGGCACGAGGAACCCGCTGCCGCGCAGCGGCGGCCCGTCGGCGTCCAGCCGAAACGCCAGCGTGACCAGCGCCACCGACGCGTAGCCGACCTCCGCGAGCTCTGCGGCCGCGTCCGCAGCGACGTCGCGGAGCAGGCGTGCCGCCGGAGCGGCCGGGCATGCCAGCACCACGGCGTCGGCATCGACGGTCTCCGGGTCGCTCGCCGGCCCGATTACGACCCGCCACCCCTCCGGCCGCCGCTGCAGCGACCGCACCATCGTCGAGGTCCGTACGTCGACACCGAGCCGCTGGGCAGCACCGCCTACTTCGGTGGCCAGCCGCCCGACGCCGCCCCGCAGACCGGCGAAGATCGGCTTGGGCTCGGCCGCGCCGCCGGTAGCAGGTCCCCGCACCGTCGCCTCGGCCGCCGCGAGCAGACCACCATGCCGGGCCAGCGCCGCCACCACCGCCGGCATGGTGGCATGCAGCGACAGCTCGTCGGACCACCCGGCGTACACCCCGCCGAGCAGCGGCTCGACGAGCAGGTCGCGGACCTGCCGACCCAGTCGCCGGGTCACCAGCCGGCCGACGGCGACGTCGTCGGTGACGTCCAGCGGCGGGAAGCCGCGCTCGAGGACCGCCCGCCGCACAGCTGCCTCGTCGATGATCCGGCTCGCCCGCAGCAGCGGGACGCTGGCCGGTATCCCCAGCATGGTGGGCGGCAGCGGCCGCAGTGCCCCCCGCGTCCACACCGCCGCCGAGGTGGTGTCGGGATGCACGACCGACGAACCGAGACCGACGGAGCCGGCGAGATCCACGGCCTCCGGCCGGCGGTTGAGGATGGCCTCCGCTCCCAGGTCGACCTGCAGGCCGGCGACCTCGCCCACCCGGAGCTTCCCGCCGACGGTCGGACCACCTTCCAACAGCGTCACCCGCGGATGACCGCGGTCGCCGCCGGCCGACGCGAGGGCATGGGCTGCCGCCAGGCCGCTGATACCGCCGCCGACGACAACCACATGGGGGCGGTCGCTGAGCCGGTCCTCGGTCACCCTCCGTCCTCGACGGGGAAGGCATGGACCAGGTCGACGAGCCGGGCCAACGCATCCGGGTCGGAGCTGGGCAGCACACCGTGCCCGAGGTTGAAGATGTGCCCAGGTGCCGCGCGGCCGAGCCGGAGGATCTCGGTCGCCTCCGCGGCCAGCACCTCCCAGGGAGCGAGCACGAGGGTCGGGTCGACGTTGCCCTGCACCGCCTGGCCGGACTGGATCCGGCCGAGAGCGCGATCCAGCGGCACCCGCCAGTCGACGCCGATCACCTCCACACCCGCCGACGCCATGTCCGGCAACAGCTCTCCGGTGCCGACGCCGAAGTGGATGCGCGGCACGTTGAGATCCGCGATGGCCGCCATCACGGCCTGGGTGTGCGGCAGCACGTAGCGCCGATAGTCCCGAGGAGACAAGCCGCCGATCCACGAGTCGAAGAGCTGCACGGCGCTCGCGCCGGCCCTGACCTGCAGCCGCAGGGTTCCGGCGACGATCTCCACCAGCCGAGCCATCAGCTCATGCCACAGTTCCGGCGCCCCTCGCATCAGGGCCTTGGTCCGTGCGTGGTCGCGCGACGGACCGCCCTCCACCAGGTAGGACGCGATCGTGTACGGCCCGCCGGCGAAGCCGATCAGCGCGACATCGCCGAGCTCATCGGCGAGCGCGCGCACGGCGGCCTGTAGGAACTCGAGCCGATTGGGGTCGAACTCCGGGAGCCGGGAGACCTGCTCTTGCTCGCGAACCGGTACGGCGACCACCGGGCCGACTCCGGCCACGATGTCGAGGTCCAGCCCGAGCGCCTTCAACGGCAGCACGATGTCGCTGAAGAGGATCGCCGCGTCGACCCCGTAGCGCCGAACCGGCTGCAACGTCACCTCGACCACGGTCTCCGGGCGCATGCAGGCCTCGAGCATTCCGATGCCCTCCCGGATCGCCCGGTACTCCGGCAACGACCGACCCGCCTGCCGCATGAACCAGACGGGCACATGGTCGACGTGCTCGCCGTAGGCGGCTCGGATGAGGGCTCCGTCGCGAGGGCTCACGCTGCGATCTTGGCACGCGGTACGACGACGACCTGCCGCCCGGAGTCCGCCCCGGTGCAGCGGCGCGTCGGCTCGGGCACCCCTCCGCGAACGACATAGGCTCCAGCCATGGCTGCGCGCAATGAGGTGGACGCGCCGCCGGAGGAGTTCCGGAGGGCTCTCGAACAGTTCCGGGCCGCCAGGCTGCGGCCCGAGATCCTCTGTGAGGAGATGCCGGCGCCCCAGCGCATCGCTCCTTTCTCGGCTGCGCTCTCCGCCGACCTCACCGTCGCTGGGGAGGACGTCGGCAGCGGCCGCATCGTGCTGCTCTACGACCCCGCCGGCAACGAGGCGTGGCAGGGGCGGTTCCGTTGCGTCGCCTACGTGCGCGCCGACATCGACCCCGAGATGGTCACCGACCCGGTGCTGGGCGGGGTCGGATGGTCGTGGCTCGTCGACTCCCTCCAGGGCCAGTCGGCAGAGTTTTTGGCGCCCAGCGGCACCGTGACCCGGGTGACCTCGGAGAGTTTCGGCGGCATGGACGGGGAGCCCTCGAGCGCCGAGATCGAAGTCAGAGCCTCGTGGTCACCACTGGGCTCGATGGCCAACCACGTCGCGGCCTGGGGCGACCTCATGTGCGCGGCGGCGGGCTTACCGCCGGTGCCACCGGGCGTCGTCGTGCTGCCGAGCCGGCGCGGCCAACGCGCTCGATGAGCGACGGCGTCGAGGCAGCGGCAGCGGCTGACGACGCTCCCCCGCTCATGCTGCGCGAGGGTCTTCCCGCGGTTATCGAGTCTGCCGACGACCTCGGCCTGGCGGTCGAGCGAGTGACAACCGGTCATGGCCCGGTAGCCGTCGACGCCGAGCGGGCATCGGGCTACCGCTACTCCCAGCGCGCCTACCTGATCCAGTTGCGCCGAGCCGGCAGCGGCACGCTGCTGATCGACCCGGCGGCGTTCGGCCCGGTGCCGAATCAGTCGATGCTGTCGGTCGCCCAGGCGGCCGGGGACGCCGAGTGGGTGATCCACGCGGCGAGCCAGGATCTCACCTGCCTGGCCGAGGTGGGCATTACCCCTCGACGCATCTTCGACACCGAGCTTGCCGGCCGGCTGCTGAACCTCCCACGGGTTGGTCTCGCTGTGCTCGTCGAACAGCTGATGGGCTACTCGATGCGCAAGGAGCACTCCGCCGTCGACTGGTCTCGACGGCCGTTGAAGGAGTCCTGGCTTGTCTACGCCGCCCTCGACGTCGAGCTGCTGCTCGAACTCCGGGACGTGCTGGAGCAGCGCCTGCGCGAAGCCGACAAGTGGGAGTGGGCGGAGCAGGAATTCGCTGCGCTGGTCGGCGCCTTCCCCATGCCGCCACGAGCCGAGCCGTGGCGGCGGACATCGGGCATCCACCGGGTCCGCGGTCGACGCGGACTGGCCGTCGTGCGCGCCGTCTGGGAGGAGCGGGACCGAATCGCGCGCGATCGGGACATCAGCTCCAGCCGCATCCTTCGCGACGACGCCATCGTCGGGCTGGCCCTTGCCGGTCGTATCTCACGTTCGGCGATGCTCGAACTGCCAGCCTTCTCTCATGGCCGCGGGCGCCGCTTCGTGCGCGAGTTCCACGCTGCGGCGACCACGGCGTTGGATCTCCCTGAGGCCGCGCTGCCCACAGTAGGAGCCCTGCACGATGGGCCACCACCCGCGCGGTCCTGGGCCAGCCGGTTCCCGGTCGAGGCGGCCAGGTTGGCGCGCTGCCGGGCCGCTGTCGTCGAGCTCGCCGCCACGCTCGACGTTCCGCAGGAGAACCTGCTTGCGCCGGACGTGGTCCGGCAGCTCGCCTGGCGGCCACCGACGCCTCCCGACACCGACTCGGTCGCGGCCGCACTGGCCGCGTCAGGTGCGCGACCGTGGCAGGTGGCACACACCGCAGAGCGGCTGACGCGGGAGCTGGCCGACTTGCCCTCCGGTTCATACTGACCGGAGCACCCCAGCCGTCAGCCGAAGGAGCCGCTTGAACGTTCGTCCTCCGCTACGCACCGGCATTGTGGTCGCGGCCGTCGCCCTCGTCGCTGTGTCGTGCAGCAGCAATGACAAGAGCACCTCTGCGCCCACCATCGGCGCCCCGTCGTCGACCGGTGGCGGCTCCCCATCGAGTACGTCGCCGAGCAAGCCGTCATACGACATACTGCTCGACTTCGTCGTGGCCGACCAAGGCCTGGTCTCGATGCCGCTGCCGCAGGACTCGATCGCATCCGCTGGAGAGCGGGTCGACTTCGACCTGACCAACCAGAGCCACAGTGCGTTCCGGCTACAGCTGTTCGACCGAGGTCATGCGCTCGTCCAACAGATGGACGCCGACGCGGGCGCCGAGATCGACATGGTCGTGACGATCCCCCATCCCGGCCTTTACACAGTGCAGTTCGCGCCGGCGGCTGGCGGGCCGCCGTACCGAGCGCCGCTGCGGGTGACCGACAAGCCGCACTGAGCAGATGCTGACCGACCTCACCACGCTGGGCGACCGGGCTTGGGAGCGCGGCCGGCTCTCTGCCGCGGCGAGGGTGCGGCGGCTGCACTCCAAACTTTGGATGATCGGGCAGTGCGCCGTCGCGGCGGCAGTGGCCTGGGAGATCAGCGTCCGGCTCCTCCACCACAGCCAGCCGCTGTTCGCCCCGCTCGCCGCCGTCATCTGTCTCGGCACGTCTTACGGTCAACGGATTCGGCGGGTGGCGGAGCTGACCGTCGGCGTCGCGATGGGCATCGGCATCGCCGACGTGTTCGTCGACTTCACCGGGCGAGGAGTCTGGCAGATCGCCGTCGTGATCATCGTCGCGATGTCGGCGGCGATTCTGCTTGACGCCGGAGTGTTGCTCGTCGGCCAGGCCGCCGGGCAGGCGATCGTGGTCGCGACGATCCTTCCCCTCAACGGCAGCCTTGCGCGCATCGTCGACGCACTAGTGGGCGGCGGGGTCGCCCTGATCGCCGCCACGATCGTCCCGGGCGCGCCGCTTCGCCGCCCCCGGGAACAGGCCGCGAAAGTGGTGGGCGAGCTCTCCCGGCTGATGCTGCTCGCCCGCCAGAGTGCTCTGGAGATCGACGAGGAGATGGCGATCAAGACGTTGGATCGCGCCCGGGAGACCGAACTGCTCCTCAACGACCTGCGTTCGGCCGCCGCCGAGGGGATGGCCGTCGTGCGAACTTCGCCCTTCCGACGACACACCAGGCACAAGGTTCGGACGATCAACGACGTCGTCAAGCCACTGGACCGAGCGATCAGGAACACCAGAGTGCTGGTCCGGCGGGTCGAGGTCAGTACCCGCCGCAACGAGCGCCTTCCTCAGGACTACCTTGCCGTGCTCGACTCGCTGGCCGAGGCCACTGAGCACATCGGCGCCGAGCTGGCCGCGAACAAGGCTCCCGACGGCGTCCAACCCGAGCTCGTCGCGATCGGCGAGACGACGGCGCACGTGTTGGCTCCAGAGACGCTGACCGCCGCGGTCGTGCTCGGTCAGCTACGGTCGATCGTCGTCGACTTGCTGCAGCTGAGCGGCATGAGCCACGACGAGGCGATCAGTACGGTGCCCGAACGGCCCTAGTCCGACGTGTCGACGTACGTCGCCCATCCCAAGCAGTAGGCGGCGAAGCAGACAACACCGGCGGCGACCACCGCGAGAAGCCATGGGCCGGCAGGAGCCTTGGCAAGGGTGCTCACCGCAACGTCGAGGCCGCCGGCCTTTGCGGCGTTGTAGGTGGCCGCTGCCCAGAAGAAGAGCCCGGCCACGATGCCGAAGGCGATCCCCTTGGTCATGTAGCCGGCCTGACCGACCCGGATGACGGTCTCGACAGAGACCCGGCCTTGCTTGCGACCGTCGAGGTTGCTGGCGAAGTCGGCGCGGACACCGCGGACGAACAAGAACACCGCGACGACCAGGATGATGATCGCAACGATCGCCACCAGCGCCCGCCCGAAGGGCAAGCCCATTAGCCGCGCCGTCCACTCCTTGCTGTGAGCGCGGGCACCGGCGCCGATCGCGACCTTCGCGGCGTTAAAGCCGATGAAGCCGTAGATCACCGCGGAGCATACCGACCCCAACCTCGTCAAGATCCGCTTGATGCCGTCGTCGCCACGGTGGCCCCAGCCGGCCTCCAGCAGCTGCCACAACGCGAGCAGGAAGAGGCCCAGGGCCACGGCCCAGAGCAGAGCCCGTCCGAAGGGTTCGGCTGCAAGCGCATGGAACGCGCCCTGCTGGTTTGCCGCGTGGGAGGTGTGCCCGAAGCCGATCTGCAACGCGATGATCGCGACGACGATGTGCACGAGGCTGTAGGCGACGAGCCCGGCCCGGACCGCCCACTCCAGCCAGACACTGTGGACCGCCCGGCTGGCCTTGGCATTCGCCGTTTCGGAATCCATCTACCGCCTTCTCTCGGTCATGCTGTCAGAGCTCGGCCAGTGCCCGTTGGACCCGCTGTGGGGACACCGACTGAACGGTCCTGAACTGCTGGGCCCACAGGCTTACCCTCAGCTCTTCGATCATGAACCGCACCTCGCGCAGCCGGTTGGCCGACGCCGGAGCGGAGCCTTCGCCGCCCGCGTGCGCCAAGTAGCGCTCGACAAGCGGCGTCACGGTCGCCATGAGCGTGGCATCGCGGCGGGGGTCGTCGGCGACCGCGTCGATGCGGCGGTCGATCGCCGCGAGGTAGGTCGGGTACCGCCTCACCATCGTCAGTCCTGCGTCGGTCACGAACCCCGGGTGGACCAGCCGGGACAGCTGGGCCTTCATGTCGGCGTAGGCAGGCAGCAGCGCGAGCGACACCCGGCCGGAGAGCCGCACGTCGACCTGGTTGGCGGCGACGAGCACACCCTTGACGAGGTCGACGATCTGGGCGAGGGTCAGCGGTGCTGCTTTCGCGACCCGCTGACGGAGGTCGTCGTACGCGGCCTTGGTCCATGGCAGCTCCGCATCGCCGAGGCTGTCCTCGACGGCCGCTGTCCAGCAGTCGTCGAGCAGCGCAGCGACGTTGGCGTGCGGCGCAAGGCTCAACGCCAGCCGGCCGGCGTTGTCCAGGCTGTCGAGCAGCGCCGCCGATGGAGAGCGGACGCTCAGGGCGATCAGCCGGACCACCCCCGAGCGCATCGCCGCCAGCTGGTGGGCCTCCCTACTCAGCACTCGGATCCCGACGCTCTCGCCGCAGTCGACGAGCGCGGGGAAGACCTCCACCCGGTGGCCCGCACGGGCCCGCCCGACGCGGCGGGGAAGCTCGTCGAAGTCCCAGTCGGTCAGGCCGTCCCGCTCCAGGTCCCGCCCAGCCGCCGAGACCGCGGCGCCGGCAGCCCCGGCGAGGTCTCGTTGCAGGCGTTCGAGGTCCTTGCCACTCCCGACGACATCGCCGCCCTCCGACGTGACCCGGAACGACAGGCGTAGATGCGGCGGGACCCGGTCCAGGCCCCAGGCCTCGGGCGGCACGGCGACACCGGTCGTATGGAGCAGGTAGCGCTCCAGCGCTGGCAGCAGCGGCTGTTCGCCGGCCGGTACGGCGGCGAGGAACGCCTTGGCGACGTTCGGTGCCGGGACGAAGTTGGTTCGCAAGCCCTTCGGGAGCGACCTGATGAGCGCCGTCACCAGCTCCAGGCGCAGACCTGGCACCGGCCAGCTGAACTGGCTGGGATCCAGCTGCGGCAGCCCGGACAGCGGCACCTCGACGGTTACGCCGTCGGACTGAGCACCCGGCTCGAACTCGTAATGCAGCGGCAGCTCGCCGTCTGCGGACTGCCAGACGTCGGGGTAGTCCTGTGCGTCGACCTCCGCAGCCGTGTCGTTGACGACCAGGTCAAGGGTGAAGGCGAGCAGCTCGGGGTCCTGCTGCCGGGCGTCCTTCCACCACGCATCGAAGTGCGCAGCCGACACCACCTCCGCCGGGACGCGCGCGTCGTAGAAGGTGAAGAGTGACTCGTCGTCGACGACGATGTCGCGCCGCCGGGTCCGGTTCTCCAGCTCCGCCGCCTCCTCGATCACGGCCTGATTGTCGTACAGGAAGCGGTGGCCGGTCTCCCACTCGCCCTGCACCAGCGCATGCCGGATGAAAAGCTCGCGGGCGCCCTCCGGGTCGACGGCGGCATAGTCGACCCGCCGGTCGCTGACGATCGGCACGCCATAGAGCAGCACCTTCTCCAGCGCCACGACGGCGCCCCGCGACTTCTCCCAGTGCGGGTCGCTGTAGCTGCGCTTGACCAGGTGGGCGGCCAGCGGTTCTGCCCACTCCGGTTCGATGGCGGCGTTCGTCCGCGCCCACAGACGGGACGTCTCCACGAGCTCCGCCGACATGACGAACGGCGGTGGTCGCTTGAAGAGAGCGGAACCAGGGAAGATGGCGAACCGAGTACCGCGGCTGCCCAGGTAGTCGCGCCGCTCAGGGTCTCGCATGCCGATGTGCGAGAGCAGTCCGGCGAGAAGCGAGCGATGGATCGCGGGAGCGTTCGCGGGGCCGGTGTTCGACGGCAGCCCGACCTGACGGCACACCTTCAGCAGCTGTCCGTCGAGCTCCTGCCACTCCCGCACCCGCAGGTAGTTGAGGAACTCCTTCTTGCACATCCGCCGGAAGGCGCTCGACGTCGTCTCCTGTTGCTGCTCCCGCAGGTAGCGCCAGAGGTTTAGGTACGTCGCGAAGTCCGACGTCTTATCGGCGAACCGGGCGTGCATCGCGTCGGCCTGCTCCTGCAGGTCGGCCGGCCGTTCCCGCGGATCCTGGATCTCCAGCGCAGCGGCAATCGTCACCACCTCGCGCAGGCACCCGTTGCGGGACGCTTCGACCAGCATCCGGCCCAACCGGGGGTCCACCGGAAGGCGAGCAAGTCGGCGCCCGATCGCCGTCAGCGTCGGCCGGCCGCCCGGCACCCTGGCGCTGCGCTTGCGGTGCGGGAGACGAAGGGCGCCCAGCTCGTGAAGCAGCTCGACACCGGCCTGGACACTTCGCTCGTCGGGCGGGTCGAGGAACGGGAAGGAGCTCACCTCGCCGAGGCCGAGTGCGGTCATCTGCAGGATCACCGAGGCCAGGTTGGTCCGCAGGATCTCCGGCTCGGTGAATGCCGGGCGCGCTGCGTAGTCCTCCTCGGCGTAAAGCCTGATGCACACACCGGCGGCGACCCGGCCACACCGGCCCTTGCGCTGGTCGGCACTGGCTCGGGAGATCGGTTCGATCGGCAGCCGCTGCACCTTGGTCCGCGCGCTGTAGCGGGAGATGCGGGCGAGGCCGGTGTCGACGACGTAGTGGATGCCGGGCACCGTGAGCGACGTCTCGGCGACGTTGGTCGCCAGCACGACGCGGCGGCCGGTGTGCGGCGCGAAGACGCGACGCTGATCGGCAGCGGACAGCCGGGAGAAGAGCGGCAGCACGTCGAAAGCGTCTGCCGGCCGGCGGTGCGTCATGCCCGCAAGGGCATCCGCGGCGTCGCGGATCTCCTGCTCTCCGGAGAGAAAGACGAGGATGTCGCCGGGACCCTCCCGCACCAGCTCGGCAACGGCGTCGACGATGCTTTGCGTCTGGTCGTCGACCAGCTCGCGGTATCGCACCTCGACGGGGTAGGTCCGCCCCGATACCTCGATCACCGGCGCGCCACCGAAGTGGTCGGCGAACCGGGTCGGGTCGATCGTCGCGGACGTGATGATCAGCCTCAGATCCGGCCGCCGCCGCAGCAGCCGCTTGAAGTAGCCGAGCAGGAAGTCGATGTTGAGGCTTCGCTCATGCGCCTCGTCGATGATGATCGTGTCGTAGCCGCTCAGGTCCCTGTCGTGCTGGATCTCGGTGAGCAGGATGCCGTCGGTCATCACCTTCAGCACCGTGTCATCGCTGGTCCGGTCGGTGAAGCGCACCTGGTACCCGACGAGGTCTCCGAGCGCCGTGCCCGTCTCGTCGGCGATCCGCTCCGCGACCGTGCGCGCAGCGATCCGGCGCGGCTGCGTGTGACCGATCGCACCGGCTCGCCCACGCCCGGCTGCCAGACAGATCTTCGGTAGTTGGGTTGTCTTCCCGCTGCCGGTCTCCCCGGCCACCACGACGACCTGGTGGTCGGTGAGCGCAGCGGCGATCTCCTCGCGGTGCCGGGCGATCGGCAACTCCTCGGGAATGCCGACGTCGAGGTCGTCGATCCTCGACGTCGGCATCGTGGTCTCTGGTTGGGCCACCTAGCCGAGCACCTCGTCGACGTAGCACCACCGCCAGGCCTCGCCCGGTTCGAAGCTACGGATGACC
>JAICMS010000095.1 GCA_025929075.1 Propionibacteriales bacterium
CCCACCGGGCCTGCTCTTCTTCGACCTCGACGGCACTCGGCTGCTGCTCGACAGGGCCGCGCCGACTGCGCTGATCTACCTCCGCGTCGACGACGTGCGGGCCAGGGTCGAGGATCTGCGCTCCAGTGGCGTCGAGATCACCACCGAGCCGCACGTGATCTTCTCCGACGATGAAGGCACCTTCGGACCTGCGGGGGAAGACGAGTGGATGGCCTTCCTGCGCGACAGCGAAGGCAACGAGATCGGCCTCGCCAGCCGCCAGCCAACAGCTGGCGGTTGAGGTCAGGCGAGGATGCGGACGGTATTGATGGTGTCCGCTTCGGCGGGGAGCTTGTCGTCGCGGTAGCGGATCACCCGGGCGAACCGCAGGGCCAGCCCGCCGGGATATCGCGTCGAGCGCTGCAACCCGTCGAAGGCGATCTCGACAACCTGCTCTGGTCGCAGGTGGACGACATGGCCCGACCGACTCGCCTCGAGCTCGAGGAAGCGCTTGGTCTGCCACTGGAGCATCTCGTCTGTCATTCCCTTGAAGGTCTTGCCGAGCATGACGAATCCGTCGGTGTCGGGGTCACGGGCCCCGAGGTGGATGTTCGAGAGCCAGCCCTGCCGGCGACCGCTGCCCCACTCGACGGCCAAGACCACGAGGTCGAGTGTGTGCCGGGGCTTGACCTTCACCCAGCCGGATCCACGTCGGCCGGCGTCATAGGTTGCCTCGAGGCTCTTGGCGACGACACCCTCCTGACCCGCTGCGACGGCCTCGTCGAAGAAGCGTTGGGCCACCTCGACGTCGGCTGTTCTCGTCCTCGGCACCCGAAACTCGCCAGGCACGACGCGGTCGAGGTGGCCGAGCCGCTCTCGCAGCGGCAGGTCGACCAGGTCGGCTCCGTCGACGTACAGGCAGTCGAAGAAGAACGGCGTCACGGTCCCGCCCTCGGCACCGGCATCCGCGTCGGCCATGTCGCTCTCTGCCAGCAGCCGACGTGCGGTGCGCGACGCCGTCTCCTGGAACGGCCGCGGCTTGCCGGACTCGTCGAGGGTCATCGCCTCGCCGTCGAGGACCACCGTCTGAACCGGAAGCGAGCCGGCCACCGCGACCACCTCCGGCAGCCGTTCGGTGATCTCGTCGAGGCTGCGCGTGAAGACGCGTACCTCGTCGCCGCTCTTGTGCACCTGGATCCGGATGCCGTCGAGCTTGATGTCGAGCGAGGCTGTCGCGGACCCGACAGCGTCGAGCGCCGACGCGATGTCGGGCGCGGATGCGGCAAGCATCGGCCGGACCGGCCTGCCGACGGTGAGCCGGAACTGCTCGACAGCGGAGTCGCCCTCGGTCAACGCCGCCAGCGCGACCGGCGCGGTCGAGCCGCAAAACATCACCGCTCTGCGGACCGCATCGACGGGAACGCCCGACGCTTCCGCCACCGCGTCGACCATCGCAGCGTCGAGCGCACCTTGTCGCAGGTCGCCCGAGATGAGCCCGCGCAAGAAGCTCTGCTCGGCAGCGGTCGCCCGGCCGAACAGAGCGGTCACCGCCGCCGTACGGCGACCGGCCGATCCGGTCCCTGACAGGTCGGCCAGCTCGGCGAAGCACCGGTCGACCTCCTGCAACGAAAGCGACGGCTCCGCAGCCGGCGCCGGCACGTCACGCAGGGACGCCCACCCGACACCGGTGCGGCGTTGCCGGAGCTCACCGGAGAGGTACGGCACCGCAATGGCGAGATCGCCGGCGTCGGCAGAGCGCAGCAACCCGGCGATCGCCTCCCGCTTGGCAAGCCGGGACCGGGTCGACGCCACCCGTTCCGACACCTCGACTACGTCGGCCAGCAGCATGCCGACATTGTGGCAAGCCGCGGCGACAGCGCGATCAGGTCAGGAAGCCGGCGTGCACGTGGTCGTGGTGCGTGGCGTCGCTGAAGAACTGGGTCCCGGTGCCGGGGAGCAGGTAGGGGCCGCCGACGTTGTATGAACCGGCCGCGGCCGCCGCCTCCATGTAGCCGGTGACGAGGCTCCGCGGCGTGTCCGGGTCGACGACGAGCCGGCCGTCGACCCGGAAGGTGTCGAACGCCCGGCCTTGCGGATGGTCGCTCCGCCGGTCGGTGCCGAAGACGTAGATCGGGTGTCCGGACCTGATCACGCTGACGCCTATCCGGTAGCGCTGCGACAACCTGAGCATGGCGCTCAGCACGCTGTCGTGGACCTTCCCCGACGCGACGTCTGCGGCTGCCGCCGGTGGCAGATCGATCCGTGGCTCGTGCAGCACGCGTGCTGCCAGCGAACCTGGGGGTCGAGGGACCGGCGGCCCGGGATGGCTCGGATGGAGCGCCGTCACCCGCCACCGGTGGGCATTGACTCGACTGAGCCGTACGTCGACGGTGGAGCCACCAGCGGCGAGCCGGCCGCCCGGACCGATCCACCACTGCCGGCAGACCACCAGCACGCTGGCCGTGGTTGTCAGCAGGCCGCCGTACTGCGCCTCGATTACCTCGATCTCGGCCGCTGGGCTGCCGCGCAGCAGCACCCGCCCCTGGTCGACGAGCCGAGGGTCCTGGCCGAGTCCGCGGAGGCGACGCCCAGCTTGCTCGGGTCCGGTCGCGTCCTGCCACGATCCGATGGCCTCGACGACCCGCGCAGCCGTGACCTTCACGACCGGTTCGATGTCGCCGGGGTTCGCCCGCCACGGCGCGCTGCGCGGAAGCGTCGACGTCGTCGTGGCGGGAGGCGAGGTGCTGATCCTGGTTGCTGCGCCGGCAGGCGCTCCCGGCGTCCTCTGCGGCCGGCCGGTCGTCGTACCGGAACATCCGGCGACCAGCACGCCGAAGCCGGCGGCCGCAGCGCCGAGCAGCCGGCGGCGCTCGATCACTCGGGGCGGCCGAGGCTCCACAGTCCCGGGTCCGACCATGCGCCGACGATCACGGTGTCGGGGTCCTGACCGCGGAGGCGGGCGAACCGCGCCGCGAGTGCCTGCAACGGCACGACGGCGGGAATCTGCGCGAGCAGCGGCGGCAGACCGGAGCCCTCGCTGACTGCTGTAACAGCCAGCCCTTCAGCGGCCGCTGCTTGCCCCAGTGCGGCAACAAGCCCAGTGGGATCAGCCTCCGGCTGTAGCAGCACGAGACTGTCAGCGCCGGTGTAGGGGACGGCGAAGCCGTGCAGGAGCCGCTCTGCGTCGAAGCCCTCGGCGAGCGTCCGGGCGCCCTCCCGCAGCTTGAGGGCACCCTCGCGCGCCGTGATTCCCCACGGGCCGGCTCCGACGATCGCCATCGCCCGCGCCGGGAGCGGCAGCGCCTCGATGCCCGGTTCGTCGCAGGCGTTCTGCACCGCAGCGGGCACTCGCCGGAGGTCATCAGCGCCGAACGCAGTCGTGCCGAGCCGGGTGGCGATGTTGGCCAGCACGGCGAGCGCAGCGGTGTAGCTGACCGTGTACGTCTCGGCCTTCTCATGCTCGACGGTCTCGATGGAACCGGGCAGGCCGGCGCCGACTCCGGTGATCGGCACGACCGGCACCGGCTCCGCCTCGGCGCGCGCGTGGCTCGCACGGGCGAACGCCGTCTCGGCGGTGTGCGTGAGCAGCACGACGGCGTCACTTCGACGCAGCGGCACCAATCCCCGGGCGAAATCGGCAGAGGCCATCCATCGGGCGTCGATCACACTCGCGAGCATCAGTGCCCCGAGCTCGGCAGCGTGCTGACTGGTGCCGGTGCCGACCAGCCAGACCCGGTCGGCGGCCGCCAGCCGCTCGGCCGGCTCGGCCAGGTCGAGGCCGAGCATCCGCTCGACCGCCTTCGGCTGCGCCGCGATCATGCTGTCGAGGGCCTGCGCCATGGCAACCGACCCTATTCCCCGGGACCAGACCTATCCTGTGCCGGTGGTGCGCTCGGCGACGCGGTGGTGGCGACCCGGCTGGCCGTGCAGTCCCGCGGACATCCTCTGGCCGGTACGGCGAGGGGCCGGCGACCCGGCGTACCGGCTGCTGGCCGACGGCTCGGTCCTCCGCGCCACCAGGACACCCGACGGCCCGGCGGCGCTGCGGATGCTCGCCCACCCCTCGACCGCTGAGGTGGAGCTCGAGGCCTGGGGGCCCGGCACGGACTGGGCGTTGATGCAGGCGCCGGCCCTGCTGGGCGCCGAGGACGACGTCGGTGGCTTCGCACCGCGCGACGAGCGCGTGAGGGAGGCATGGGTGCGCAACCCACACTGGCGGGTGATGCGCTCCGCGCGCGTCTTGGAGGCACTCACGGCGGCCGCCATCGAGCAGAAGGTGACCGGTCGCGAGGCCTGGCTGGGGTGGCGCCGGCTGCTCACCCGCTTCGGTGACCCCGCGCCTGGCCTGGCTGCCGACCTCGGGATGCACTGCCCACCGACGGCTGCTCAGCTGTTGGCGATCCCGTCCTGGGAGTGGCTGCGCTGCCATATCGACGGCGCCCGGTCTCGGACCATCGTGGCGGCTGCCAGGGTCGCCGACTCGTTGGAGCGGACGGTGGGGCTACCTGCCGATGAGGTCGACCGCCGGCTGCGCTCTCTGCCCGGAGTCGGCCGCTGGACGTCGGCTGAGGTCCGGCAGCGCGCCCACGGCGACGCCGACGCGGTGAGCTTCGGCGACTACCACGTGGCCAAGCACATCGGGTTCGCGCTGACTGGATCACCGATCGACGACACGGCGCTAGCCGATCTGCTGGAACCGGAACGCCCCCATCGCTACCGAGTCCAGCACGTCGTGACGACGCGGATGCGCGGCCTGCCGCGCCGCGGACCACGACTCGCACCGCGGGCGCACTTGCCTGCCTGACCAGCTCAGGGCGACGCCTTCAGGCCACATCACGGCGCCGCATCAAGGTCAGTGCCGCCAACGGCAGCAGCACCAGATACGAGCACACCACAGCAAGCGCCGCGGCGAGACCGAGCTCGTTCAGGACACCGGGTGTCGAGTCCGGTCCGCCAGTGCCCACGAGCCAGCCGACCAGCGACCCGGCGCCGGTCCCGGGGGTGATCTTGGTGAAGGCCTCGACCGGAGACAAGAGGGTGCCGACGCCACGGAGCAGGTTCTCCAGCACCAGCGCCCAGACCAGGCCGAAGCCCACAGACAGCGCAGCACCGCGCACCAATGTGCCGAGGAACCAGCCGGCCAGCGCCCACATCTCGAGGACCAGCAGACCGACTCCGAAGGAGGTGAGGACGTCGGTCACCGCGGGCCAGACGACGGGCTGGGACCCCAGGCCGGCGACGCCGAGCGACAGTGCGAGGCACAGCGCCAGCGATGCCAGGACGGTGCCGACGATGAAGACGGTCAGCGCTCCCAACGAGCCGAGCGTCGTCGCCGTACGTGACGGCCCTTGGGTGAGGACTGTCTTCCACGTGCCCCAGCCGTAGCCGTTGCCCGCGACGATCGCGCCGAACACCATCATCAGGGCGCCGCCGAACATCGGCATGCCCTGCACCAGCACGTGCGGCGCATGCGCAGGGAGCAGGTCCGCGAGCAGCAGCGCCCGCCCGACCCCGTCGGTGGCGAAGGTCGTGCTGCCGGTCGAGTAGGAGACGTAGTCGAACACGTAGCCGAATAGCGTCGTCAACAGCAGCCAGGCGGCGAGGATCACCCACACCGCCGGCCATTTGCGCAGCCGGAGCAGCTCAGCGCGCAGGCTTGCTCGGGTCGCGATGAGAGTGCTCATTGGACCGCCTCCAGCTCCTTGGTCGCGGTCAGCTCGAAGAAGACCTCCTCGAGGCTGCGCTCTCGCCGGCTGATCTCGTGCACGTCGACGCCGTGCTCGACCAGTCGCCGCGCCAGCTCTGGGGCTCGCTCGGCCGGCGTGTCGAGCACGACGGTGGCTCCATCGAGACGTACCTGGTCCTCGCCGGCGATCACCATCGCGACGGCCAGGGTGTCTTCGACCGGCGTCCCGCGCACATGCAGTGAGGTGGTGCCCCGCAGATCGCTGACCGTTGACTCGCGCAGCAGCCGGCCCTCATGGATCACGCCCACCCGGTCGCAGATCGCTTGCACCTCGTCGAGGAGATGGCTGGACAGCAGGACGGTCTGACCGCCGGCGGCTAGGTGCACCACGAGACGGCGCATCTCCGCCATTCCTCCTGGGTCGAGCCCGTTCGTCGGTTCGTCGAGGACGACTACGTCAGGCTCGCTCATCAGCGCCGCCGCGACGCCGAGTCGTTGTTTCATGCCGAGTGAGTAGGACTTGAAGCGGTCGCCGGCCCTGGCAGAGAGGTCCACCCGGTCCAGCGCCTGGTCTGCGGCACGGTCGGAGAGGCCGCGATAGCGCGCGACCACGCGGAGGTTGTCCCGGCCAGAGAGATAGGGGAAGAAGCCCGGCCCCTCGATCAATGCGCCGAGCCTCGTCGTGGCCGCCGACGCCCCCGCGGGGTGTCCCAGCACCTCGACCTGTCCGGCGGTCGGGCGGACCAGACCCACCATCATCCGCAGAGTTGTCGTCTTGCCCGCCCCGTTCGGCCCGAGGAAGCCGTACACCTCCCCGCGCCGGACCGTCATGCTCACCCGGTCGACGGCCGTCCGAGCCCTCTCACCGCGGCCGTATCGCTTCGTGAGATCCGTGGTCGCGACCACGCTGTCTGCGTCGTTTGTCACCATGCGCTCAACCCTGTCGAGTGAACGGCCTCAATACGTCCGTCCACGAGCGGCTTCGCGATACGCGGGAGTGCGTACGAGGTTGGCTCCTCCCGTCGTACGTCGACAGGCACGGCCTCGCCTACGGTCGAGCCATGGACGGCTGGGCTTTGGCACGGCGGCGGTGGTGGCTGGTGCCGCTGTTCTTCGTCGTGGTGGCCGGGTCGCTGGCCGTGAACGTCAATCGCTCCGACCACTCTCATCCGTGGAACGTCATCCACCCATGGGCGGTCGTGCTCGCCGTCGCGGCGGCCCTTGCTCTTTTCGCCGTGGACCGTTGGCCGGCCGCGGTCGCTGTCAATGCCGTACTCGTCGGCGGCTACTTCGCGGTCGGCGGCCACAGCGGACCGGTTCTGCTCACGGTCGCCGCCGGCGCCTTCCTCGTGGCGTCGACGCGGCCATTGGCCGGCTGGCTGCCAGCGGTGTTGGCGTCCGCGGTCGTCGTGTGGGCAGGGATCCTGGTACGAGGGGCACGACACGGCGACGTCGTGGTCGCCTGGTGGGAGTCGCTGGGTGTGGGTGCACTGATGGCGGCAGCTGCGGCGCTTGGCATGGCCTTGCGGTCGGCATCCCAAGCCCGATCCGATCGGCGGCAACGCACCGCCAGCGAGGAGCGGTTGCGGATGGTGCAAGAGTTGCACGACGGCGTCGGACATGGCTTGGCTGTCATTGCTATGCAGTCCGGCGTCGCGCTGCATGTGCTCGAACGGGACCCCGCAGCGGTGCGCGAGGCCTTGGAGGCGATTCGCAGCACCAGCCGGGAGGCGCTGGAGTCGTTGCGGGATGAGCTCTCCCGGTTCACTGGCGACCCGGCACCGCGGACTCCGCTGGCGGGTCTTGCCGACCTGGACAAGCTGGTCGAGCGCGTCCGGGCCGCGGGCGTCGACGTACGCGTCGATCGGCGACTGAGCCGACCACTGAACGACGAGGTCGAGGCAGCGGTATTCGCCATCGTGCAGGAGTCTCTGACCAACGTGCTGCGACATGCGGCAGCCCGGTCGGCGACGGTGTCGCTGGACGCCAACCAGACACGTCTAGTGGTGGCCGTCACCGACGACGGCCGGGGCGCAGCGGAGCCGGAGCAAGGTTTTGGCATCTCCGGGATGCGGGCGCGCGCCGAAGCGCTCGGCGGGCAGCTGACCGCGGGCGCGGGACCGGGCGGCGGGTTCAGGGTGCTCGGCTCGATCCCGTTGGAGGAGCAGGCGTGATCCGGGTCGCGGTGGTGGACGACCAGGCGCTGGTGCGGGTCGGCCTTCAGACCCTGCTGAGCGGCGAGCCGGACATCGAGCTGGTGGGTGAGGCGGCCGACGGGCGTACGGGTCTTGCGCTGGTGCGCCGGGTGCAGCCTGGAGTCGTCCTCTGCGACATTCGGATGCCCGGACTCGACGGCCTAGGTCTGCTCCGCGAGGTGACGGCAGACCCGGCGCTGGCGGCAGTGAGGGTCGTCATGCTCACCACGTTCGAGCTCGACGAGTACGTCTTCGAGGCGCTCCGGGCCGGCGCCAGTGGCTTCCTGCTCAAGGACGCCGAGCCGGCGTCGATCCTGCAGGCGATCCGGGTCGTCGCGGACGGTGGTTCGCTGCTCGCCCCGTCGGTGACGCGACGGGTGATCGAGCGGTTCGGCGCCCTCGCTGCGCCGACTCCACATCCGGAGCTCGACCGGCTGACCGACCGGGAGCGCGAGATGGTGACGTGGGTGGCCACCGGGCGCTCCAACCAAGAGATCGCGGAAGCGCTCGTCGTCAGCCCCGACACGGTGCGCACGCATGTGTCCCGCGCCATGGTGAAGCTCGGCGCCCGGGATCGCGCCCAGCTCGTGGTGTTCGCCTTGCAGTCGGGGCTGCGGGCGGCCGAGTAGGGCCGCGCCCCACTACACTCCGGCGAGTGGCGACATGGGTGGCGTTGCTGCGGGCTGTCAACCTCGGCTCGCGCAACCAGGTGTCGATGCCCAAGTTGCGTGCGGTGTTGGAAGGTGCTGGCTTCGTCGACGTACGAACCTATGTGCAGAGCGGCAACGTCGTGCTCAGTTCCCGCCACCGCAAGCCTGAGGGCGTGGCCAAGGCGGTCGGCGCCGTGATTCGCGAGGAGTTCGGCCTGGACGTTCCCGTGGTCGTGCGCACGTCCAACGACCTCACAGCAGTCGTCGAAGCGAACCCGTTCCCGGAGGCAGCGGTCGAGCGACCCAGGGGTCTGGCGGTGACGTTCCTGGAGGGCGAGCCGGATCCGGCAAGGGCCGCTGCACTGCACTCGGCCGAGGCCACCCGCGAGTGCTGTCGGGTCATCGGTCGGGAGCTGTACGTCGACTACGCCAACGGGGTCGCCGGCAGCCGATTCACGCCGCAGTACTTCGAGAGCCGCCTCGGAGTTCGCGGTACCGCCCGCAATTGGCGGACAGTCCTGGCGCTCACTGAGATGGCCGGCTTGTCGGGCTAGTCCGCGTCCGTGGCTGCTGTCTCATCGCGCGGATGGGGCGCGTTGAGACCGAAGCGGACGGCGATCATTCGGATGCCGAAACAGGCCACTGCCGCGCCCACGGCCGCCGGGATTCCGTAGACGCCGGTCCGTATCGTGGCCACAGTGACGGTCGCCCCGACCAGGGCAGGGATCGCGTAGAGCTCGGTGCGCAGGACGGTCGGGATCCGGCGGATCAGCACGTCGCGCAGCGTTCCGCCGCCGACGCCGGTGACGGCGCCAAGGATGACCGCTTGTGCGGAGCCCAGCCCCAGGTCCAAGGCCTTGCTCGCGCCGGTGACCGCGAAGAGGCTGAGCCCGGCGGC
>JAICMS010000114.1 GCA_025929075.1 Propionibacteriales bacterium
CCGGTGCTCGACGACATCCGCAAGTCTCTGTCGATCGGGCCGGCCGTCGCAGGGGTGGTGACGACACTGCCGGTGCTGTGCTTCGCAGCATTCGGCGCGCTGGCGCCCTGGTGTGCCCGACGGTTCGGCGCGCATCGGGTCATGCTGGCGTCGCTCGCTCTGCTGGCGGCCGGCATCGCTGTCCGCGCGGACGCCGGAGACGCCGCTGTGTTCATTCTGGCCACGATCCCGGCGCTGGCCGGCATGGCGACAGCAAACGTTTTGCTGCCATCGCTGGTGAAGCAGCACTTCCCACATCGGGTCGGGACGATGACCGGGGTCTACACCACATCGCTGGCCATCGGTCTCACCGCGGCCTCGACCGCCACCGTGCCGATCGCCGGGCTGACCGGGTCCTGGCGGGGCGGCCTGCTGGCGTGGGCGTTCACGGCGGCGATTGCGGCGGTGCCCTGGTTCGGGTTGCTCCGCCACGATGTGCACCCCGACCTGGGGCCGCAGCGGTCGATCCCGGGGCGGGCGCTGGCGCGCTCGTCGCTGGCGTGGTCGATGGCCGTCTTCTTTGGCATGCAGTCGCTGCAGGCCTACGCGGTCTTCGGCTGGCTGCCGCAGGTGTACCGCGACGCGGGGTTCTCCGCCGAGACGGCCGGGCTCCTCTTGGGCGTCACCACCGCCACCACGATCCCGCTGTCGTTCCTGCTGCCGAGCCTGGCCGCACGGGTGAGGAGCCAGGCTCCGATGATCCTGGCCCTGTGCTCGTCGTACGTGCTGGGCTATCTCGGGCTGCTGCTGTCGCCGACGACGCTGCCGTGGCTGTGGGCGCTGCTGATCGGCGTCGGCAGCGGAATCTTCCCGCTGGTGCTCGGGATCATCAGTCTGCGGGCTCGCACCAGCGACGGCACCGCGGCGCTGTCGGGCTTCACGCAGAGCATCGGCTATCTGATCGCTGCCGGCGGTCCGTTCATGATCGGGGCCGTCTATGGCGCGACCGGCGGCTGGACGGTACCGCTGCTGGTACTGATCGCGCTGTTGCTGCCCCAGGCGGTGGCCGGAGTGCTCGTCTCCCGGGAGCGGTACGTCGAGGACGAGCTCGCCAGGTGACCCCCCGTCCAGACACCGTGAGTTCTCCACATTCCGGGCATCAGGCCCGCCAAACGCCTGGTTGGCGGTGCCGGATCGGATTGGCGAGCGGCTCGTAGGATCGCCGGCGTGGAACTGATCGCCCGCGGCCGGGAAGCCGACGTGTTCGCGCTCGACAACCGCCGGGTGCTCAGGCGCTTCCGCAACCCGCAGGCGTCGGCCGAAGCCGAGGCCGAGGTGATGGAGTGGGTCCGCCGCCACGGCCTGCGGGTGCCGCACGTTTACTCAGTGAGCGGGCCGGACATGGTGCTCGAGCGCGTCGACGGCGGCAACCTGCTAGAGGCAGTCGCGGCGGGTACGGCGACGCCGGAGTCGGTGGCCTCGACGATGGCCGAGTTCCACGTCAGACTCCACGCCGTCCCGACCCCGGCTGGCACCACGCCGGGCCACGCCATCCGGCACCTGGACCTGCATCCCCTGAACATCATTGCCAGCGACGGTGGTGATGTGCTCATTGACTGGAGCAACAGTGATATCGGTCCGGCGGCAGTCGACACCGCGCTCACCGCCGTGATCCTGGCCCAGGCCGCCCTCGCGCCGCTGTCGGAGGACGAGCTGGCTCCCTTCGGCCTCGACCAGGAGGAGTTCTGCCGGCTGGCCACCGAGCTCGCCGGCGAGTTCCGCCGCCAGGCGGAGCCGTTCACCGCCGCCGACCTCGAGGTGGCGGTGAACCTGAGAGCCCACGACCCCAACCTGTCGCGCCAGGAAGTGGACGCGCTTGCCGTCGTCCCGGATCTGCTCGCCGACTGAGCGCCGGGAGTCAGACCACCGAGAGCGGCAGCAGCGCCCGGCCGGTCGGGCCGACCTGGATGTCGGTGCCCATCTCCGGGCACACCCCGCAGTCGTAGCAGGGCGTCCAGCGGCAGTCGTCGACCTCGACCGCCCCATCAGCGTCGGTTGCGTCCTGCCAGTCTTCCCAGAGCCAGCCCTTGTCGAGACCCGAGTCGAGGTGCTCCCAGGGCAGCACCTCGTCGTACTCGCGCTCGCGGACGGTGTACCAGTCGAGGTCGACGGGGGTATCGGCCAAGACCCGCTCGGTCGCCGTACACCACCTCTCGAACGAGAAGTGCTCACTCCAGCCGTCGAAGCGTCCGCCGTCACGCCAGACGGCCTCGATGACCGCGCCGACTCGCCGGTCGCCCCGCGAGAGGAGCCCTTCGATGATGCCGGGCTTGCCGTCGTGGTACCGGAAGCCGATCGCCTTGCCGTACTGGGGGTCGCGACGGATCGCGTCGCGCAGCTTGCGCAACCGCTCGTCCGTGGTCTCGTGGTCGAGCTGGGCAGCCCACTGGAACGGCGTGTGCGGCTTGGGCACAAAGCCGCCGATCGAGACGGTGCAGCGGATGTCTCGCCGGCCGGACACCTCACGGCCGGTGGCGATCACTCTGCGAGCCAGGTCCGCGATCGCGACCACATCGTCGTCGGTTTCGGTGGGGAGGCCGCACATGAAGTAGAGCTTCACCTGCCGCCAGCCGTTGGAGTAGGCAGTCGCCACCGTACGGATCAGGTCGTCCTCGGACACCATCTTGTTGATGACCCGTCGCATCCTGTCGGTGCCACCCTCAGGGGCGAAGGTCAGTCCGGAGCGGCGACCGTTGCGCGACAGCTCGTTGGCCAGGTCGATGTTGAAGGCGTCCACCCGCGTCGACGGCAGTGACAGCGAGACATTGCTGCCCTCGTATCGGTCGGCCAATCCCTTGGTCACCTCCGCAATCTCGCTGTGGTCGGCGGACGACAGTGAGAGCAGGCCGACCTCGGTGAAGCCGGACTCGCGGATGCCCGCTTCCACCATGTCGCCGATGCGGGTGATCGAGCGCTCGCGCACCGGTCGGGTGATCATGCCGGCCTGGCAGAAGCGGCAGCCGCGCGTGCAACCGCGGAAGATCTCCACGGAGTACCGCTCGTGCACCGTCTCGGCCAACGGGACAAGGGGTTTGCGCGGATACGGCCAGTCGTCGAGATCCATCAGCGTGTGCTTGCGCACTCTGGTCGGCACGCCGGGCCGGTTTGGCACGACAGCCTCGATGCGTCCGTCGGGCAGGTAACGGACGTCGTAGAAGCTCGGCACGTAGACGCCGCCGGAGGCGGCAAGCCTGGCGAGGACCTCGACTCGCCCGCCGGGGCTGCCTTCGGCCTTCCACTCCCGCACCACCTCGCTGATCGCGAGGACGACCTCCTCGCCGTCACCGAGGACCGCTGCGTCGATGAAGTCGGCGATCGGCTCGGGGTTGAACGCGGAGTGCCCGCCGGCGATGACGATCGGGTGGCTGTCTTCGCGGTCGACGGCATGCAGCGGGATTCCGGCGAGGTCGAGGGCGGTCAGCAGGTTGGTGTAGCCGAGTTCGGTCGCGAACGACACCCCGAGCAGGTCGAACGCCCCGACCGGCCGGTGACCGTCGACGGTGAACTGCGGGACGCCCTCGGCCCGCATCGCCTTCTCCATGTCGGCCAACACGGCGTAGGTGCGCTCAGCGAGGATCCAGTCGCGCTCGTTGAGGATTTCGTAAAGGATCTGCACGCCCTGGTTGGGGAGCCCGACCTCGTAGGCGTCGGGGTACATCAGCGCCCAGCGGACGGTTGTCGAGTCCCAATCCTTGACCGTCGAGTTGAGCTCTCCGCCGACGTACTGGATCGGCTTCTGCACCATCGGCAGCAGCGGCTCCAGCCGTTCGAACACACTCTCCACAGGCATGCGGGACGGATCCTCCAACTCGGGGTCGGTTCAGCTCAGCGTACGACGACCACCGCCTCTGCTCCGCAACCGAACACCTCTTGCCCGGTCCGGCCCGCTGCCGCGGCACGATCCGGAGCGTTTCGGGGCACTCGGCCGCCGGTCAGCCACCGGTCAGCCACCCGCATTGCTCCACATCGCGACGCCGACCGGGCGGCGGGCTGACTGCGGGGCAACGAAGCGGGTCTCCGGGTAAACCACGAAACCAGGTCGGGTGCTCTATAAGTGAGGAGACGTACGTCGAGCGGAGGCCGCATGGAGGAACCTGACGGCTTCCGCCAGTTTCTCGACCAGCACTCCACCCGGTTGCTACGCGCCGGCTGGCTGCTCACCGGCAACTGGGCCAGCGCGGAAGACCTCGTTCAAACGGCCATGGCCGCCGCCTGGTCGCATTGGGCGTCGATCGGCGTAATTGACGCTCAGCGGGTGGCCTACGTCAACAAGGTGCTGTTCAACACTTATCTGCAGTCTCGTCGTCGGCGCTGGCGTGGTGAGCTGCCGACGGCCAGCTTGCCCGAGCCCGCCGTGTCGCTCGATCAGTTCGGAAGCGTCGACGTACACCAGTCACTGCTCGCAGCACTCGATGTCCTGGCGCGGCAGCAACGTGCGGTGGTGGTCCTGCGCTACTTCGTCGACCTGTCGGAAGCGGAGACCGCCCAAGCCCTCGGCTGCTCTGTTGGGGCGGTCAAGAGCCATGCCAGCCGAGCCCTGCGCAGGCTGCGCACGGTCCCTGGCCTAGATGACCTTCTCACCGGAGGTGTGATGTGAGACTTGAGGAAAACGACCTGTCCGAGTCGCTTCATCGGCTCGTCCCGGATCCGCCGCGCCTGCTGACGGTCGAAGACGTGGCTCGCCGGGTCGCCGACGGTCAGACGCAACCAACGCGACATCGCCGGCCGTGGTTGTCGCCACTGCTCGTGGCCGCGACGGTCATCGTTGTCGTCGCAGCCGCCGTGTCGATCGTGACGGTCGTCAGAACGACGGGCGGCAACCATGCCGAAGGGCACGGTCCGACAACTGCGCCGCACCGCACTCCATCGAGGGCTGCGACGTCCGGCCGGCCCACGCCGCCCCCCGGCCGCCCCACGCTGCCGCCCGGACACGTCGAGCCTCTCGTTGGGCCATGGCACGCCCAGCCCATTCGCCGTATCGGGATCGTGCAGGGCGGGATCGCAAGCAACGGCAAATGGCTCTACGCACAGGCGCTCGGAAAGCTCGTTCGGATCTCTCCCCAAACCGGGCGCATCGTGGCAAGGACCTCAGTTGGCAACCTGACAGCCTTCGTTGTGACCGAGCAGAAGGTGTGGGTCCTGCAGCAAGAAGGTTCCGGCCTCGTCGTTCTTGACCAATACTCGAGCCGCACGTTGGCCAAGCTCGGTTCCACCCAGCTTGGTGTGAGCCCCGAGGGCGACGGCGAATTTTCTGTGGCTGCTGCGGACGGGCAGATATACGCAACTGCCGGGCAGAGCGTTGTGGTCGTTGATGCTGCGAGCGGTCAGATCGTACGCCGGCTTCCGATCCACGACGGCAGACCATCACAGGTAGCAGTAAGCCCGGACGGTTCGCTGATGTACGTCACCGTCTCCACGCCGGCCGAGGATGTGCTCCAGGAGCGAGCGCTGCCCAGCGGTCGGCTCGTCATGTCAGAGCCTCAGGGCGACCGGGTGATCAGCCTGACAGCGAGCCAAGGCGGCGTCTTCATCCAGTCGAGCGGTGGAATGCAGATTTCAGTGTGGTTCCTTCCGGCGCACAAGAGCGACCGCGGAGCGACCGAGCCGGAAGGAAGCGGCGGAGGAGGCGTGGAGGTCCCCGTGACCGTCAGTCACGGAGTCGTCTGGGTCGGCGCATTCACGGTTTCCTGTGTCGACCCGGTGACGGGGCAGCAGCGGGCGGAAGCGCGAGTACCGGGCGTCCACGGGGATCTGGCGTATCTCGGCAACGTGGTTTTCGCTAGGGGGTCGGCGTACGCCGACTACCACCGGGATCGCCTCGTCGCGATCGTCCGCCTTCGGCCGCCGGCCGCCTGCTTCCACTGACCGCCATGATCTGGAGCGTTCCTGGGCACTCGGCCGCCGGTCACACTGTCCTGTCGGTCAGTCACCCGCTTCGCTCCGAATCGGAGCGCTTAGAAGGCGGTGATGGACTCCGGGGCTCGCTCGCGGCGGGTCAAGGCGCGGAGGACCGCTGCTTGGCCGTGGCGCTTGACGGCGAGGTCGGTGAGCAGGGTCAGCACCGGTTCGAGCACCTCGGCCGGCAGCACCGGAGCGTCGACTCCCACGCTTGCTGCCAGGTCGTCGGAGTGGACGGCGATCTCCATCATCCGGGTGATCAAGAACTCCCACAAAGGCAGCGACCAGCCCTGCCAGGCGATGAAGATCGGCTGGTCCGGCTCGGTCTGCTCGAGCAAATCGGCGACCTGGCCCAGAGCGGCCGTCGTACGGCGAACCAACTCAGCAGGTCCGTCGGCCGCGATCTGGTCGGCGCTCGCCCGGATCGAGGAGTTCACCTCGCCGTGAACGTCTTCCTTGGGCCACTGAGCGCGGGCGTAGTGGTCGGAGACGTGCACCAGCGGTCCGTCGCCGGAGGGAGACTCGAGAGCGGCCCGGGTGCTGTGGATCTGGTTGGCCAGATGGGCGGCGACCCCACCCACCGACCACTCCGCCAACGCGCTCGGCCGCCCCCAGTTGGCTGCGACTTCCTGGCGACCCAGCAACGCGACTGCTGTCCCCGCCGCGGCCAAGAACGCCCTGCGATTGTCGTTCACTCTGGTGTCCTCCCGGTTTCGTCAATCGCGCCGTGCGGTGAGCAGGTAGCGCTCGTCGGTGGTAGTCCGGCCCCAGAGCCGAGGATCGCTGAGATGGCGAACCCGTACGTCGAGGAAGGATTCGCTCACCGCGGCGGCGAGCTCGTCGGCGTGGAGACCAGCGCCTGTCGACCAGAAACCCTCGACCAGGACCAGTCGTCCGCCGGGGTTGAGCAGATGGCGCCAGCGCTGAAAGGCTCCGGCCCGGTCAGGCAGCGCCCAGGTCACGTGCCTGACCAGCACGACGTCGTACTCGCCATCACGCAACGGCGGAGCGCCCGCGTCGCCGACGACCACCGACACCCGGGATGCGACCCGATCTGCCGTCGCCGCCTTGGCCCGAGCCTGCACAACCATCGCGGGGGCAAAGTCCACGCCGTCGACCTGGTAACCGTCGACGGCGAGGAGTACGGCTAGCGAGCCGGTGCCACAGCCGAGATCCGCCACCCGTGCTGGCGGCTGGGGCAACACGTTCGCCAAGAGCTCGCTCCAGGTGGCTGCGACGTCTGGGTTGCGAAGCCCGTGATCAGGTTCGTCGTCGAACCTTTCCGACTCGACATCCCAGTAGGCCCGATCCGCTTCGCTGATCACCCGGCCAGTCTTTCAGCCGGGATGCAACCAGCCGACTCGTCCTGCCTCTCGTCACTCCTCCGGCTGGTGTCGCAGGGTCCCCGCCCCGCGGGTCGGACGAATGCCGGGTACGCCGACTCGTCCGAATGGCGTCGGGGGTTTCCCGCTTCGCGGGTCGGACGAATCGTGGCTGGGGTGATTCGTCCGACTGGCGTCGGGGGTTTCCCGCTTCACGGGTCGGACGAATGCCGGGTACGCCGACTCGTCCGACTGGCGTCGGGGGTTTC